>CAYUIS010000216.1:0-2725 GCA_964444825.1 uncultured Anaerolineales bacterium | reverse complement strand
AACTTCAACCAGATTTGTAATCCGTCGCCATCCTCTGTCCCTGACAACGGCAATGGCTTGCCTAAACACCTAAACTGTGTAATAATCCCGCCCGTGCTCAGAGACAAGAGAATCCGTGGGATTCTACAGCTACTGCTCAGCTTGGTCTTGTTGATATGGCTCGTCAGCCGTGCCGGGCTCGATCAAATCGCCGGCACACTGGCGGACATCGACTGGGCATGGTACCTGCCTGCCTTTATCTTATTTATCGTCAACATGGTTTTGCGCACCTATCGATGGTTCACCCTTCTGAGAGTCCTGGATGACAGAGCGTCGTTTTGGCACCTGCTGTACCTCTATTTCCTGGGCTTCTTTTTCAACAACTTTATTCCCTCCGGTTTTGGTGGCGACATCGTCAAAGTTGTCAGTCTGCACCAGCAACGCGGTCAGGGTGTAGAGGCGCTCAGCTCGGTCATCATGGACCGGTTGACCGGTCTGATGGGATCGTCGCTCCTCGCGGTGTTGGTCCTGCTCTGGAACAGTATACGGGTATGGTTGGGCTGGTCCGGTGCCAACCTCAACTTGCCCCCAGCGCTCCTTGGGAGTATCGCGTTGATCAGCTTTGGCACGCCCATGGCGTTTGCCGTCGTGCGCTGGGGGGACCCGCTTCGCCACCTGTCGTCGCTGCTGCCGTTTGCCCGGCGTCTCACCGCTCACCCAAAAGTGCAAGAGCTGACTGACACGGTCCAGCGGTACCCGCTGTCCACATTGGTCAGAGCCTTGCTCATCAACCTGCCCTTTACCTTGGGACTCGTCGCCATTCAGTACACCATCGCACAGGCCCTCTCGGTACCGCTTCCATTCTATCTGTTCCTCCTTTTTGTGCCCATCATCTCCATCGTCAACCTACTGCCTCTCTCTTTCAATGGGCTTGGTATGCGCGAGGGGGTCTACCAACTGCTGTTCGTTCCTGTCGGTGTACCAGACGCCAGCGCAATCGCCATGTCGTTGGCTTTCTATCTCCTTCGCGTGAGCACAGGACTGATCGGTGGCGCACTCTACGGCATCAAGAGCCTGGGCAGTATTGGCCGAGCATCGCAAACTGACAGAGCAGAGCCATGATCAAGAGGAAAACCGCCGTCTTTGGGCTCGACGGTATCACCTTTGACCTCATACAACCCTGGATAGACGAAGGGCGCTTTCCCAACCTGGCTCGGCTAATGGCCGAGGGAGCCAGTGCCCGTCTGCGTTCCACCATCCCGCCGGTTTCTGCTTCTGCCTGGCCATCCTTCTTCACAGGTACCAATCCCGGTCAGCACGGCGTCATTGATTTCACGTATCCCGCCCCAAGCGGCTACGACATAAAGGTGAGCAACAGCCACACCTGTGCAGTACCCGCCGTGTGGGATATCGTCGGCCAGGCTGGGGGTCAGGTAGGCGTGGTCAGTATGCCTATGACGTATCCACCCAACCCGGTCAACGGCTTTATGGTCTGTTCCTTCCTCACCCCTAGCGCCGACAGTCAGTATACGTACCCAGCCTCACTGCAGGAGGAGATCGAGAGCGCTGTTGGCCCGTTCCCTCTGCATATGTCTGAGAAAGGGCGGGGCACAGATCCACGCCGGTTTGTACAAGCGGTCAAGGATATGGAGACGGCGCGCGCCCGCGCCGTCAAATATCTGCTACAGAACAAACCGTGGGACTTTTTTGTCTACGTGTTCGAGACCACCGACAACCTGCAGCACGAGGTCTGGCACCTGCTAGACAAAACCCACCCCCGGCACGATCCTGACATGGCCGCCGCCGTTATGCCAGACATATTCGATTATTACGAGACGGTAGATCGCCTCCTTGGGGATATGGTTGCCCTGGTCCCCGACAACGGACTGACCGTCGTCCTGTCCGATCACGGCTTTGGTCCGTTCCACAAGTTCTTTCATATCAACAACTGGCTGGCGGAACAGGGTCTGCTCAAGTTTCGTCGTTCCCCCCAAAGTCTGATCAAGCGCCTGGCATTTCGTGTGGGGGCAACGCCCATCAACGCTCTGAAGTGGGTAACGAGACTACGTCTGAGCAGTATGCGAAAGAACGTAAAACGGGGCCGGGGCCGGGGTATGCTGCGGCGCATTTTCTTGTCCTTCGATGATGTGGATTGGGCCAGGACGAGGGCCTTCTCCGTCGGCAACTTTGGTCAGGTCTATTTGAACGTACGCGGTCAGCGGCCTCAAGGGATGGTGACCGCCGATGAATACGACACCCTGAGAGATCGAATCGCTGCCTCTGCCCTGGCACTGCGCGATCCGGTCGACGGCAGCCAGGTCGTACAGCAGGTCTACAGGCGAGAGGAGATCTTTAGAGGGAGCAGCACTGACCGCCTGCCCGACCTGATCCTCCACACCGACCGAGCCCGGTACGTTTCATTTGGGCACGCCGAGTTTGGCTCGAACCAGATCATCGAGCCCAGTGTGGGACAGACCGGTCACCACCATATGGTCGGCGTGCTTATTCTCCACGGGTCGGGCGTACGTCAGGGCTTGAGGATGGATGAGGCCAGTATGCTCGACGTCGTTCCCACCCTGCTTCACTATATGGGACTTGCCCTCCCCACGTATATGGATGGCAAAGTGCTGACTCAGGCATTCACCGATGAGTTAAATCACACCAATCCCATCCGGTACAAAAACGCCGACCACGGACCGGTGGCCGAGGATACCGGCTACGCTGGCGATGAGGAACAGGCTGTGAT
>CAYUIS010000215.1:0-4269 GCA_964444825.1 uncultured Anaerolineales bacterium | reverse complement strand
AGGCACTCTTCATCACAAATAATCAGACAGAACAGGGGTGTAAGGAAGTAGGCAAATGAATGAGAACAACTTTAAGCAAATAGATATGGCTAGCCTAGAGGTCAGGACGCTGGCCGAATTACGTGAGCTGGCCAAGGAATGGGAAATCTCTGGCTTCAGTCGGTTGAAGAAGGAGGACCTGATCCTGCGGATACTGCGGGCCAAGGCAGAGCGAGAGGGCTTGAGATTCGGTGGTGGCATCCTCGACATTATCGATGACAGCAAAGGCTATCTGCGCTGCAACCACTACAAGCCTGGACCTGAGGATGTGTACGTCTCGCAGTCCCAGATCCGTCGCTTTGGACTGCGCACCGGTGATATGGTGGTTGGCCAGGTGCGTCCGCCAAAGGAGAACGAAAAGTACTTTAGTCTCCTGCGCGTGGAAGCCGTCAACGCGATGGACCCGGAGGCGGCTAAGCGGCGACCCCCATTTGAGGTGCAGACACCGATCTTTCCCGATGAGCGCTTTGAGTTGGAGAACTCGGGTAACATAACGACGCGCCTGCTGAGCATGATTGCGCCGATTGGCAAGGGGCAGCGCGGGCTCATCGTCTCCCCACCAATGGCAGGAAAGACCACCGTGCTCAAACGGATAGCCAATGGTATCACAGCAAGCCATCCTGAGGTCCACTTGATGGTGGTCCTGATCGGTGAGCGTCCTGAGGAGGTCACCGATATGGATCGTTCGGTGGATGCCGAGGTTATCAGCTCGACCTTTGACGAGCCGGTCAAGAGCCATGCAAAGGTGGCTGAACTGGCACTGGCTCGTGCCAAGCGGTTGGTGGAGGATAGGCGGGATGTCGCCATCCTTCTCGACAGCATCACTCGGCTCTCCCGAGCCTACAACTTGGTCGTGCAGCCCAGTGGTCGGACCCTTTCGGGTGGACTCGATCCTGCCGCGCTCTATCCTCCCAAGCATTTCTTTGGCGCGGCCCGAAACATCGAGGAAGGGGGTAGCCTCACCATAATCGCTACCTGCCTGGTCGATACGGGCAGCCGCATGGATGATATGATCTATGAGGAATTCAAGGGCACCGGCAATATGGAGCTCCATCTGAGCCGCAGGCTCCAGGAGCACCGGGTTTTCCCCGCCTTTGACATCGAGCGCTCCATGACCCGCCGGGAAGAGTTGTTGATCGACGAAGATACGCTGCAAAAGATCTGGATGATGCGACAGCGTTTTGTGGAATCTCAGGGTTCAGGCTATAGTATCTCCAAGGCTATGCAGGAGTTGCTCCGTCTTCTTCGGCAGACCGAGAATAACGAGCAGTATCTTGAGCTATTCGCAAGAATGGCAGAGATGGAGACCTACTAATAGGGCATCGACCTGGGACGCGGGCGCTGTGTGGCCCTAGATTGGCCCGCCGCTTTTGCTGTGGGAAGTCTGGGCCATCGTTTCCTCAATGAATTGCTGCATTGCCAGTTCTACTACCTCCGGCCGTTCCAGCATCACCATGTGACCTGCATTCTCGACAATCTTGAGCCGGGCATCAGGGATGTGCTCGGCCAGGAAACGTGCATACTTGACAGGGGTGAGTTGGTCGGCTGAACCTGCCACGACCAGTGTGGGGACGCGAATCTGGTCTAGACACTTTATCATGTCGAACCTGTCGCAGGCGCGAAAGTCTGCCAGGAGCACATCAGGTCCGGTCTTGAGCAAGGTTTGCTTGCCCAGTTCCGTCAGTCTCGGCGATGTCTCGGTTGACCACGCAGAGAGCGTAATCAGGGCCGTTGCTGCTTCAAAGTTGCTACGAATGCCCTCCAGGATGGCGGGGAACACGCGCAGCCGCGCCCCGGTCGCTACCAGTACCAGGCCAGCGACATGGTCGGCGTGGGTCAAGGCCATCGTCTGGGCGATTGCGCCTCCCATAGAATGCCCGACGATGACACCCTTTTCGATTCCGACCCAGTCCATCAGGGCGACCACCGCCTCCGCGTAGCGTTCGATATGATCATATCCCGATCCCTCTGATCGCCCATGCCCGGGTAGATCGAGGGTGTAGACGGTGGCGCTTGACAGGCGGCGCAGTTCCGCAGGCCAATGCAGCCGTGTGCCTCCAGCTCCATGCACCAGCAACAGCGTTGGTCCTTCTGGGATGGAGTGACTCACCGTGTAGAACAGCTTGCCCGCGCTGGATTCTGCATATGGCATAGCTCAATCCTCTGCTTCACTGTCGCCAACCCCTTTATGGGGCTCGTGTTTCGCCGTCGGCAACGTGTCCAGTGTCTTGCCCTGGAGTGCTCGTCTCATGGCCTCTCGGTCGTCCCAGGGGTACTCGGTCGTGCCGAAACACATACTTTGCTCGTGGCCCTTCCCGCAGGAGATAACCACGTCGCCCGGCCGGGCCATTTCACACGCCAGCAAGATCGCATCGCCTCGATCGCGCACACGCCACAAGTCCACACCCTCCCGTTTCCCCGTGGCCGTCGCCGCCACGACGCTCTCGGCGATGATTTCATCCAGGCTTTCGGTGCGAGGATCTTCGGCCGTGATCACCACCAGGTCAGCCATTTCTCCGGCAATGTTCCCCATCATCATCCGCTTCTCCCGATCGCGCAGCCCTGCGCAGCCAAACACGGCTATGACCCGACCTCCATCACTCGTCATCGTGCGAGCTGTCTCCAGGGCTCGTTGGAGCGCGTTGGGGGTGTGGGCAAAGTCCACAATGGCAAGGTAGTCTTGTCCTTCTTTGATGCGCTCCATACGCCCCGGGATGGCTTGTAAGGCGGCCACTCCCGCGCGGATAGGATCCAGCTCGATCCCCAAGGCTATCCCCGTCGAGGCTGCTGCCAGCACATTGCTGACGTTGTACGCACCCACAAGCGTGGTCTCGATGGGCGCTTTTCCGGTAGGGGTATGCAGGATGAAGTGGGTCCTGTCAGGGGCGAAGCGAACGTCGGAAGCCGTCACATCGGTGGGGTGTGTCATCCCATAGACGACTTGCCGGTCGGCTGGGAGAGGGATCAGATAGCGATAGGAGTCATCGTCACGGTTCAGCACCGCCACCTTGGGCACATTCGGTTTGCGCAGCGAGTTCGCTAAGCGCTGGAAGAGTCTGGTCTTGGCCTCCTGGTAGGCGGCCAGCGATCCGTGAAAGTCGAGGTGCTCGTGGGTGATGTTGGTCACTGTGGCAACGTCAAACTCACATCCTGCCACGCGGTTTTGGGCCAGCCCGTGCGACGTGACTTCGAGTACCGCGTGGGTGGTTCCAGCCTGGACCATACGCGCTAGGTACCGCTGTACGTCGGGTGGGTCGGGGGTTGTGGTGTGGAGACCGGTTTCGCTCTCCTCTTCGCCGATGCGGGCGTTCACCGTGCTGACCATGCCGGCTTTGATCCCGGCAGCGAGCAGGATGTTGTAGATCAGGTTCACGGTCGTTGTCTTCCCGTCGGTGCCCGTAACCCCGACCAGCGCCATCTTTCGAGAGGGGAAGCCATGCCAGGCGGCGCACAGCCACCCCCAGGCCTCCCGGGCATCAGGGACGCGCACGTAGGCCACCCTGTCCTCGTCTAGGTGGGGGAGTTTTCCGGGATCGAGTTCGCCGACGATGGCACCTGCGCCGTCCTTCACCGCCTGGGGGATAAAACGATGGCCATCCACATTGACGCCTGGGATGGCGACAAAGAGATCGCCGGGGCGCACGCGGCGAGAATCGGCGACGATTCTGCCGATCTCGACGTTGTCTCCTATCTGGTCAGTAACGGCCGGCAAAGCGGCGACAAGATCGTTCAGTTGCATTCTGCCTCCCGCCAGAACACATACCCTAAACACACAGGAGCAGCCCGCAAGCTGATGCGGACTACTCCTGTTGGATTTGAAACTCGTGGTCGTTCAGGCCGCAGCGCCGACTAGGTCAACGACTGATGCAAACGCTCCAGTTGTCCGGCAGCACTGCCGTCCACCACCCGGTCACCCACGCGCACGACCAGCCCTCCCAGGATGCGTGGATCCACGTGGAAGTTAATCGCCCCTTCCTCTCCCAGGCGTGAAGCCAGGTCGCGCTGGATGACCACTTGCTGCTCATCAGTCAGCGGTATCGCGCTGGTGATGGTGACAGGTTCACCCGCCCTGCTCTCGACCCCTTCCGGCAGAACCTCCACTCGACCTTCGTGGATGCCGCTGAAGAAGGACTCGACCAGGGATTGTTGGCGCTTTTCATCCATTGTCTCACCGACGATCTTTTGCGCGGCCGCGATGGCCATAGCAGAGATCTGTCCTCGTAACTCGCC
>CAYUIS010000214.1:0-4630 GCA_964444825.1 uncultured Anaerolineales bacterium | reverse complement strand
CCATAGGAGGGAAATATGTCATCAGATACGGTCGGGACAATCGTCATCCTGCTAGGCTTGGCTGCCGCCGGTTTGTACATCTATGTCCTTGTCATCAGGTCCAAACACCTTCTGAACCAGTGGGCGGCCGAGAACCACTTTCAGCTATTGCACGCGGAACACCGTATGTTCCGGAAAGGCCCTTTCCTGTGGTCATCAAGGGCGCAGGTCATTTACCGCGTCAGGGTTCGCGACGCACAGGGTCGGGAGAGGGAGGGCTGGGTCCGCTGCGGCGGATGGTGGTCGGGCGTGTTCAGCGACAAGGTGGAGGCCGAGATGGATAGCGAGAGAGCGAATGAAAAACCAACCTGACGGTTACGAGATCGTGCCCTTCCCCCAAAGTTTAGGCCATATTCTCTCTTTCTCTGCGTTCTCCGCGTCTCTGCGGTGAGATGTGAGCAACGACCAGGTGCGTGCGGCGTGTTGACCTGTCTCGTTTTTCGCGTATACTAGCCCTCACCACATAACCCTGGCTATGGGGGTGAGAGATGGATCAAGAAATGCTGGCCCGGCTGCGGCGCACCCTGGTCGAGCGGCTAGACGAGGGCGACCTGCGCGACCTCTGCTTCGACCTGGACGTGAACTATAACGATCTCCCTGGTGAAACCAGAGCCGACAAAGCCAGGGAGCTGATCACCTACTTTAGGCAACGAAATCGCTTGCCCAAGCTCATTCGGACCATCGAAGAGATCCGCCCCGACATCGACCTGAGCGATATCCCTTTCGACACCGATGCCGACACCATCTGGATCACCACCGGCGAGGGCATCGACCTGACCGGATACGGGTCCAGATTCCTGCGCCGCTTGGCGAACGAGGGTAGGGTCAGGTCACAAAAGGAGGGCCGCCGCTGGCTTTTTGATCAGGAGGTTCTTTTGGCTTACCGCCACGGCTGGATAGGCACCGAGGAAGCGAGCGATCTGACCGATTACACCGTCGAGCACATCCGCTGGCTGGCGCGGGAGGGCGTGGTCGAAGCGCGAAAAGTGAGCGGGGTGTGGCTGCTGCACGAGGACAGTTTGCTGGCCTACGCTCGCCCCCGAGGGCGCACGTAGCCCCCTGACCGTACGACCGCAAGACACCCACAGCAGATGAGCAAAAGCCCACGGCTGGAAAAAGTCAACCGCTTTGTGCTGCACAAGCAGCATCTCACCCCAGAGTCCAAGACCGGCGACCTCGTTCAGATCACCGGGGACATTGCTGGACTCCACGCCACCAACAGTACCACGCCCTATCTCTCCCTGTTCGCCCGGGCATCCAGCTTCGCCAGGGATCACCTGGAACACCATCTCTACGAGAGACGAAACCTGGGCAAGATTCGGTGTGTGAGGAAAACCATCTACATCCACCCCGCCGATATGCTCCCCGTTGTGTATAACGCCACCCGGCGTTTTGTCGAAAAGGCCTCCCGCCGCTATGCGGAGGGCCGCGGCATCTCGCACGAGTTATACGACGAGATGTCCCGAGCGATCCTGGCTATGCTGGAGGGCCAAGAGAAAACGACCCCGGCCATCAAAGCCAGCCTGGGAGCCCAGGCGGAGGGTCTGGACGTCTCGGCGCTGTTGTATTTGATGTGTGACCAGGGTCTGCTGATCAGGGGGCGACCTGCACGGGGATGGAGAGACAAGACACATCACTATGCGCCCTTCCGTGCCTACTTTCCCGACGTCGATCTCCACCTCTACAGTGAGGCAGAGGCCATCGCGCTGCTGGTCAAGCGGTACCTCGCTGCCTTCGGCCCC
Organism: uncultured Anaerolineales bacterium; assembly: GCA_964444825.1. Taxonomy (GTDB): domain Bacteria; phylum Chloroflexota; class Anaerolineae; order B4-G1; family B4-G1; genus CAYUIS01. The sequence goes on along the minus strand of CAYUIS010000214.1, from coordinate 2,849 downwards.
GCGACAGAGACCGACCTGGTGTGGTGGATGGGGCTGGGCAAGACCAAAGCCCGCAGAGCGCTGGAGGATCTCCAGGGTGATATAGTCACGACCAGTGTTCCAGGGTTCGCCGCAGATTCGATTATGCTGCGTTCGGATCAGCAGCGGCTCGACGGTGGGGAGTACGCCCCTGCCCCCGTGGTCAACCTGCTGCCGCCCCTCGATCCATACTTGATGGGCTACAAGGAGCGCGCCAGATACCTGAGCCCTGGCTACGCCGACCGTATCTTTGACCGCGTTGGGAATGTCACCTCGACCATCCTGGTGGATGGCCGGGTTGTCGGGGTCTGGGATTTCGCGGCGGGCGACCCGGCAGAAATGAGATACCTGCTCCTTGAGACCATAAAGAGCGACCTCCTGGAACAGGTGCACGCCGAGGCCCAGCGCCTGGGAGAATTTCTCACAGATGGGGAGGTCGTCGTCAGGCGCTGCGACCATATGGTGCCACTGACGGAGAGACCCGTGGGCAGTTTCTTGTCCCCACTCAAAGCGTGCTAGAGCCATCGCGGTAAAGTCGTGTGAGGTCAGTTGCCCCTCTACTCCGATCTCGTCTTCAAGAATGCTGCCTCACCGACTTTGCATTCCAGGCAGCTTCGAGGTAGAATCTAGGCCGCCTGTGCCGATGGCGTCTCGGAAACACGAGCCAGGCCCAGAAGGAGAAACCCGTGCACAACTCGCACCTGATTGAGCAGGCCAAAGCGGCGCTAAATTGCCGACAGATCACGGAAGAGTGTGTCGTCGGCGAGGTCAGTGCCGCTCTGCTGACGCCCGACGACAACGTCTACGTGGGCGTCAGCATCTCGGCGGCCTGCGGCGTCGGATTCTGCCCCGAACACAGCGCCATTGCCCATATGATCACCCAGGGGGAGACGCAGGTCACCAAAGTCGTCGCCGTTGCGTCCGATGGAAAACTCATTCCCCCCTGCAGCCGATGCCGAGAGCTGTTGTATCAGATCGATCGACGTAACCTAAAGACGCAGGTCATTCTCGGTTCAGAGCGGACCCTTCTGCTTGAGGTACTGCTGCCCGAACGATGGCAAGAACACTGGAGCTAATCATGGAACTTGACCAATTCGTCTCCCTTCTGCTCGCCAATGCCCGTAGGATCCGTGCCCTCGCAGAGAGCGTCTCCGACGAGCAGGCCCGCTGGCGGCCTGACCCGACCGCCTGGTCGATCCTGGAGGTGGTCAACCACCTTTTTGATGAGGAACGGGAGGACTTTCGTGTGATGCTGGACCTCGCTCTCCATCGGCCCGACGAACCCCGGCCCAGCATCGACCCAGAGGGCTGGGTAGTGGAGCGCCGATACAACGAGCGGGACCCTGCCCTGTCCCTGGAGAACTTTTTAGCGGCCCGTCAAGAGTCTCTCGGCTGGCTGCAGGGCCTGCCCTCTCCCAACTGGCGCGCGACCTACCAGGCCCCTTTCGGACCCATCACGGCGGGCGACGTGATGGCCTCCTGGGTGGCCCACGACCTGCTCCATATGCGCCAGCTCGTCGAGCTCCACTGGGCCTACACGACCCAGCTTTTGACCCCGCTCAGCATTGACTACGCCGGGTCTTGATGATACAGGGAGAGACACGCAGATGACCAGCCCCTTGACTTGCCAGAGCTGCGGCGCGCCCTTGAGCGTGCGGGATTAGGGATCAAGCGTCGTTAGGTGCACCTACTGCGGCACTGATCACGCTGTGGCTATCCCCACCAGCGCCCCCAAGGCGAACTATAGCCGGCAGTTTACGGCCTCGCTGTTCCGGGCAATCGTCCGTCACTTTACCGAGACTGAGCTCAGAGATCTTGTGCCACAGCTCAACGCGGCGCTGTCCGAGCCATATCACATTTCGTATGATGACCTGGCCGGGAGGGAAAAAAGTCCAAGGCGCGGGAGTTGGTGATGTGGTGCGAGCGGCGGCGGCTGCTCCAGGTGTTGCTGGATGTGATTCATGCTATCCGCCCGTCCTTTCAGATCTGAATGAACACCATCATCCGCGGTATCATCTTGGGCTTATCCATCACCGCTCCTATCGGCCCCACCAACGTCGAGATCATCCGCCGTGGCACCCGCGAGGGCTGGCAATCGGCCGCTGCCTTCTGCCTGGGCACAATGGCCGCTCTGATCCTCTTTCTCCTGCTCGTCGTCGCTGGTCTTTCGTTCCTCACCGAGTTGCCCGCATTCAACGCCCTGCTGACCGCCCTTGGCGTCGCCGTCCTCGCCTATCTCGCCTACATCTCCATCAAGGACTTTTTGCATCCCGAGGCCGAGATCGACCTCGATGAGCGTGCCAACCCCACTCAGCACTTTGTCCCAGGGATCCTGCTCACCATATCCAATCCGGCCATCCTCCTGATATGGACCGGCATTATGGGCGTTGACCTGGCCGCCAGCCGCGCTTCCGTCGGTCAGGGCCTGCTGCTCAGCCTGGGCATCCTCATCGGCGTCGGCCTGTTCTTTTCTGTTCTCACCGCCGTGATCCACCATGGTCGCCGCCTCCTCCGGCGCGAATACCTTCGTTACGTGTCACTGGCGGCGGGCGTCGTCCTCCTATTCTTCTGCGTTCGTTTCGCCCGCGATTTCTTGATCCAATACGTGATTCGATAAGGTGCGTTGCACCTGCTTTTGTGCGATGCACCTGGATGCCCAGATATAATGCCGAATCAGGAGGAATCACCGAATTATCAGTTTCCATTCGCCAAATCCTCAGTATTCGATGTGATATTCGAATAACCACCACCTGATCGAGATGCGTTGCACCTATTGCGTGTCAAGTCAAATGAAAACCTTACCGAAGGGCGTTCGTTCACTCAAAAGATAA
>CAYUIS010000213.1:0-4874 GCA_964444825.1 uncultured Anaerolineales bacterium | reverse complement strand
ACGGATAGGTTCTTGGCTATTCTGCGCCGTGGCTTCCACTTGAGAGCATATAGCCCACACCACGCACGTTGAGTATGTACTTGGGGTCGGAGGGGTCGTTTTCCATTTTCTTTCGCAGGCGGCGAATGTGGACGCGCACAATGGCCCGTGCGCCCCAGGCATCGGTCTCGTACCCCTGGGCGCGCCGCACCAATTCCTGGGGGCTCCAGACCTGGTCGGGGGTCTCTAGCAGACAGACCAGTATCTTGAACTCGGTAGGGGTCAGGTCAAGCGACTGCCCTCGCAGGATAGCGACGTGCTTCTGACGGTCGACCAATACGTCGCGCACCTGGACAAAACGACTGGGCTGGGGGGACGTCGCTTCCTCGACCACTTCTGTCCCTTCCACCGTCACCAACTCTGAGAGGGTCCGTTGCAACTTGCTGACCAGGTGTTGGCGTTGCTGCTCCTGCTGGCGTTTGGCCAGGCCCTTGCGCACGCTTTCCAAGATCTGTGGGATTGGACAGGGCTTGAGCAAGTAGTCGTGTGCGCCGTTCTGAATGGCCTGGATCGCGGTCTCTAACGTCGCAAAGGCGGTCAACAGAATGACCACCGTGCCGGGAGACTGAGCCCGGACCTGTTTGGTCACTTGGAGCCCATCCATACCGGGCATTTTGATGTCAAGCACCATCAGGTCAAAGGGTCCGCTTTTGTTCAGCAGGCTCAGAGCTTCTTCTCCGCTGGCGGCCGTGGCGACCTGATAGCCTTCCAGCCTCAGAATCTCTGCCAGAGAGACGCGAGCCACAGCCTCGTCATCCACTACCATTACGCTTGTCGTCCAATCCTGCGCCGCCATTTCTTGACCCTCGCTACGTGATTTGTTCACCTGGTTAACGTACTGCTCTATGTGACGCGGGGGTGCAAAGGCAGTTTGACAGCAAACGTCGCTCCCTCACCAGGCTGACTGGTGACCTCGATCTCCCCGCCGTGACGCTCAATGATCCCATAGCTAATGGCCAACCCGAGCCCGGTTCCATCTGACTTGGTGGTGTAAAAGGGTTCAAACAGATTGGCCACCTGCTCGGGCGACATGCCCGGTCCGGTGTCGTGAAAGCGCATCAGGACCCAATCCTCGTCCTCCGAGAGCCTGGTCTCCAGTCGCAGGCTCCCGCCGGAAGGCATCGCATCAATCGCATTGATGACGATGTTCAGGCCCACTTGGGTGATCTGATCGGACACCATTGGCACTGGGGGCAGGTCTGGACAAAGGTTGGTCTCTACGGAGATACCGCCGTGCTGGAGCCGCTTGTGAGCCAAAGCCAGCACGCCTTCTGCAATGTCGTTGATGTCGGTTGGCACCATCCCGCCGCGCGAAGGTCTATAGAAATCCAGCATACGCTGGACGATTTCGATCAACCGCTGTACCTCGGACTGCGCCATACTGAGGTACTCCCTCCGTCTGTCCCCTTCAAGGCGCTGGTGCAGGCTCAGGTGCAGGCTGTTGTGGATTGCCTGAAGGGGATTGTTGATCTCGTGCGCAACAGAGGCCGCCAGACGTCCAATGGCCGCCATCTTTTCGGCTTGCACAAGCTGTGCTTGAGACCGCTCCAACTCGCCGGCAAAGTCCGCCAGCTCGCTGTACAGACCGGCGTTGTCCACCGCCACCGCAACAGAGGCCGCCATAGCCTGGAGTAGCTCCAGGTCCGGCTCAGTGAACACGCCATTCAGTTTGTTGATCACCTGGATAGCACCGAGAACCCGATCGCGGATCTTGAGCGGCACGCAGAGCACGGCCTGAGAGGTGACGCCAGGCTCCTCGTCCACATCTGATGAGAAGTGTGGGTCGCGCTCGACGTCGTTGGCTAGCCTGGGATTCCCGGTCCTGACCACGTAGCCGACGATGCCCTCGCCGGGCCGGGCTGTCCGGCCGGTGGACCACCCCCGCTCTGGACTGAATGTCTTGCGAAAGACCAGATCCCCCGTCTCCTCATCCACCATGACCAGAGACCCGGCCTCGACGTGTAGTATCTCGCCAATGCCCCGTATCGTCGCCTCCAGCACCTGGTCGAGTTCCAAACTCGAGGTGACGACGCGGTTGATCTCGATGAGGGCGGAGAGCTCCTCATTCCGCCGGCGGGCCGCCTGCTCGCTGCGGCGGATGCGCATAACGGCGTCGATCCGTGCCAGCAGTTCCTGGGGATCGAACGGCTTGGTGAGATAGTCGTCGGCCCCCAATCCCAGGCCCAACGTCTTGTCGCTGACCGAGTTGAGGGCCGTGGTCATGATGATGGCCGTGTCGCGGAGCACGGGGTCGGCCTTGACGCGAGCAACCACCTCGTAGCCGTCCATACCTGGCACCAGAATGTCCAGCAACACGAGATCGATCTCATGGCCTGCCCCTGCTTCCTCGTGCAGGATCGTGAGGGCTTGTTCGCCGGAGCGGGCCACGGTCACGTCGCAGCGAACCAGCGACAGCACGTGTTGCATCAATTCCACCATGGCGTCGTCATCCTCGACGACGAGGACCCGGGGATCTGCCAGCAGTTGGCTTTCGTTCATCTCGCTATCACCTGACGACCACGAGAGCGTCTACGCGCATTATACGTCTCTGTTCGGGCATACACAAGTTCGTCTTTTGTGATCCACGGATGGTTTATTCCACATCAAGCGTCTCGATGATCCACAACTCGCTTGGTGACGTCGAGTCCAGCCCAAAGTTGAGCACATTTGACCCAACGACGGCGACTCGGAGCCACATAAAAAGCGGGATTGCGGGCAGTTCCTCGGAAAAGATGACCTGCGTCTGTTTGTGGTACTCGTTGTATTCCGGGGTGCCGGGCAGCGCCTGGAGTGCTGCCTGGCAAATAGCGTCATAGTCAGGATTGGCATAGCCGGTGATATTGTCCCCATACCAGCGTTCAATATCCGGGATCTCGGACGTCATATAGTGCCCGCACAGAGGGACGACGTCGAACCACCACGCCGTCTCGACCATGTCGAACTGCCGACCGAAGAGAGGCCCCTCAGGCCCGTCGGCGAACAGTTCCCACGAAGGGCGAGTCTCCAGGTTGAGACGAATCCCGCAGTCTGCCAGGTGGGCTTTGATGATGCGGGCGACCTGCTGTGAGGCTGGGCTGTCCGAAGATGTCAACAGCGTCACTTCGAACGGCGTGCCTGCGGGGATCCCCCGCACGCCACGGGCCTCTCGCACCCCGTTCTCGTCGTTGTCGAGCCAGCCGACTTCTTCCAGCAAAGCACGGCCTGCTGGTGGATTGTGACCCCAGTGCAACAAGTAGGTCCCGGCATAGAGCGGATGTCCGGGCGGCAGGTAGCTATCCGGGACAACACTGTTCCCGTACGCGATCTCGTCCACGATCGCCTGGCGATCGATGCACTGAACGATCGCCTGGCGCACCCGGAGGTCCCCAAAGAAGCCGGGGCGGGCGTAGCCGGACACCGGGTCGATGCCAAAGTCGATGTGCTCCCATCCATTGTTGATGGTAGAGACCACGTTGAGCAAGCCGCGCTCCTCAGCCTCTACCAGCAGGGGCACCGACTGTTCAAAGTCGGCATCGTGGGTCCCTACGTCGCAATCGCCTGATAAAAGACCGGCAGCTACCTCGGGTGCATTGGTGTAGAATTCGAATATCACCTGATCCAGATAGGGGAGCCCTTCGTGCAGGCGATAGTAGTGGGGGTTGCGGGAGAGGACGATCCGCTCACCCGGCGACCACTCATCGACGACAAACGGACCCCAGCCCAGGGGACGGCGCCGGGTTTCTTCGGCCTGCAATAGCTCGGCGGGCTCACGTCCTTCCAGTTGATGGCGGGGTAGCGGGGCGAAAAAGTTTAGCGCGTAGGTGGGCGTACGAAAACCCGGCACGCCTACCCACTGTACGTGGTAATCGTCTTTTACACGATAGCGAGCCGTGCGCTCCGCCAGGTAGCGGTTGCCAGGCGTCGCCGGGTCGGAGGCGACCTGGAATGCGTAGAGGGAATCAGTCATCGTGAGGGGTTGGCCATCCGACCAGGTTATATCCTCCCGCAGCGCGAACGTGACCTCCATTCTCTCCATCCACAGTGTTTCCCCGTCGAACTCGACGGCGCAGTCGTCACCATAGCAGCCGGTGGGACGGATCCGCATACCCTCCGCCAGTTCGACGACGTTGCCATCGGCGCTAACCACCCGGCTGCCCGCCCGCACCTGTGTAGTGCGGGTGAGCGCGTCACCATCAGCGATACTGGGAATCTTTTGGAGGATCACCGGCTGGTAGGCGTAGTCAACATAGTCGATGGGGCCGTCGTAGATCGCCTCCATCACGTGCTGTGTGGATGTTAACCTGGAACCCCCGTAGAGATACAGAGTGTCGGGTTCACCCACCAGGCAGACGGTGAGCGTTTTGAGCTGTGGCGGTTGAGGGGTAGGGGGGACTGGTGGCTCAGGTGTAGCCGTGACGATGATCGTCTCCGGTGGTGTGGTCACCGTGACAGTGACCACCCGAGAGGCGCAGCCGATCAGTAGGAGCATTGCCGCAATGAGGGCAGACAGAGTAGGTCGTCGTTGAAAAAGCATCCATCCCTCCTTAACAGACGAGTATAACATCACCCGGATTGAAACGCAACCTGTATGTATGTGTACTGATAAACTTTTGAGGGGCGCTTTGCCAGGGGACCGGCGTGGTTCGACCGCCCGGGTTGTGCGGGTATTCAACTGCAGCGGGCCAACCGCAGATGATCCAGAGCGAATTCCTAATACTTGTCCATCAATAACTCCGCACTTTCTGGCGCCGGTTGGGGGTAGAATGGCGACAGAGATGCCAAGTTGTTTTTGGACAAGTGCCTAGCTACGGGGCATCAGCCGGTCAACCAGCCGGCGGAGCACGGCTTTCCAGGAC
>CAYUIS010000212.1:0-4878 GCA_964444825.1 uncultured Anaerolineales bacterium | reverse complement strand
GAGCGTATGCAGGCCTGGGCAAGAGAGCGCCTGGAGCAACTGGCCGAGATCAAGTTGCACGGCTTTATCTTTAAGAAGGATTCACCTTCCTCGGGTCTGTATCGGGTAAAGGTCTACACCGAGGCAGGTATGCCCAGCAAAATCGGCACGGGTATCTTTCCTCGCGAGGTGAAAGAGCGTTTCCCCTTGCTCCCGCTCGAGGAGGAGGGCCGCCTGCACGATATGCGTTTGCGGGAGAGCTTTATCGATCGGGTCTTTGCCTATTACCGCTGGCAAAATCTGATGGAGCAGGATCCAACCCCCGGCGGACTGGTTCGATTCCACACCGCCTACAAGCTGACCTTGATGGCCCACAGCCCATCCCATTACCGGGAGATGGGCCGGCTCGTATCCCAGGCCGGGACGCTTGTGTGGGATGAGCTGACTGAGGAGTATAGCCATTCTCTGATGGAAGGGCTTCAGGTGATGACCTCGCCGGGCAAACACACCAACGTCCTGCAACACGTGATGGGCTTCCTCAGGGATGAGTTATCTCGTCAGGACAAGGAAGAGTTGCTGGCCTACATCGAGGACTATCGAAAGGGTCTGCTGCCGCTGATCGTGCCGCTGACCCTGTTGCAGCACCACCTGCGCCGTCACCCAGTCCCCGACTGGGTACACCAGCAGGTATACCTTTACCCGTATCCAAAAGAGCTCCTGCTGCGCAATCACGTGTAGGGGACTCGATCACTTGAAAGGAAAAGGACCATGATTCTACGTTATCTACAGGTTATTGCAGCTATAGGCACGATTTTGACCGGCCTGGTGTCGTTGATTCGCCCCCGGTCGGTGCAGGGTTTTACCGGGCTGCGGGCCGACGGCGGCCGCGGTATCACCGAGATTCGGGCCATACTGGGCGGCTTTTTCGTTGCCCTCGGCGCTGCCCCTCTGATTCTGGACGCCGTGGCGGCATACCAGATGCTGGGCATCGCCTATCTCGTCGTGGCGGCCACCCGAGCAGTATCGATGTTCGTCGATCGATCGGTCGAGCGGTCCAACATCATCAGCGTGGTGGTAGAGATTGTCTTTGGCGTTATCCTGGTGATCTGAGAAGGCAGCCCAGGAGGCAAGGAGAGTATCCATGTCGATCAGGATCGTGACCGATTCAACCTGCGATTTACCGGCGGACGTCGTCAGCGAATATGGTATCAGTGTCGTGCCCCTATACATCAACTTTGGCGACGAGAGCTACCTGGACGGGGTTGAACTATCTCGTGAAGAATTCTATACCCGTTTACCCGATTGCGACCCTGCTCCAACGACCGCCATCCCTGGACCTCATCGCTTCGGACAGGTCTACGAGCAGTTGGCCGCCGAGGGTGCGACCGAGATCCTCTCCATCCACATCTCTGAAAGCCTGAGTGGAACTGTAAACACCGCACGGCTGGCGGCGGAGGAAGCATCCGTTCCAGTGACCGTCGTCGACTCGGGATCGCTCAGTATGGGCACCGGCTTTCTCGTATGGTACGCAGCGCAGGCTGCCGCCGACGGCCGCCCAATGGACGAAATCGTGACCATGTTAGAGGAACTGGGATCGCGCACTCACGTCTTTGCCGCATTGGATACCCTAGAGTTCCTGCGGCGCAGTGGGCGCATGAACCGGGTGCTAGCCACCGTTGGCAGTTGGCTACAGATGAAACCGTTGCTCAAGATGCACCTGGGGAACGCGACGGCCGAGCGGGTCCGCACCACCGAGCACGCCACCGAACGCCTGATCGCTTTGCTCAATGAACTGGTGCCCCTGGAGAGAGTGGCCCTGGTACACACCCACGCCCTCGATAGGGCTGACGAATTGCGCCAACGGGTCCAGCACCTGCTGGCTAACGAGGGACAGGGACTGCTCTCCCTGGACATCACCCCCGTCTTTGGCACGCACCTCGGTCCTGGCGCTGTTGGCTTTGCGTGCGTGGCGGCACGCCAGGAGTAGGGTGGCACAGGAGCGAGCCATCCCCCACCGCCTGCAGGACCTGGGCTTTACCTTCCGCTTCTCGGAGGCGGAAACGGCGCTGCGGGATCTGCTAGGTGACGGCAAAGGGTGACCAGCAAGAGGGTGATGAGCGTTGAGGGCAGAGAAACTGAGGATATGAAGTCAGACAGATTCCGTGAACTTGTGGAAGAGTTCCGCACCGTATTCGCGGGGCGAGGCACCCTCGCCGACTCGGTGATTCCGCCGGTCGTCTTCCTGATCGTCAATGCGCTACTGGGCTTTGATTACGCAATGTGGAGCTCCGTAGCCCTGTCCCTTTTGATTGCTGCGCTTCGCTTCCGCAGAGGCCAGTCCCTCAAGTACGCTGCCGGTGGTCTCGGGGGTGTAGTGCTCGCCATTCTGATCGCCAAGCTGCTCGACAGAGCAGAGGGATACTTCCTGCCGACCATCATCACGGGAGGCCTGACGGTGATCCTGTGCGGAGCCAGTGTCTTTGTGGGCCGCCCCCTCGTGGCCTGGACGAGCTACTTTGCCCGCCGCTGGCCCCTGAATTGGTACTGGCATCCCAAGGTCCGTCCTGCTTACACCGAGGTGACTCTGGCGTGGATGGTCTTCTCGGCGCTCAAGCTGGCGCTGCAGATCCTTCTCTTCCAGGGTGCGCAAGCTGGAGCTCTGGCGATCGTCAACGTAATCACCGGCTGGCCGACCACCGTCGTTCTATTGGCACTAAGCTACATCTACGGACTGTGGAGGCTCCAGCACCTGAAGGGCCCGAGCGTCGAGGAGTTCGAGGTAAATGCCGAACCGCCGTGGACAGGGCAGCGTCGAGGGTTCTAGAGAGATGGAGGCGAAGCCATGTCAAAAGTGGAATTGCATGTCCAAGCGCCGGATTTCGCCCTGCAAGATTTTCGCGGGCAGACGGTGCGATTAGCAGACTATCGGGGGCAGAAACACGTGGTGCTGGTCTTTAACCGGGGATTCACGTGACCGTTCTGCCGCCGGCACATGCGGCAGTTGCGCCGCGACTATGACGAGTTTGCCCAGCGAGAGACCGAGGTGATCGTCATCGGCCCGGAGGACGAGGCAGCGTTTGCCAGGTATTGGAAAAAGGAAAACCTACCCTTCGTCGGGTTGCCCGATCCCAAGCACACGGTGCTCAAGCTGTACGGCCAGGAGATCAAGTTATTCAAACTGGGGCGTATGCCGGCCCAGGTGATCGTGGACAAGACGGGCCAGGCGCGCTACGTTCACTACGGTCACTCGATGAGCGACATCCCACCCAACGAGGAGCTCCTGACCCTGCTCGACGGGTTGAATCGAGGAGAATGAGATGATACCTAACCAGTGGTACGTCGTGATGGACTCTAGCCAGGTCAAGGGCCAGCCTGTGGGCGTTATGCGCATGGGCGAGAAGTTGGTCTTTTGGAGGGATGAGACAGGCCAGGTGAGCTGCCTGCGTGACAGGTGCGTACATCGCGGCGTCCAGCTCAGCAAGGGTCAGGTGCTGGAAAACGGTCATCTCCAATGCCCATTCCACGGTTTCGAGTATGATACTATGGGTCGCGTCACACGCATTCCGGCCAACGGCAAACACACGTCCGTTCCCGAGCGTTTCAAGGTTCATAGCTATCCCACCTATGAAGCCCACGGCTTTATCTGGATCTGGTGGGGGGAGAAGCCGCCAGGGGAACTGACACCCCCGCGCTTCTTCGACGACCTTGATGAGAGCTTTTCCTACGGCAGAACCTACGACCCCTGGGACGCCCACTACTCCCGCGTGATCGAGAACCAGCTCGACGTGGCGCATCTGCCCTTCGTCCACTATAACACCATCGGGCGCGGAAACCGAACGCTGGTGGATGGCCCGGTCGTCCAATGGGTGGACGACGACATGTTCACCTTTTACGTCTACAATCGGGTGGACGATGGCACGCCCCCGCGCTCGCCCAAGGACATCACGCCTGACCCAACGCGGGACTTTAAGCTGGGCTTTATCTTTCCCAATCTGTGGCAGAATCACATCTCGACGGATTCTCGCATTCTGGCAGCTTTCGTCCCCGTGGACGACGAGCATACGCTGCTCTACCTGCGCTTCTACCAGCGGTTCCTGCGCGTGCCGCTGCTACGAGACCTGTTCAACTGGCTGGCGATGCCCTCGAACCGCTACATCGCCCACCAGGATCGGCGCGTGGTCGTGACCCAGCAGCCCAAGCCTTCAGGGCTCAGGATAGGCGAACAGCTTATCCAGGCAGACCAGCCGATCGTCGCTTATCGTAGGCGGCGACAAGAGCTAATCGAAGAGAGTTCAAGGGGAGGTGTGACGTGACCGTATTCAGAGATTTCGTCGTCCGCTTGGTGATCGGTGTTGGCATCGCGGCCATCGTCATCACCGCGGTAATGGCCATACTCGCCCGCGTGGTTAAGAGCCCCGCGAACCTCGGTGTCAGGAACGGCAAGCTGGCTCCTTGCCCCAACTCCCCCAACTGCGTCTCTACCCAGAGCCAGGACCCAAGACACCAGATAGACCCCATTCCCTACACGATGTCCCCGGCGGAAGCAAAAGCAACCCTCGTGCAGATCATCCGCTCGATGGAGCGGACCCAGATCATCCGAGATGACCCGACCTACATTCACGCCGAGTTCCGCACTAAAGGCATCGGATACGTGGACGACGTCGAGCTTACCCTCGATCAAGAGGCCGGGGTGATCCACTTCAGGTCGAGCGCGAGGCTACCTTATTATGACTTTGGCGTCAACCGCAAGCGGATGGAGGAAATCCGTGCCGCATTCGAGGCAGCAGCAAAGTAGGAAATCGCAGTGTAGTTGAGATAAGGAGAGTCAACTACCACCGGCTTTCAGCCGGTGGCTTGGGGAGTGACTGAAAGTCACCTAAAGTCCCAGGCCACGGTTGA
>CAYUIS010000211.1:0-5177 GCA_964444825.1 uncultured Anaerolineales bacterium | reverse complement strand
GTCCCCGAGGACGGCCTTGACGAAATCGGGCTACAACAGCGGATTCTCATCGCGCAAGGCGCCCCGAGGACGGGGCTCGGAGCTGTGGTCAGCCAAATGCAATCGCCCTAAATCCGCCACCGCATAAGCTAGTACATTGGTACCAGTGGAGCCTGGTTGGTACACAAGTACTATTGACCCGGGATCACTTGTACACTACAATGGTGGTGATGTTGGGACGGGTGTCCGCCCTCAAAGACCCACATCAAGGCTGTTTGTGGTTACCCTCCTTTCGCAGCCACGGCCTCCTCAGAGATGGGGAGGCCGTGGTTTTTTGCTCATATTCGCACGATGATACGCTCACAGTTGCTGCAGGTGGCCACGCCCTCATCGCGCAGTTGCCATTTGAGATTAGGCGATACGGCATAGCCACATATGCCGCACGTATCATCTCTCGCCTGGGTGACCGCCAGCCCGCTCTTTCTGCGCCGCAGGTTCTCATAGGTCGCCAGATCGTCACCGCCGATAATGTCCAGCAGTCCCGTGCGCTCCTGCTCGAGCTCTGCCAGCCTCTCCTCCAGTGCCTGTCGCTCCGACATCAGATCCGCCTGCTCAGCCGACCAGCGGGCCTCGGTTTCGCCGAGTTGATGTTTAGCCTGATTCTCCTCGGCCTCTGCCTCCTCCCGCTCGATCATTGCCTCCAGACACTTGTCCTCCAGTGCCTGCCGCCGCCGCCGGAGCGAGGCGACCTCTGCCTGGATATCTGCCAGTTCTTTTGGGTTCGTGATTTCACCGCCATAGAGCTGGTTTTCGGAGCGAGAGATCTTGTCCTCCAGTCCTTGAATCTTCAGTTCCAGGTCCCGCTGCCGGACGGCCCACTTTTGGCCACGTGCCTGGGCCGTCTCCACCGCCCGGCGGGCCTGCTTTAATGCTTCGCTCTCTCCCAATGCGGCCCTTATCTCCACGGTGCGATTCCGCTTCACGTCCCCTTCGCTATCGCAAAGCTGAAGGCTATGAAGGGCTGCTCCCCTGCTCATTGATTTTGCCACTTGCGGTATCTCCTCCGCGGGACAAAAGGAGCCCCAGGTTGTGCTGTCTTGCCGTGAGTTATCCTAGAAATCTATCCGTAAACTCGCTCAAATCCCCGTCTCGGGGGTTTCTTTCGTCCCCGAGGACGGGGACTGGAGCAATTCTAGGATAGGCACTAGAGCTCTGGCTCTGTGCTTGGTGTCGTCTCAGAGGATGGTGGGAAAACGTCTGGTTCTACATTCTTGGGTCCACCTCTGGCGTGACGTACGATCAACACCGCTGCACCACCGGCAACACAGACGATAGAGAACAACTGTGCAGCGGCGATGGGACCGATCATCCATGCGTCAGGGCGCAGGTATTCGATAAAAAAGCGGCCCAGCGGGTAGCCCATGAAATACCCAATAAGGATGTCACCTTCCATCAGCCGGTCCTTTAGCCTGTGGGCGCAAAGCGCCAGGGTGACAAACAGCAGGAGGGACCACAGCGACTCGTACAGGAAGGTGGGATGGAACAGGGTGTCGGGGGGATATGCGCTCAAGTTGTCGTAGGGAGCGATGCGGTGCTGCGGATCGATGATCAGGCCCCATCCCGATCCGGTGGGCGGCCCGTACAGCTCCTGGTTGAAAAAGTTGCCCCAGCGGCCGATGGCCTGACCCAGCGCCATCCCCGGAGCCCCATAGTCCAGCCACTGCAGAGGGCGCAGCTTGGCCCGCCAGGCATAGATCACCACCCCTAGCACGCCGCCAGCGATCCCGCCATAGATGCCCAGACCTCCTTTCCACACGTAGAAGATCTCGGCGGGATGTTGGCGGTAGTAGCTCCATCCGACCATGCCCCCCTGTGGCTCAGAGAAGACGTGGTACAGCCGGGCGCCGATGATGGCCAGGATGATGGCGGCAACGAGGGCGTTCCACACGTGCTCGGGGTCCGCGCCATCTTGCTTGGCCCGCCAGGAGGCGTAGAGCGCGCCCAATAGGACGCCCGTTACGATCAGGACCCCGTACCAGTGGACGCCAAAGTCGGGTGTGATATGGATGAGGATCGGGTCGAATGGTGGCTTCATAGTCTGCTCCCGCTGCTGCCTCGAGTGCCTGCGCAGATTATACCACAGGCAGGCTGGTTATCCAATGGCTAGGCGTGGCAACACCTGCGAATCCGCCACAGCTCTATTGGAGCCGAGTCTTGGGCTCAAACTCACCCACTTGCCAGGGCCAGGATGAGGAAGAACAGCAACCCCATCAGTGCCAGCGCCGCACCGGCCAGCGCGGGTACCACCGTCGCCGCGATGGCCCGTCCGATGCTGAACTCGTTGGCGACCGCCAGCGCCTTGACGTAGATGGCGATACCCCACATCGCCGCTACCAGCCCCAGCAACCCGCCCAGGCAGGGCACGATGTCCAGGATGCCCAGGACGTGTGGCACGGCGTACAGGGCGGTCGCTCCCAGCGTTTGAGACACCGTCGCCCGGCCTCCCAGAAGCTTGGCGATCAGTATCACCCAGATCGTGTAGCCGGCCCAGCTTGCCAAACGGCTAAAGGGCAACGACAGAAAGCTCCCCAGGTTTGTGAACAGCCGTCCGATTGGTCTGGGCAGGCGTGTGGGTAGGGCCTCAATCTCAAAGCCCAGCGCCATTCCGGACCGGATCGAGTCCGTGAGCTGCCTCTCAAAACCTGGCGGCACGTCGGTGAACTGTCCCATTTGGCGCAGCGACTGGAAGAACTGTTGCAGGCCCTGCTCCGCCTCTTCACGACGTGCCTCGACGCTCATCGGCCGCAGGTCACGCACCAGGCCGGTGACGAGTGAGAGCAGGCCCGCCGCCAGCGATACCACCACCAGCAGCGCCAACCCGCGCTTGAGCACGTCGGCGCGGGCGACGTGTTGCGCGTACCCTGCGTCTCGGAACAGCAGGGCATCCCAAGCCAGTTGAAGCAGCTCTCTCATTGTGCACCTCCCGCAACAAACATACCAATCACCGCGGCGGCCAGGCAGCCAAAGGTGGCCATCACCAGACTAAACGCGACGTAGGGTAGTAACGTCGCTGCCAGGGTGCGCTCCCACGTCATGCGGTGGCACGCTTTCAGGGCCACGTAGCGGCACAGGAGCGTCCACGTGCCCACCACGCCGCCGACGAGCAGGTAGGGGAAGAACGTGGCGATGTTCAGGATCTGGGGCGCGACGGCCAGCGCGGTGCAGCCTAACGTCTGGCCCAGATCACCCTCCCCGCCGAGCATACGCGCCACGAGGTGGGCCACCAGGCCGTACAGGGCCCACACCACGACCAGGCCCAGCGGCAGCGTGATGATCCTCAGCGCAGCCGTACCCAGGTCCGGCGCGCCGAACAGCCGGGGAAAGATCTGCCATCCCTGCTCGTACCATTGCTCGAACTGGCGGCGGAACTCGGGATCGCTCCTCAGCTCTCGGTACCAATCCATGTCCTGGATGCCCTCGAGCACGGTCGCCTGGACGGCGCTCATCTTGGGCGTGGTCGCCCATTCCAGCGTCGTTCCTATCAGGCCGACCACCGCCACGACCACGCCCACCAGGGCGATGATCGTCAGGCCTCTCAGGGCTGAGCGTGGTTCTTGGCGCATCTCTGCGTAGGGCGTTTCGCCCAGGAAGAACGCCTCCACAATAGGTCGCACTAGCTTTATCATAACCTCCTCCCTCCGTATGCTGACCGGCCGCTTCCGGTTTCGTCGACGTAGCGCTTCACCAGCGCGTTCGTGTCCACGCAGTACGTGCTCATGCACGATCCCCACGGCCAGCGATGATGGCCTCCGACACCGTCGTATCCATCTCGTCGCTCCTATCGCTCTGATGCACCCTCAGTATACTTCAAGAGGGTGGCCCCGTCAATTCAGCGCGTGACCCGATTGGGCATCGGAAGGCACCGAGCTGAGCGAAATGGGAGCTAGCGCTGGGGAGGTGCTGGACCACGAGCGTTTGGAGACCACGCCGGTGTACACCAGGTTGTATGAGCCCACCGTCGCCAGCCACACCTACCTGGCGATGGCCCATATCGAGGGGCGGATGGGACAACGCGAGGCCGGCGCCACGCCCGACCCCGGCCTGATGCTGGCACTGGTCGATTCGTTGCACGCCGGGACGCTCAACGAGGCCCAGCGGGAGGCGGCGCAGGTGCTGCATATCGGTATCCTGGCGCTGGTCGAGCAGGATGTGGAGATGGTTTGACAGGTCGAGACAGGGCTGGCATAGCATCATTACACCCAAGGGAGGCGGAGGAGGATAACCACTATTTGCTTGTTGTGCTGCTCTGTTTTCTGGCCTCCCCAAGTTCGTAGCCAGAGTCCTCTGTTGTCAAAGGGTAGAATCTCTCCTCAATCCGCTAGTCTTCCGTGATTGTGAAGTGCCAGGTATATTCTATCTCCTCTCCCGATGCCTGCACCAGCCGAACCGTGGCCTCGTGCTCGCCCGGGGCCAGATCCACAAGATAACACTCATAATGACCCGTCGCGCAGCACACCTCTACCGTTTTTCCGTTTGCATAGTCGAGTCCAACAGTTTCGCCCTCTCCGAGGCTCCGTCTTGCTGCATTGTTGTCAAGGAGAGTGCCATCAAGCGCAACAATGGAATACCTACGCGGCGCATCCTCGCACTCCAAGCACAGTTCATTAGGGTTTGCCAACTCGTAGGGCAGTATGCCAACGCAGACCCCACTTTGCAACGGACCAACAGGGAAGAAGTCAACCAATTGCTCCTGCTGGTAGGCCTGTTTAGTAATAGTGCTATGGGGCAAAGGACGCACAAACCACAATCCCTCCGGCAGGTCGGGCACTCTAGGCTCCTCAGCGAATACCGTGAACGTCCAGCTATGCTTCAGAACCTCGCCTGACGTTGTGCGCACTCGAACGGTGGCTGCGTGTTTGCCTGGTCCCACCTCGAAATCTCCGATGACTTCAACCTCTAGAACACCTGGCTTAGGACCCCAAGCGACCTCAGCATCAAGTGCCTTGCCATCTATTAAGAACTCCACCCGGTCCTGCATTTCTCCCAGTCCCAGCACCTCACCCGGCTCAGCGATCTCTTCGAGTCGCAGGACTGCCCAGACTACTCTGCCAGAGATCACTCCTATGACACGAGCATCTGATCTTGGTTCTACACGGGAGAGAAACGCGGGCAACTGCACAGATGTTGATGTTGGGCTG
>CAYUIS010000210.1:0-5276 GCA_964444825.1 uncultured Anaerolineales bacterium | reverse complement strand
GACATCGCTAGAGGTCAGGGACAAGCCCCGCCGCTTGCGGCGGGGTAGTTGACTGGCCATCCCTCAGGGCAGGCGGCACGTCTCGTAGGACTCGCCCTCTCCGAGCACCTTATGAACGAGCGGCATCCACTCGCTGATGGGGATGGACTGCGGACACTTGGGCTCGCACTCGCGGCACTGGATGCACTGGTTCGCCCGCTCGGCCTCGGCGAACCAACCGTTGTAGGCATGGCGCGAGAAGTCCGGTTTGTCGTACATCAGTCCGTGGTTGTAGAGTTCAAAGTTGTTGGGAATGTTGACCCCATTAGGGCAGGGCATGCAGTATTCGCACTTGGTGCAGGGAATGGGGCAGAGCTCCTCGTATTTGTCACGCACCCGATCGACGAGCGCCAGTTCCTCCCCGGTCAGCGTGCCTATGCCTGACGCGGCAGCACTGGCGACGTTCTCTTCTACGTGCTGCATGGTGCTCATACCGCTTAGCACGACCGAGACCTCGGGCTGGTTCCACAGCCACTGCAACGCCCAGTCGGCGGGCGTGCGTTGCTGCGGGGCACGAGCCCAGAGGGCCTGGACTGTCCGTGGCGGGTCCACGAGCCTGCCGCCCAAGATGGGCTCCATGATCACGACGGCCAATCCCTTGGAGGCAGCGTATCGCAACCCCTCGGTGCCGGCTTGGTTCTCGATATCCATATAGTTGTGCTGGATCTGGCTCATCGTCCACTTGTCGTACCCATCAATGATCTCCTTGAAGACCTCGACCTTGTCGTGAAACGAGAAGCAGATATGGCCGATACGTCCATCATCAACCGCTTTCTCAGCCCGCTCCATAATGCCCAGATCGCGCATCTCGGGCCACCGGGTGCCGTTCAGCCCGTGCAGGAGGTAAAAGTCGACGTGGTCGGTCTGCAGTCTCTGCAGTTGTTCGTTGAGGTACTTGTCGAAATCGTCGGCGGACTTGACCAGCCAGCAGGGCAGCTTGGTCGCCAGCTTGATCTTTTCCCGGTATCCGCCCTGTAGGGCTCGTCCGAGGAAGAACTCGCTGCTGCCATCGTGGTAGGGATACGCCGTGTCGACATAGTTCACGCCGTGATCGATGGCATAGTGAAGCATGTTGGTTGCCTCTTGCTCGTCTATCTTGGACCTATCCTCGCCGATGACGGGCAGTCGCATGGCCCCAAAACCCAGCGCCGAAACCTTCCAATCCAGTTTTCCAAATCTGCGGTATTCCATAGTGTTCTCCTATGCTCCCAATGCTTTCAGTATCCTGTCCGTTATGTTCCTTACAGTCTGCAATCCTAATTCATCTTCCTCTGCCTGGCCCACGATGGCTGCGCCCGAGTGGCTGAACGGCGGCCCGTCGGCGATGGCACACATGTCCTGTTGTAGGAAGAAGGTGTGCATGCACTGCAAGGTCAGTTCCTGTCCGCCATTCCGGAATCCCCCACAGGCGATGCCTGCGCCGATCTTGCCACTCAACTCGAATCTGTCTCTCACTCGCAGAACGACTGTACGATCCATCATCATCTTCATCTGTCCGCTCACCATCCCCATATAGACCGGGGATGCCAGAAGCAGGCAGTCGCATTGTCGCATCCCGTCCAGTATCGACGGCATGTCGTCGTCGTGGACGCATTCGCCATCTCTGCAAGAGAGGCAGCCGTGACAACCCTCGATCCTCCTCGTGCCCAAGGCCACGTACTCTATCTCAGCTCCCGCCTCATCCAGAAGCGACAGCCCATAGCGTAGCGCGTATGCGGTGTTCCCATTCTCGTGTGGGCTTCCGTTGATGCCTAGTACTTTCATCTCGTTTCCACCTGACCTAATACCCAATCCGCTTGTCTACCACGTTACGCATCGGCTCATCATCTCTGTAGCGGCGAAGATTGTCCAAAAAGATAGCCATCGCGCGCTCGTGGTAGCGAGGAGTGGCCCCGGCGTAGTGGCAAGTGATGATGACGTTCTCCATATCCCACAGCGGGGAGTCGTCCGGCAGCGGCTCCGTCTCAAACACGTCCAGTCCTGCGCCAGCGATCCAGCCCTCCTCTAGTGCCCGGATCAGGACGTCCTCTTGGACCGTGCCGCCGCGCCCGATGTTGATCAAGTACGCCGTCGGCTTCATCGCTCGCAGTTCCGGCTCCCCAATCATCCCGTGGGTCTCCTCGGTGTGGGGGATCGTCAGCACGACAAAGTCGGCCTGGGGCAACAGGTCGAGCAACCGGTCGGGGCCGAACGTGGCCTCGACGTGGGGTGTGCAGAGCAATGGGTTGCGCCGAACGCCCAACACGCGCATGCCCAGCGCTGTCGCCACCTCCGCGGTACATTCGCCGATGGCGCCAACGCCGACGAGCAACATTGTCTTGCCCACCAACTCAAACAGGCCCGTCTGCTCTTCGTAGGAGAACCACTCATGGCGCGTCTGAGCGCGTATCGCCAGGTGAAATCCCCGGCCAAAGGCCAGCAGGAACGCCAGGGTGTGCTCGCTGATGGGGATCGCGTGCACGCCGGAGACGTTGGTGAGCACAAAATCGAGGTCGACAGCCTCTGGATAGCGCAACAGCCAGTCGGCGCCAGCCCCCCACTGCTGAAGCCAGCGCAGATTGCGCGCCTTGGTGAGCAGGTCGCGGGGGAAACCGGCGGCCGCGATCTCGATCTCGTCCAGCACACTTTCGATCTCGGCACGGTCTTGGGTCTCCAGTAAGCGTTTGTCGGGCGCCAGGGCCTGAATCTGGGCCAGGTCTGACTCTGACATCGTGCCTGGTTCAAAGTTGAGCAGAATCGTTCGCATCATCCTCCTCTTGTTCAACTACCGGCTGTGGGAGCCGAAAGGGATCTCCCAAAGGGATCTGCTGTTCCTACTTGTCCTGAGTCGTCAGGCTGAGGCGTCATTCAGCCGGGCTATCTGCTCCGGGCTGAGCTCGATCTCCAGCGCGCCCAGGTTCTTCTCCATCTGCTCCATTGTGCTAGTCCCCACCAGCGGTAAGACGACCGGATCGCTCTGCGCCATCCACGCCAGGATGACCTGGTTGGTGGTGGCTCCCACTTCCTTGGCAACGGCTTGCAGGGCTGCGACCCGGGCGTCGGTGTCTGGTCCCAGATACTGGCTGGCAAAGTCCCGATCGTCGCGGCTGTAGGCACCGCTCAGCAGTGGGGAATAGGCCAGCATCGTGATGCCTCGAACGCGGCAATAGTCAAGCAGATCAACGTTGGTCGCAATCTGAGGGTCAAAACTCGCCCCAGGCTTGGGACGGATGTAAGAGTGGCGCTGCTGGATGCAGCAATACTCGGCCCAGCCGTGGGTTTGGCTCACCCAGCGCGCCTCCTCCAGCCGCCACGCCAAAAAGTTGCTCGCGCCGATGAGGCGTACCTTGCCCGCTTTGACCAGCCGGTCGAAGGCCTCCATCGATTCTTCTATACGGGCGTTCCGATCATCCACGTGCGAATAGTAGAGATCGATGGTGTCAACGCCCAACCGCCGGAGGCTCTTGTCGCACTCCTCCTCTATCTGCCGGGCGCGCAGACCTCGTTCGACACCCT
This sequence comes from uncultured Anaerolineales bacterium, assembly GCA_964444825.1. Classification (GTDB taxonomy): domain Bacteria; phylum Chloroflexota; class Anaerolineae; order B4-G1; family B4-G1; genus CAYUIS01. Next base: position 1,742 of record CAYUIS010000210.1, on the reverse strand, counting down.
GATACTGGAAACCCACCTTGGTGGCGACGAACATCCGGGAGCGGTTCTTGCGCTCTCGCATCCACTCTCCGAGAAGTGTCTCGCTTTCGCCTCCCACGTGTCCCGTCACCCAATGGGCATATATATTGGCGGTGTCGAGGAACGAACCGCCGGCCTCGACGTACCGGTCCAGAAGCTGGTATGACGTCTGCTTGTCGGTGCGGCTGCCGAAATACATCGTACCCAGACAGAACACACTCACCTTCACGCCGGTGTTTCCCAATGGTACAACTTTCACCTTGCACACCTCCTTGATGGGGCTGTTGACGCCTCCGGAAAGAGGGGGACCCTCATTTGGTGGGTAGTTTTTCCGATTGGCTCTGTTTGGCGGTCCTTGTCCACTGATGCCCACAGGACTCGCACTTGAGGCGGTCCCTGTGGGTTTCTTCTGTCACCTGGAACAGTTGCCTGCGGGTGGGTGTGAAGCTGGACCAGTCTCGCACATTTCGCCATTCTGTGTAGACCCTTGATCCGATCTCTGTACTCTCCACCAGTTCACCGGCCCCTCGTTTGCCACATTCAGGGCATTTGGTCAGATCTTTGCTCCACCACACCAGAAAAAAGTAGGCGAATACGGTCCCTATGGCCAATACAACACCAAACAGGCCAAACCCCAACAGAAGGGGATACACAAAATCGCCCCAGTTGTCCATTCTCTCCTCCGACCCAGGTGTTCGTCCCGGCTGGAAATTGGCCTCAAGCTCAGCTCAGTCCAGGGGCTGGCTGAAGGTTGTTGCTCAACAAGCGTGCCCTGGTTGGCCGGGTCTGGAACTAGACGAACAGCGGCGCCATCTCCAGCGCGGCCACATCCGCCGCCATCTCCTCGTCCGACGGCGCGGACTGGAAGCGGCTGGCGGCGTCCAACACCTTGGGAAGCACGTGAATGTCGCCCGCCGTGTTCAAAAACAGGCCAGGCTGACCCAGCACCCAGTGCACGGCCCGGTCCAGGCTGTCCTGCTCCTCCAGTGGCTCGTACCAGGTGTTGCGAGTCTGGGGTCTATCCCCCCAGGGCCGGCGACAGATCGATTTGATGACCTGCACGGCCACGTTCCGCTCCTGACATATGGCCACGAGCGCCTCGAAATCGGCAGCGTACTGGGGATTCTGCATCAGCACATAGTTGGCGGGCAGCAGCACCGAGTCGAAATCAAAACGTTCTAGGCTGCGCTTGTGCATACCCGCGATGGCAAGGTCGTGACCCGTCACGCCCAGAAACCGCACCAGCCCCTGCTCACGGGCCTCGATGAACGCCTCCAGTGCCCCGCCCGGTCCCATCGCCGTCTCCCACTCCTCCGGGTTGACCAGGTAGTGCATCTGCCACAGATCCACATAGTCCACGCGGAGCCGCTCCAGCGACTGTTTGAGTTCCTCCCAGGCGCCCTCGTACGTGCGCTTTTCCGTCTTGGTGGCGAGGAAAAACTTGTCACGGTGCTGTTCCATCCACGGCCCAATGCGCAGTTCCGAGTCGCCATACGAACGGGCGGTGTCGATGTGATTGACGCCGTATTCCAGCAGCAGCTCCAACGTGCGGTCAGCCTCGGCCTGGGTCACGGTCCCGAGGGCTGCCGCACCGAACAAGGTGCGCGTGCTCATGTGCCCGGTACGTCCAAACGGTTGTTTGTCGATCATCATCCTGTCCTCCTGTTGTGGTCGCCTGATTATACTATGGTGGGGCGGGTTTTGAAAGGCACCTCATCTATTGG
>CAYUIS010000209.1:3338-5323 GCA_964444825.1 uncultured Anaerolineales bacterium | reverse complement strand
CCCGATGATCTCTCGCCACACGGGGCTCTTGGCCCCCCCGCCAAACACGATGGCTCTCTCAACAGAGCCAGCCAGCGCTTGCGTGACGACCAGGTTCTCCCGAATCTGGTAGGCCACCCCCTCCAACACGGCCCGGGTAAGATGGTCCCGCGTCGTCGCCAGGCTTAGACCAAGGAACGTCCCCCGCGCCTGGCTCACCCAGTGCGGGCTCCCGGCCCCACTCAGGTGGGGGTAAAACAACACCCCATCGGCCCCACGCTGAACGCCCATAGCCCCTTCGTCCAGATCCGCGTACGGGACACCCGGACACACGGTGTCACGATACCAACGCAGGCTGCCAGCGCCGGTGCCGATGACGCCTTCCAACACCCAGCGGTTGGGCACCACGAACGTAAAGGTAGGCACGCGCATGTGGGGATCCACCAACGGACGGTCCATCACCTGGACGATCGCCGAGGCGGTTCCAAGAGACAACGTGGCCGTGCCGTCCTGGATGCCTGCCCCCAGGGCGGCGCACTTCTGATCCTGGCCGCCGATGGAGACGACGGTATCTGAAGGCAGACGGAGCGATTCGGCGACTTCTGGCCGGAGCGTCCCGACCGGCGCGCCCGACCACTGAATTGCAGGCAGCATATCGCGCGATATCTGAAAGGCCTCCAGCAACTCGGCGGACCAGTCCAGTGTCTGCAAGTCGTAAAGCAGCGTGCCACCGGCCATAGAATGGTCGGTGACGGATTCCCCGCAGAAGCGGTACACCAGATAGTCGTGCCCCATCAGCACCATCCGCGCCTGCTGCCACAGGTCGGGCCGATGCTTGCGCAGCCAGAGCAACTTGGGCAGGACGTAGAAAGGCGCTGCCCGTTTGCCGGTGATGGCGAACAGTCTTTCCGCCGGACAGTGTTCCAAAATCAACGCGCTCTCTTCAGAGGCCCGGCTGTCCAGCCAGTTGATCGCATTGCCCAACAGTCGCCCCTGCCCATCCAACAGGACAAAGGAGATGCCCTGCGAGCTGACCGACAGGCCGCGCACCGCACTGCGGTCAGCGTCGGACGCGTCGAGTGCCAGGTGAATCGCTCGACATGTGAGATCCCACCACGCCTGCGGGTCCTGCTCGATCACAGTGGGAGAGCGCGTGATGAGACCATACTCCAGGTAGCTTTCCCCCCGCAGGGTCCCATCCTGCTCGTAAACGACGGCCTTGCACCCGGTCGTACCCAGGTCGATGCCAAGCAGCAATCCCATGCGCAACCCCCACTACAACACGCTCTCGCTGGACCACACACGCTCTCGCTGGACCACAGTCCAGCGACCGTCACGGGCAGCTAAATGCGACGCGCAGGGATACGCAACGCGCGTGCGATGTCCTCAATCTCAGCCGAGAAATCTCCGTAGCAGACGGTGTAGTGCTGAGTGGTCAGGTTGGCGATCAGTTCGTCCACGTCGCCATCCAACTCCAGGTCAACTGCCGGCGCCCACCCCTGGCGCCGTTCAGCCAGGTGTGCGGTGCCGGTTCCGTAATCCACGAAGTGGCCACCGACCGACTCGGCAAAGCGCAACCACGTCATCCGCCCCGGCCTCATCGTGAAGCTGTTGCAGATGCCCTCGAACCCAGGATGCGGGAAATTCCGAACCTCGATCTCCTCTGGAGCACTGGCCGTCTCGTAGGGTATGAAACCACAGGACGACAGATAGACCCGTTGCCCTTCCCAGTCGAGCACATCCCCATAGTAGATCTGCTGGCCGGACAGGTAGTGCAGGGTCAGCATGCTCAGGGCCAGCATCACGTCCCCTTCGCACGAGGTCGTGATACTATCCTGGGTCAGCAGTGCCAGGGGCACGCAGCCGACCATGCCATACTCCTGCGAGAACTCATACTGGCACTTGAACGCCACGGCGTCGAGATGACGCTCATCACACCAGGCCTTGAGCGCCAGATAGACACGGGCGGCCTTACCGAGGTGCTTATCCTGGACATCAGCCCTGAT
>CAYUIS010000209.1:0-3328 GCA_964444825.1 uncultured Anaerolineales bacterium | reverse complement strand
CATCAAACGCGCCACTACCGGTGCAGCATCGGCAGCGGTGAAACTCTCAGCCCGTCGAATGATGCTGTAAGCGTCGGCGTGTTCCACCTCCGGGCCGATGCGAAACCGCAGCAGCAGGTGGTCAAAGGTCGCCGAATACATCCCCATCGAGGCATAGCCCACCAGACCGATCCGGGACCGGCGCAGCCTGGTAACCGCAGCGGCTGCCCGACAGAAACTAATCGCGTTGGACAACGTGCCCGTGTCGTCCACCGGCCCCAGGATACCCTTGTACGGGAGATCTACACGGTCCAGGGCCGCCTTGACCACCGCCCAGCCCACAGAAGAACCGGTCGAATCGCGCATGCCGTCGTGATCGAACATCGGATAGCCCCATACTGCGAGCGGCACGTGCTCCAAAGCGCGAATGGCCGCCACCGCCACCGGGGCCTCGATCCAGGTGCCGATGAAGACGATGGCACCATCCAGATCGTTCTCGCGCAGCAGTTGATGCGCCGTAGCGTCGGCATCCCAGGGCTGAGTCAGCGCATCTCGAACATAGGCGACGTCCATCCCTGCCTGGCGCAACCCTTCCACACCGACGTCCGCGAAGTTCAAAGCGACGTCATTCTGATAGTCTGGATGCCCAATGACGAGAAATCCGATCTTGCCCATGCTTGCTCCTTCCCCCTCGAGACGTCATTGTATTGAGCTACGACTTGCGCCGGGACCTCAGTTGCAGGTCCACAAACACCGCCAGCATGATGACCAGGCCCTTCGTCATCATCTGGTAGAAGGATGAGATATTGAGCAACGTCATGCCATTTGCCAGTATCCCGATGATAAAGGCGCCCACGATAGTGCCGATCAGATTACCCTCACCGCCCATGAGGCTGATACCACCCAACACACAGGAGGCGATCACGTCAAGCTCCCAGCCGCTTCCCGCCATGCCCTGTCCCGACAACAGCCGCGAAGACAGAATCACACCACTCAGACCCGAGAACAGCCCCGACAACCCGTAGACCACGATCAGCGTGCGGTTCACACGTACGCCGGATAGCTTGGCGGCCTGCAGGTTGCCCCCCACGGCGTAGATGTAGCGCCCGAAGGCCGTGTGATTGAGCAGGTAATAGCCGAGGACGTAGACCACGATCATGATCACTACAGGCAAAGGCACTGGTCCCACGTAGCCGCGCCCCAGAAAGGCAAATTCCTTGGGCAGAGGGAAGATAGCGTACCCCTGGGTATAGGTCAGCGCGACACCTCTCCACACGCTCATGCTGGCCAGCGTGGCGACAAAAGCCGGGAGACGCCCTTTAGTCACCAGCAACCCATTGACCAGGCCCGCCAGGAGGCCAAATAGAATCCCCAGGGCAATACCCAGCGGGATAGGAACGCCATCGCGCAGCAACCCAGCCGTGATGCAACCGCCGAACGCGACGATGGACCCCACGCTCAGATCGATGCCGGCCGTAATGAGGACGAACGTCATACCCACCGCGATGATACCGATCATCGAGATCTGTCGCGCGACGTTCATCATGTTGTCAAACGTGAGGAAGTAAGGAGATGCCAACGAGAAGAAAACACACAGCCCGATCAGCCCCACGAACACCCCCATCTGGAAAACCTGATGGCGTAGCCAATCCACTACCCTGGCGTACCAATTGGTGGGAGTCTCCTCTGCTGCGCCCTCAACGATACAGTTCTGTTCGCTCATCCAACGTTTCCTCCAGTTGCAGCCTGCATGATCAGTTCCTGCGTAACCTCTTCACGGGTGAACTCCCCTGTGATTCTGCCTTCGTGCATGACGACCACTCTGTCGCTTACCCCCAGAATCTCGGGCAATTCTGAAGAAATCATCAGAATGCCCACGCCCTCCTGGGCCAGCTTTCCCATGAGCGCATGGATCTCGGCCTTGGCTCCGACGTCAATCCCTCGCGTGGGCTCATCCATGATGAGCACCTTCGGTTTTGCCGCCAGCCAACGAGCGATGATCGTTTTCTGCTGATTACCACCGCTCAAGTTACGCACCAGTTGCAGAGGTCCTGGCGTCTTGATGTCGAGACGTGCGATGTAATCATCAACGAGGTGATCCTCTTCTCTATGCCGGATGGAGAAGCCCAACCAGGAAAGAAGTTTAATGATTGCAATAGTAATATTGTCCCTCACAGGCCGGGCCAGGATAAGCGCCTCAACCTTACGGTCCTCGGGAACCAGCCCCAGTCCAAGGTCAATCGCCTCACCAGGTGAGCGGATGGCATGCGGCTGCCCTTCGATCAAGATTTCCCCGCTATCTGGAGCAGTGATGCCGAATATCGCCTTGGCCAGGTCTGTGCGCCCGGCACCCACCAGGCCTGCGAGCCCGACGATTTCCCCCTCACGTACCTGGAGATTGATCGCTTCGAGCACGCCCTCCCGATTGAGGTCCCTGACCTCCAACACGACGTCGCCGATCTCCGCCTCGACTTTGGGGAACAGGGTCGAGACCTCACGTCCGACCATCATGCTGACGATGGTTGGCTGGTCCAGTTCTTCCAAGTCCAGTGTCGCGATGTGACAGCCATCGCGCAGGACGGTTACGCGGTCCGATACCGTGAATATCTCTTCCAGGCGATGGGTGATGAAAATGACCGCGACGCCTTGCGTCTTGAGATTGCGAATGATGTCGAACAGGACCTCTGTCTCGGCCAACGTCAGGGCCGAGGTAGGCTCGTCCATGACGATAATCTTGGCCCGCATAGATAACGCCTTGGCAATCTCTACCATCTGTTGCCTGGCGACGCTCAAGCGCTTGACAATTGCCCGCGGATCGACGTCAACGTTCACACGGGCAAGCATTTCAGCCGCGCCCTCGTTCAGCTCTCTCCAGTTGAGATGCGCCCAGCCACCCAGCGCAGGCATCCTTCCCAGGAAGATATTTTCCGCCACGCTGATGGACGGCACCAGATTGAGTTCCTGGTAGATCATGCTGACGCCCAGGTGTTGCGCAGCGATGGGATCGGCAATCTCTACCTGTTCCCCATCTATGATAACCTCACCCGCGTCGCGTGGATGGGCACCGGAGAGGATCTTCATCAGCGTCGACTTGCCCGCCCCGTTCTCGCCCACGAGCGCGTGCACCTCGCCACGACGGACCTTGAACGTGACGTCCTTCAGCGCCTGTACGCCGGGAAATGCCTTGCTGATGTTGCGCATTTCCAGCACGTAGTCGCCGGCAGGGGATGAATGGTCGATCATATAGCCTCCACGCCACCTATGCTCGCACTGGCTTGATTGCCTCCAGAACTCCAAGGGAGGGGGCTTGCGCCCCATCCCTTGGAGCGTTCCTGAGATGTAATTCTAC
>CAYUIS010000208.1:0-5370 GCA_964444825.1 uncultured Anaerolineales bacterium | reverse complement strand
CCTGAGCCTTTTCCCTTCTACATCGTGTTCCTCAAACTTGGCGATGTTGTGGGCAACGTCATAGACCTGGAAGAGATCAAAGTGCTTTACCTTACCGGCAAGCACTTGCTCGAACGCCTCCCGCACACCCATTGCCAACACCTGCCGGTTGACGAAGGCATAGTTGACGGCGCAGGCCATCGCACCATAGTAGGCGCGACCCTCAGGGGAGTCGATGGGCGCGCAGACCAGTTCCCGGTCGGGGAGCTGGATGTTGTACTTGTGAACCGCTGGTTGCAGGCTCTTTACATAGTCATCGCAGACCTGATGGCCAAAGCCCCGGGAGCCGCAGTGGATCTGCACCACGATCTGGCCCTCCCACAGGCGGAAGGCATCGGCCACCTCGGGGTCATAGATCTCTTCGATGACGTCTATCTCTAGGAAGTGGTTCCCCGCCCCTAGTGAGCCCACCTGCGGACGGCCTCGTTCCTTGGCGCGGGCGCTCAACTGGCTGGGATCGGCGCCGGCCAAGCTGCCTTGCTCCTCGGTATGGGTCACGTCCTCCTGCCGGGCCAGGCCACGCTTCAGAGCCCACCTGGCGCCCTGGGTCACCAGTTCGTCCAGATCCCGCTCCGAGACCTGCACGCGCCCCTTTCCACCCACGCCGCTGGGACAGGTCTGGTAGAGCCTCGCTGTCAGGTCCTCTATGTAGGGTGCTACTTCCGCCTGTTCCAGGCGCGTGCCCAGAAGGCGCACCCCGCAGTTTATGTCGTACCCTACACCTCCAGGGGAGATCACGCCGGTGTCGCTCCGAATGGCGGCGACGCCGCCGATAGGAAAGCCGTATCCCTGATGAAAATCGGGCATCGCCATCGCGTGCTTGACAATGCCCGGCAGGGTTGTGGTATTGGTCAACTGCTGTACGGTACGGTCGCGGAAGGCGGCGTCAAACAGCTCTGCATCGCCAAACAGCCGTGCCGGGACGCGCATGTCGTCCCGGAAGCTCTTGGGTAGCTCCCAGATGTGCTTGTCTACCCGCTGGAAGTCCCGCTTCTGCGCTGGTGCCTGCTCCTGTCGATGCCCCTGCCCTTGATCCTGCTTTGATTTTGGCCTCTGACTCTGTCCCTGCCTCTGCTTCCGCGCCATCTTTTACCTCTCAGCCGGCCTGAAAGTTCCAAATCCTACACATCAAACACAATCATCGTCTCGTAGCCAGCTTGTGTGCGCACGATCTCCAGATCGCTAAAAGTCACCGCCTTGATGTGGTGTTTGTGCTCCCCGATCGGTCTGCCTCGGGCGAGGGCACGCAGCCGGGTTGGGGTGATCTCTAGCATTTCGAAATCGGCGAATATGCTTTCCTCTCGTTCGCTCAAGTAGAGCAGCTCCCCGAGCCAGGACACGAGGAGCGTCTCTGTGTCGTAGGCCTCCATCTCGACCAGTTGCTCTATGTTCTGATCCCCTGAATCCGTGCCGCCCAACTGGCAGGCCATTCCATAAGCGGCATTGGCGAACAGCTCGGCCAAGTCGCGGCCCCACACGCGGATGGCGATGTCGGCAGTGTGTTCGACCTCCTCGAAACGAGAGTGGTTGTTCATCCTGATTTTCATCCTACCACAAAGGCGAGCGTTTGCCAAATATGATGGGGATGGTATAATGCCGGGCGCAAAACTAGCGCACGTCAAAGCTTTGACCGGGACGAGTACTACCCAGAGAAGGTCCAAGAGAGGGGAGGTCGTGGGCTGAAAGCCTCCTCGACCGGACGGGTGGGAAAACCCCCCGGGAGTGGGTTCCTCAAATCGCGTTATCTGCTTCTGCTCAGACTGGATCGGCAGATCCAGGCGGGGATTCGACAATCCCTTTAGCGGCAGGCGTGAAAGTATGGGACGCCGGGACGGCCCGTTATCGCCGCAGAGCGTCACAGCAAGTCGCTGTTTTTTGATTCGCTGTGAAACTTGGGTGGAACCACGTGGGAGACCCCCGCGCCCCAGGGCGCCGGGGGTTTTTGTATTGGAGGGTGAAATGACTACGTTGGTGGTTAAGTTCGGTGGTACCTCAGTTGGCAACGCCGAGGCTCTCGGACGAGCGGCAGACATCGTGCTGGAACAAGCACAGGGATGGGACCGTTTGGTCGTGGTGGTGTCGGCAATGAGTGGCGTGACGGATGCATTGACCCAGGGTGCATTGGCCGCTCAGTCTGGCGATGATCGAAGCTATCGCGCCATCGTCACGGACTTGCGATCCCGTCACTACCGGGTCGTGGATGAGTTGCTGCCCCAAGATGGTGAGCGCGCTCAACTATTGACCACTGTGGACGAGTACCTGGACGAGTTTGACGCCTTCTGCCGTAGCATCCACGTTCTGGGCGAAGTCACCGCCCGGGCGATGGACGCTGTGACCTCACTGGGCGAGCGGATCAACGCGCGCGTCCTGGCCGCTTTGTTGCGCCAGAGGGGAATCGGTAGCCAGGCAGTGGACGCCACGGAGTTGATCGTCACCGACGACACTTTCCAGAACGCGGCGCCACTGATGGACGCTACTCGACATCGGGTCTCCGCTCGATTGATACCGCTCCTGGATGACGGAATCATCCCTATCGTCACAGGCTTTATCGGAGCTACTGAGGAGGGGGTGACGACGACGCTGGGGCGGGGTGGCAGTGACTATAGCGCGGCCATCCTGGGTGACTGCCTTGATGCTGACGAGGTTTGGACCTGGACCGATGTGGATGGAGTGATGACGGCTGATCCCCGCATTGTGCCGGATGCTCAGGTGATACCCGTACTGTCCTACAGCGAGGTGGGGGAGTTGGCTTACTTTGGGGCCAAGGTCTTGCATCCACGCACCATCCGACCGGTCATCGACCGTGGGATTCCCCTATGGGTCAAGAACACCTTCAATCCCACTCTCCCTGGCACCCGCATCGTTCGCGAGCCGGAGAACACATTGGGTACCGTCAAAGCTGTCACGGCGATAACGGGGCTCAGTATGGTCACCGTCGAGGGCCGGGGCATGATGGGAGTACCTGGTATCGCCGCCCGCACCTTTGCCGCTGTGGCCAGCCAGGGGGCCAGCGTGCTGATGATCTCTCAGGCGTCGTCGGAGCAGTCCATCTGTTTTGTCATCCCGATGGATGTGGCGGGACAGGTGATACGCGCCATCGAGGAGGAGATGGCGTTGGAGCTGACCCGCCAGGACGTGGACCGGGTCTGGTCGCTGGATGACGTGGTGATCGTGACCGCCGTAGGTGCGGGAATGCGGGGCACCCCAGGTGTTGCCGCGCGCCTGTTTGGCGCGCTGGGGCAGTACGGTATCAACGTCATCGCCATCGCTCAGGGCTCTTCGGAGTGCAGCATTTCGTTGGTAGTCGGTGCTGATGAAGCGGGTGAGGGAGTGCAGGCAATTCACAAGGAGGTGATTCTCAATGGCGGATAAAATCCCCGTGGCGGTGTTGGGCGCGACCGGTGCCGTTGGTCAGCGCTTTATTCAACTTCTGGCCGATCATCCCTGGTTCGAGGTCTCGGCAGTGGCGGCCTCTGAGCGGAGCGCGGGTCGTCCCTATGCCGAAGCGGCCAACTGGGTCATCCCCGGTGATCCGCCAGCGTGGATCGGGGAGATGATCGTGCAGCCGCTGGAGCCGGACCTCCCGGCCAAGATCGTCTTTTCAGCGTTGCCGTCCTCTGCCGCCCACGAGATCGAGCCAGTGTTTGCGCAGGCGGGCTACGCCGTTTGCTCGAACGCCTCAGCGTACCGGGAGGAGCCGGGCGTGCCGCTCCTGATTCCAGAGATCAACGCCGATCACATAACGATGATCCCCGGTCAGCAGGCCCAGTTTGGCTGGGAAGGTCTCATCGTCACCAGTCCCAATTGCACCGTTACCGGGATCGTGATGCCACTCAAGCCGTTGGACGAAGCTTTTGGCCTCAGGCGGGTTTTTGCTGTTTCTATGCAGGCCATCTCCGGGGCGGGCTATCCGGGTGTCGCCTCGCTCGATATTCTGGACAATGTCGTGCCCTATATTCCTGGCGAGGAGGAAAAGATCGAGGCGGAGACACGGCTGCTGCTGGGGCACATGGTAGAGGGCAGGCGCTTGGCGGCAGACATCGCTGTCAGTGCCCAGGCCAACCGAGTGCCGGTGCTCGACGGTCACACCGTTTGCCTGTCGCTAGGTTTCGAAAAGCCAGTGACGGCCGATGATGCAGTGGCCGCGCTGCTAGGCTTCCGCGGCCCCGACGTGGTCCGCCAGTTGCCCAGCGCGCCAGAGTTTCCTATTCTCGTGCGCCCGGAGCCAAACCGACCTCAGCCCCGCCGGGACCGGGATGCCGGGGGAGGGATGGCGGTGACCGTGGGCCGGGTACGGGACTGTCCGCTGCTGGATCTACGTTTGGTCAGTGTCTCCCACAACACGCTGCGTGGTGCAGCCAGCGGCTCGATCTTGAACGCCGAACTGCTCGTTGCCTCGGGGTATGTAAGATAAAAGTGACTGATGAAGATGACTGACAAAAAGGGTTCTTCGTTGAACCATTTTACAGCGCGTGGTGTGGATCGTGTCACCGACAAGCGCCGGGATGGAGAGTGGCTTGCGGCCCGATTGGAGGACGACAACACACGCTTCGTCCTGGTGTGGCGGTCAAAGAACCTCTTTGCGGTCGGCGAGGGCGCCAGGCCCATCCTGCTCCCGCCCCGCGACGTGCAGGATCTGGTCCATCGGGCGGAGTTGATCGCTCTGCTGGGGCTAAGTGATGATAGGGCCTATTTCGCCCTCGACGTGCCCGCTGAGGGGGATTCGCCGCCCGCTGACTTGGCGGCATATGGCCAGTTCTGCGATCTGAGGCGCATGGCCGACTCGCTCAGCGAGGAGGATTGTGCTCTGCTAGCCTATGCCAAAGCAATGATCCATTGGCATCACCACAATCGCTTCTGCGGGAATTGCGGCAGTCCGACGATGAGCATTGAGGGCGGTCACGTGCGCGTCTGTACGGACGAGGCGTGTGGTCGGCAGCATTTTCCGCGTCTGGATCCGGCGATTATCGTTCTCGTCACATCAGGTGATCGGTGTCTGTTGGGACGAAAACCGGATTGGGCGACAGGTCGGTATTCGACCATCGCCGGATTTGTGGAACCGGGCGAGAGCCTGGAGGGGGCCGTGATCCGGGAGGTGGAGGAGGAGACTGGGGTCAAGGTGAAAGAGGGGCATTACTTTGCGTCGCAGCCCTGGCCGTTTCCAAGTTCTCTGATGTTGGGATTTCTCGCGCAGGCTGGGAGCGAGGCGATCCGAATTGGTGAGGACGAACTGGAGGATGCCCGCTGGTTTACTCGGGAGGAGATGCGGGATGGCCTGAGACAGGGAACGCTCAAGCTCCCGTTTCAACTTGCGATCTCGTTTCACCTGAT
>CAYUIS010000207.1:0-5427 GCA_964444825.1 uncultured Anaerolineales bacterium | reverse complement strand
TGGCGCGGGCTTTCGTATAGCCGTTTCTCTCCAAAATGAATTGCGTATAGCCATGCTCGGCGCCGCTCAATAAACCTGGGCTCTACGTAGGCAAGCATCCTGCCCTGCCCAAGAAAGCCCTCTACCCACAGAACACAGCAGCCTAGACGCCGCCCTACCACCTGCTTCAGGGACCGTTCCCCCACCGGATTTGACCGTTCACCGGCAACCCATTGCTTTCTGACCTCCTGTTCTGCTATCATATGGTCACAGGTTCAATCGATCCTCATAGGAGGGCTGAGTGGGTCAATCTAGCAGAATCACACAACGTCAGGAGGTTGTCGAGATGAGGCGTGTTGAAGAGTTCCTATATTCGCTGCATCCCTTTCTGTTGTCATCAATCGCGGGAGTGTTGACCGTGGTACAGATCGGCCTGGCCTTTTTCGTGCACCGGACTGGCTCGGAAACACTCGAGTGGGCCGGGTGGATCTGCATTTGGACATCGGCGATCTTTGGGTGGCTGCCGATTTTCACGTTCCGCAGAAAAGGTGGCGTGGCAAAGGGAGACAGCTACATCAAAACCACAGTCCTGGTCGATACTGGCATCTATGCCATCGTACGCCACCCGCAGGGCGGCACCGCCTGGCTGCTGATCAACCTGGGTGTTATGCTGATCGCGCAGCATTGGTCCAGTGTGATCCTGGGCCTGATCTCGATGGCGCTGGCCTATGCCGATAGCTTCAAGACCGACCAGAGTTGCGTCGAGAAATTCGGTGACGCGTACGTCGACTACATGGAGAGAGTGCCGCGGTTGAACTTTTTGAAGGGCATCATGCGGCTGATACAACGCAGGCAGAAGACTCAGAATTAGGAGGTGGGTGATGAGCACAGAGATGTTCTGGAATCAAGTGAGCGCGTACAACGAAGCCCTCTGGCCGGTACAGATCGTCATGATCGTCGCAGCAGTATTCTTGACGGTCCGGACGTTCACAAAACCAGGCCCGCGGACGGACGTTTGGATGAAAGCGTTCCTCTCATTCGCCTTTGCCTGGAACGGGGTCGTGTTTTTCCTGCTTTTTGTGAGGAACCCCATATCTATGGTGACCGGCGTCCCGCTGTTTTTCACCATATCGATCCTGTTCGCCGTGGACATTTTCACGCGGGGGACAGAGTTCAGGCTGCCCGACGCAAAGTGGGGCAAGGCCCTGACGTTCTTCTGGTTAGCGCTGGTGGCTCTGTACCCGTTGATCGGGTGGGTGTTTGTGGGGCATACCTATCCTAACATGCTCCTGCCCTTGTTCCCGTGCCCGCTGACGGTGTTCGCCATCACCCTGGTTGCTGCGGCCGCGCCGAAAGCCGACAAAAAGGTCTTTGCGGCCTTGCTCCCGTGGGCTCTTATGGGCCTGCCCAAGTGTCTCGGCGCGCTTGACTGCTATGAGGATTGTATTCTCTTTGCGGCGGGTGTGTACGGCCTGGTCGTCCTGATAAGGAATTGGAAAGCTCGACCGGCTAGCGAGCAGTATCGGGCTATCTGAGGGAAGTAGAGCATTCGCTCCCAGAATAGTGAGGATCCACTTATGATACAGAGAAGACCCCTTGAATATAGCGTCTTTGAGGATGCAAAAGCTGCGAGACGATATGACAAAGAGATCAGGACACGAACGCAAAATCTGTCCAAGAGCTTTGTACACATGGCCAGAGAATGGGGAATAACCGACGGCCAAGTCCTGGATGTGGGAACTGGGACCGGCCGGCTGGCCATCGAATTCGCCAAGGCAATCTCGGGTGTCAAGGTTGTGGGCCTGGACCTCTCCGAGGTGGTCTTGACGTTGGCCCGAGAAAATGTCCAGGACGGTGACGTGCCCCTGAGGGTTTCCTTTGAAATGGGGGATGCAGAGGATATGCCCTTCGAGGACGATACGTTTGATTTGGTGATCAGCAGCAACACACTCCATTTGGTGAGAAATCCAGCAAACATGTTCAACGAAATCCATCGGGTCCTTAACCCCCAAGGCAGGTTCCTTATCAGCGATCTCAGGAGATCCTGGTTTGGCATCCTCACAGAACACATACGGGCGTCCTACACGCGACAAGAAGTACAGGACTTGTTAAACCAGTCCAGGTTGCAGAACTGGACGATTCGAGATTCCCTCCTCTGGCTCAACATATTCTCGAAGGACTAGGGCGTTCCGACCGTTCGCTCCCCGATTTCGACCGTTAGGCTGGAAGTGATGGACGTTCGATCAGGTTTCTTCTAATATGATGATGAGCGTGGAAATGAACCATGAACAATCAAGGGGAGAAAAGAGCGTGATTAGAGTCGACAACTTGCACAAGCACTACGGTGATGTCCACGCCGTGGACGGCATCAGTTTCGAGATCCAGCAAGGGGAGGTCTTTGGCCTGTTGGGGCCCAATGGCGCAGGAAAGTCGACGACCATCAACGTGCTGTGCACCTACACCGAGCCGACGGTGGGAGAGGTCGTCGTCGCCGGTCACAGCGTCACCGCCGAACCAGAAACGGTCAAGCGGGTCATCGGTGTGGTGCCTCAGGACATTGCGCTCTACCCCAGCCTGAACGCGCTGGAGAACCTGCGCTTCTTCGGGCGCTTGTATGAGATCCCCAGGGCCAGGCTGGAGCAGCGCATCGCTGACCTGCTCCACTTGGTGGGCCTGACCGAGCACGCTCCCAAGCGCGTGGAGCACTACTCCGGTGGAATGAAGCGCCGGCTGAACCTGGCCGTGGGCCTCCTGAGTGAACCTCTCTTCTTGATGCTGGATGAGCCGACCGTGGGCGTGGATCCGCAGTCCCGCCACGCCATCTTTGAGAACATCCAGACCCTCAACCAGCAGGGGCTGACCGTCCTCTACACCACCCACTATATGGAAGAGGCAGAGCTGTTGTGCCATCGGGTGGCGATCGTGGACGAAGGACGGGTCATCGCCCTGGATACCCCACAGAACCTGATCAACAGCCTGGGCACGGGCATCATCCGCATCGGGGTCAGGGATGAGGCGGGTAAAGAACACCCGGTGGGTGACGAGATGTTGGCCCGCTTGCAGGCTCTGCCCCAGGTCAGAACGGTTGTCCATCGGGACGAAACCCTGGTCTTTGAGACCACAGACGCACAACGTGCCCTGCTACAGATCATCGCGCTCTTTAACGAGACAGACACGCCTATGGCCTCGCTAGAGATTCTGGAGCCCAACCTGGAGAGCGTGTTTATCCAGTTGACGGGGAAGCGGTTGCGGGACTGAAGGGAGAGAGAACTGTGAAAAAACTGCTCTACGTCGCTCTGAACGAATTGCTCCTGCTGCGCAAGGACAGGATGGCCGCCATCTGGATGGTCATCCTGCCGCTGGGGATGACGTTCATCGGAGGGTTGGTTTTCGGTGGCCTTGGCGGAGGGAGTGAAGCAGTCGTAATTGATCTGCCGGTGGTGGATCAGGACGGCGGCGAGATAGCCACGGTGGTGCTGGACGTCTTGTCGCAAACGGAGAATCTCAACGTGGAGACGGTGTTCGACGAAGAGATGGCCCGCGAATTGGTGAGCGATGGCAAGCGGACCGGCGCGCTGGTCATCCCCTCAGGCTTCAGCGCCGCCATAATGTCTGGCCAATCTGCCGCCCTGGAGTTGATCGTCGCCCCAGGTGGGCAGACGGCTCCGCTGCTGGAGGGGATGGTGCGAGGCGTCACCAGCGCCCTCTCTAACGTGCAGACGACGGTAGAAGTGGCCATCAGTGAGGTGCAGCGGGCGACCAGCAGCACCGACCTGGACTACGCTGGGATTGCCGGACGGGCGATGGCCACCGCCCTGGAACGGCTGCACGACCCGCCGGTGCGTGCCCAGGTCACAACCGTCGGCAGTTCGGAGAAAGAACTTGACGTCTCCAGTCAGATCGTGCCAGGCTATGCGGTGATGTTCGCCATGTTCACCGTGCTATCGGCGGCAGGGGGCATCCTGGAGGAGAAAGAACGGGGCACCTTCAAACGGCTGCTCATTGCCCCCATCCCCCGCTGGTCGCTGCTCGGAGGCAAGCTCATAGCCCAGTTTGTCGTAGGTGTGGGCCAGATCATGCTGATGTTCATCTTCGGGGTGCTCGTCTTTGACGTTAACCTGGGAAGCTCGCCCCTGGGGTTGCTGCTGGTCACCCTGGCTACGTGCTGGGCCACCACCAGCCTGGGTATCCTGCTCGTGGCAGTAATCCGGTCGCGCAAACAGATCCACCCTATCACGACGCTGGTGATCCTGGGCTCCTCGGCGATCGGCGGCGCCTGGTTTCCCCTGTTCCTGATGCCCAAGCTGTTGCAGCAGGTAGCCCGCCTTACACTCGTCGCGTGGGCGATGGAGGGATACAATCGGCTGATGATCCTGGGCGGGAGTCTGGCTGACGTATGGGTGGACATCGGGGTCCTGACCCTCTATGGTGCGATCTGCTTTTTTGTTGGATTGAGACTGTTCCAGTTCAAGGAGGGATAAAGGGAAGATGAACACAAGCGTCTCTGATAACTGGTTCAGGCGACGGATGATGAGATGGTTCCTGTTCACCGACTTTGTCCTGCCTCCTCGCGCCGGTCGTTGGCTCAGACGATTGCTGCCCCGGCTGGACCAACTGGAGGAAACGGCGATGCAAGACTGCCTGGCAGAGAGTGGCTTGCACCTGGCGCATTATGAGTACAGTCAGGCTATCCTCGCGGGGCTGATGAAATACTGCATCGCCGTCGCTCACAAGACAGTGCTGTTTCGTCAATAGGTGTGGATGTGGAAGAAATGGAACGGACGTCCGGAGAGATTGCTCGACTTATGATAGGCATCGCACTGCTCGTACTGGTAAGCGGGGTTTGGGTTTGCCTGTGGGTGCCGCCGCTTTAGACAGGCAGCCACAAGTCCCGGGCAGAAGTGCTCCCTTCGCCCCGGCCCTGCCATGGACTTTGCCGCGGAAAGGGGAGGAGATATGGTCTGGTTGATCATTGTGACGACTGCGATTGCGATCCTATGCGGCGCGGTCGCCATGGCCCATTGGCGCCGCGCTCAGATCCGCGTCTGGGAGGGGATGGGCCTGCGCTTCGATGCGTGGGCCTGGGCTGATCTGGGAGGCGGAGTCGCTATCGGCGCCCTGGTGATGGGCGGTATCTTGGGTGTGGAGTGGGCGTTGGGCGCGTTGCACGTGAGCGGCGTGCGGCTCCCCGATCTGGGCTTTGTGATCCGGCTCCTCACACTGGCCTTCTCTGCGCTTTGGGAAGAACTCCTCTTCCGCAGCCTGATGCTCAGCGGGCTGGTGGTGATGGTGCGCAACCACTGGCTGGCGGTGGTCGTGATGGCAGCCTTCTTCGGCGTAGTACACGCTGGCAATCCCGACGCGTCGGTCCTTTCCGTGCTGGGAAACGCGTTGGGCGGGCTGATGTACGGGGTAGCCTTCCTGGGCAGCGGACGTATCTGGTTGCCA
>CAYUIS010000206.1:0-5521 GCA_964444825.1 uncultured Anaerolineales bacterium | reverse complement strand
TCTAGGGCCAGAGCAGGCTCGGAAACGGATATTTGCTCAGGGATGCCTCGCCCCTACAGGTGCTGCAATCCCTTCCGGAAATCCCGGTGGCGCGTGTCGGGCCACGTTTGCGCTCTGGCTCTGCTGCTGGTCATTGCTTGATCTCCGTTTCAGCCGCAACTCAACGCTGACCCGAGATGGGATTACACCAACACACCTGACGCGAAGGGGTCCTCCCTACGACCAAGCGTTGGGTTTCGTTCCTCTACTCAACCTACGCACTATACCAACACACTTGCCGCAAAAAGGGCCTACCTACGCACCGAAACCACCGATGGCTCTGAGATCACTGAGGGTTTGTTGAAGCCAAGCATTCCGTCACCTGCGCCCGAATTTGAGGGAGAGATTCTCCCTCTTCAACTTCCCCCCTTCAAAAGTCCAGAGACCAAAAACCCAGAAAATCACCCTCCTGGAGCAGATCCCGCACACCGAAACCCGATGAGGTTGTGGCGATGGATTGGGTAGTTGCTGTAGCGGTACGCCACGCGGACGTGGCGCCAAAGGTAGTAGAACGAACCCCCGCGCAACACCTTGTAGTGGCTATCCGCCGGGCCGGTAGGGTTCGCCTGCGCCTCGGACGGGTAGTCGCCGTACCAATCGGCCACCCACTCCCAGACGTTGCCTGACATATCTAGCGCCCCGCACCAGCTGGCGCCATCAGGATACGAACCAACCTCTGTGGTATCGCCCAGATCACCGCCATAGTTCAGCAGCGTATCATCGGGTGGGCTATCCCCCCAGGGATAGACAGAGCCCCGTTCGCCCCGCGCTGCGTACTCCCACTCGGCCTCTGTCAGCAATCGCGCCCTCGCCCACTTGCAGTAAGCATCCGCCTCGTTCCAATTTACATTGATGACCGGATAGTCATCGTAGGCACTGTCATCGTAATAGGAGTCACGGGTGTATGAACTGCTGCGTAACGGCGCGTCACAATCCCCCGCCTCCGCACACTGACGGTATTGAGCGTTGGTCACCTCCGTCTGGTCGATCCAGAACGAGTCGAGGGTGACAGCATGCTGGGGGAACTCGTCGTCATCGGCACCCGAGTCGCTCTCGTCGCTACCCATCTGGAAGGTGCCACCTGGTACGTAGACCATCACCATACCGTCGGCAGGCCGAATCTGGGTAGGGTGCACGGAAGAGAATGATGAGGTGCCCGGTGTTGCGGTAGGCGTGGCTGTGCGAGTGCTCGTAGGCGTTCGTGCCTGGGTGGGCGCAGGTGTGGGTGTAGTCACCGCTGCCGCCGCAACTGGCGCAAGAGTCGATGCTTGGGTGGGCGTTGGCTCTCGCGCAGATCCCCCGTTAAACGCCAGATTTCCCAAGAACACCAGCAACGCCACCACTGCCACCCCACCCACGATCCAGGCCCAGGACGGTATCGGCCTGCGCTGCGGGCGGTCCAATTGTCCGCGCGCATAAGCCATCAACTCCGCCACATCCCGGTAGCTGGCGTCTTCGGCCCGTATGCGCTCACCCAAGGTCAGTACCCTACCCCAGTCCTGGCCCTCGATGGCCTTCTGCAACTGTGCGTAGAGTTGAGCCAGGTGTGCTTGCCGTTCTTCCATGGCCTGTCTCTGGCGCAGCCCTTGTTCAGCCCTCTCCAGCAGCTCACCAACATCGCGGTAGCCACGCCCTTCCAAAACCTCAATCTGCTGGCACAGGTCCTTTGCCTCCGCCCAATCTCCGCTCTCGACCTTGGCCTGAGCTTCCTGGTAAAGCTGCTCCAGTTCCATCTGCCGCGTCGTCGCTTCCCGCGCGCCCGCCACTCGCCCACTTGCCAGTTCCAGAGCCCCTTTCAAGGCTTGCGCCATCTCCCCTGCACTCTGGTAACGATCTTCCGGAGCCTTGGCCAACGCCTTGAGGATCACCCGCTCCACCGGTTCAGGGATTTTGGGGTTGATGGCACGTGGCAGCGGCAGCGGTTCGGTGAGCCGCTTGATGACGATAGCAAATGGAGTCTCGGCGTTGTGAGGGATCTGGCGGGTCAACATCTCAAAGAGGATAATCCCCAGAGAATAGATGTCGGTCCGGTGGTCCACCGGCGATCCCTGGCCCTGCTCCGGTGACATGTAGGCCGGCGTGCCAATTCCCACCCCGGTACCCGTCAGCTTCATCGAGACCTCCGCCATTCTGGCCAGCCCAAAGTCGGTGAGCAAAGCCCAATCGCCATCCATCAGCACGTTGCTCGGTTTCACGTCCCGGTGGATGACTCCTTGTTGATGCGCGTGATCCAGCGCAGCAGCGACCTGTCCGATGAGGTCTGCTACCTGCACCAGGCTGAGGGGGATTTGCATCGCCTCTTTGAGAGTACGCGCCCCTTCGATGTAGCGCATCACAATAAAGCTGTAACCCTCCTCCTGCCCATAGTCGTAGACAGGTAGGATGTTGGGGTGGTGCAAATTGGCGATAGCTTTGGCCTCGCGTTGGAAGCGTTCGCTAAAGCCAGGCTGCTCGGCGTGGAGCGGGGGCAGGACCTTGACCGCTACGTAGCGCTCAAGGCCGGATTGATAGGACTTGTAGACCGTGGCCATACCACCTTCACCGATCTTCTCAATGATGCGGTAGTGGCCTAGCGTGTCGCCGATCAGGGCAGTCATACTACTTCCTCCAGATTCGGTGGCGGCACTTGCTCCGGGATTCCCTCTGTTGCCTCGTTCCATTCGGGACAACGCCTTGGCGCACTGGAGCTAGGGCGTGCGGTCAATACGTTACTCCTGCGAACCCGCCAGTAGGCGTGATGATGTCCATAGCCTCGATAGCTCGCACCAGGGCTCGGCCTTGGGTGATGATCTGGTCGGTGGGGTCGGTGTGATTTGGGTCGTTGGTCATCCCTGAGACTCTGTCCCCCTATGCGAGGGCAGCAAGGATCAACCCTTTATGCCTAGGACTGACCGTCCTAGCACTGCTTACAACCTTGACGATCTCGCTCTTGGTCGCCTAGTTGATCTCCCCTTTTATCCTTCCCACGCTGGCCAGAAGCTGAGCTTCGATCTGCCCCTTGTCAACGCAATTGATCACCTTGCTGCAATCCACATACGAATCGTGCAAGAGGAAATCATAATCTGATGCCTTGAGTTGCACCTGACAATTGAGCAAGTCGGGCTTGCTCCGTTTGTAGCTGTTGATCTCCGAGTTTATCACAAACAAGAGCGGGGGTGTATCGTAGGAGGCCAATAGAACGTATTTCTCTTTGTGAGGATTCGTGAACTCGCAGTACAGATACAACACCCAACCAGGGGTCAGATGCCTGGTGATGTGCCCACGCCTGAGATCTTCTGGAAAGCTGGTCGCCAAACTCCCCATAGTGCTCAGGCATCAAACAGGTGCTCCAGGAGCAATTCACTGTCCGGGAGAGTCTTGGCTATCTCCTCAAGCGAGATAAAGTCGCCCTCATCGGCTGCTTTATAAGCAGGATCCTCGTGGCTTAGATCCCTGAGCTGAGGAAATGGCATTTGCCCATATTTCTCGACAGCCCAGTCGAGGCACTCTATGTCCGATTCGCTCAGGAATTCGAGGTCAGCATCCCTCAGAGGGGCAATGGCCACACGGTTGCGCACCCCGATAGCTTCGGAAATGGACTCGTCGTACAAGAATGTCCCATCCCCGCAAGCACACTTGATGACGTCATACGCGCCGCTCGGCACCGGCCCCAGCCTCATCGCGACGTAGCTGTCGCCACAGATGGTGCGCCCGTACCGGGCCAAGTGTTCCTTATCGGCAAAGTAGAGGACCTTGAGGAGATGATAGAGGTTGGTCTGTCTCTGAGCGACGTAGAGAATCGTCTCTATCGATTTCTGCAGGTCAAACGCACACCTGGTTGCCATTTCCCCCTCCTGGATATGGCTAACATATCTCAATCCTGCCGGGGAGTGTCCTTATGGGTTCTTGTAGACCTCATCGTGGCAGTCAATTACCCGATGAGCACACACTCTTTCACCAGTGTCTGGATCAACCTCAAAGTGAAATGTCCAGACGTAGTGATCATCGACGTGCCCCGACCAGATACCGTCGGTTCCGCCAAGCTTCTCGATCCTCAAAGATGGATGACTCGGGTTATCTCTGAACAACTTGAAAGCTTCGACTGCCTTCTTCTGAATGTCCGGGTGCAGCTTTTTGAAGGATTTCTTGAACCGTCCGGTTCTTCGGTGTATCATCCCACAGGTCTTTGGGCACTATTCTTCCATCAGCCTTTCGAGATCATCGATAAAATCGTCCAGGGTGTCAAAATCATCATAACGCCCCGCTACGAGATCTTCGTCTGCCTCCCGCTCCATTGCTTGCCAGGTCGGTGTCCAGAACCACGCCTGATCGAGGCGTGTTTGACGAACATCTCCAGCCACACTTACACTACTGGTCGAAGCGGTGCTCAAGACCACGGTAACGGTATCCCCGGCTGTGTTGGTTCCACGCGGACGCAAAGAGACCGGGATCTGCTGATAGTGTCTTACGGATACCAGGCCCATCAGGAATCCTCCTCTCTCCTACACTCCTGTCTTGCCATAAACCGGTCGATGTTCTCAACCAAAGCCTTCGCGATCGGGACGATGCCATCTGGAGTAAAGACCAACTTGGCCACAGGTTTTACTTCGATAGCCCCCATATCCGCCAACTCGTCGGGTGTCAGGTTGGTCAGTGTAGGCAGCTCGACCTCGCCAAACACCACATAGAACTCGGGTCCGGCATGAGTTACGTACATCTGGTTCGCATAGATAGTTGGCAAGTCCGAGGCATCTTGCCACGTCAATCTCAGCTTGACTTCCTTCTCGGGTTGTTCTGTC
This sequence comes from uncultured Anaerolineales bacterium, assembly GCA_964444825.1. Classification (GTDB taxonomy): domain Bacteria; phylum Chloroflexota; class Anaerolineae; order B4-G1; family B4-G1; genus CAYUIS01. Next base: position 704 of record CAYUIS010000206.1, on the reverse strand, counting down.
ATCTGTTGATCTCTCTCGTGAAATGGCTGGCTACCGAAGATGACCCCAGTATATCCCAATTCCCCTGGAAGTCAAAACCCCTCACCACCACCCCCCGATCACCATCGGCATCGACCTCCCTGGCTCCCTCCCCCGCTCACTCGCGACCCACCTCATCGCCCACCGAGGTATCATCCCCGCGAGTGCGTGGGTTGCGTTACGGCGGAGTTTGCCGCAACTCAACGCTTACGCGAGACGGGGTTACACCAACACACCCGACGCAACAGGGGCCTCCCTTGTCATGCCGGTAGGGGCGAGGCATCCCTAAGCAAGTATCCGTCTCCCAACCTGCTCTGGCCCCAGAATCTGCCGTCTCACCCGGTTAGATTTCGGGGATGCCTCGCCCCTACACACCCCGGTCGTTCTTTCGACAGGATTAACAGGATTCCTCCGCTGACCCTATCATGTGAATCCTGTCAAGTTCACGCCTGCCACTGTTATGGACACGAGCTGAGCAGTTCCCTGCCCCCAACGTTGCGGGCATTTGCGTCTTTCGTCTCGATCCCTGTTGCCTATCCCAGAGCCTCCAGGTTTCGCCGCACCGTCTTGATATTTGGGTGATCCGGGGGCAAGAACCTCTCCAATATGCCTAACGCCCGCTCGTAGGCCTCCCGCGCCCCCGCCAGGTCGCCCAGGGCGCGCAGCACGCTCCCCAGGTTGTTGAC
>CAYUIS010000205.1:0-5546 GCA_964444825.1 uncultured Anaerolineales bacterium | reverse complement strand
CTGATTCAAGAGATAGCCACACCTAGAATGGAGGCGCCTGTGCAATCCAGACCGCGTGCAACCGAGGGAATGCTCGAACACAGGACCGGCCGGCACACGCTGGCGTTGACTATGCTGCCCGAGGATATCTCGCTTGAGGACATCCTCCGTGATATGGCCGACCGTATGACCCGTATGATCGAGACCGCCACCAACGATGACCGTGACTATGAAGTCCAGTTGAGAATCTCTGCCCATATCGCCGTCAATGCCAGTCAGGCCAAGGTAGGTGACGTCGTCACCCACCTATCGCTGGAGGTCCCGGACAGCATCAACACCCTCGAAACCAACGGCGTTGTGTATCAGCGCTCCGTATTGGGCTGGGAACGCGTCGAGTGACCGCGCGGACCTGACGACTCGCGTACCGGCCTCGGTCTCGGGATTTGGGGCCTGCCGGCTAATGACCCCTGAGGAGCCTGGAAGATGCCAGTGAACGACGCTTGGCCTACTCCTCGGCCAGTGCTTCGGCCCGACGGCGAAACTCGTCCATAGAAAGCACGACCCCCTCCAGCCGCGCTCGTTCGGCGGCAAAGGCCATCAGATGGCTCTCCAACGACTCCCGGGCGCTCGTTTTCGTGCGTGATCCATGTCCCTGGGACGTGGATCGTACGCTGTGGACAAAAGCCCCCATGAGCGCCGCGTCGCCGCCCCCGTGGCCGCTGGTCCCCACGCGGCCAACGGAGGGCCGGATGACCTCCATATCGCCTGTGAGGTGATCGTGGATCTCGATCCGCTGCTCTTCAGGATAAAAGCACCCCCGCAACGTGGCTCGGGTACCGTCGTAGCGCATCGTCCGCCCCTCTCTGTGGGAATGGCCGTGCATCACCAGAACCGCCGATCCTCCATCCTCAAGCGCCATGTTCACGATCTGGTGATCCACCACGTCGTTACCGCAGCGGTACACGCAGCGGCCGTAGGGTCCTGTCTGGAGGGCCTCCCGGCGAGCTTGGGGAGCGGTATCCTCGGATATGACCGAGATAGGCCAGCCCCGATAGTCCAGGGTTGCCTCCAGGCCAGGCATCCTCCGGCGGGCAGCGTTCACCAGTGAGGGCCACCGCAGGCTCAACTCGGCCGCCAGCCGTTCTTGCGCTAGAGGTGAGCGGCGGGCTACGTGGAACAGCGGGACCATGTCCAGGTACAGGCGCGGTGCGTACCAGGGGCAATGGTCGGCGGCTGGGCACCCATCCGTACAGCGCTCCGGTGCTCCATCCGGTGCGTTCTCGGGTCGAAAGTGGATCAACGAGCCAAAGGAACTGAGTCGGGCGCAAGGTCCCAGGATCCAGTACAGCAGGTCGAGATCGTGGCAGCACTTGGCCAGGATCATTGGGCTTTCGACCTGGCTATCCCGCCAGTTGCCCCGCACGAAGGAGTGAGCCATGTGCCAGTAGGCCACGTTCTCTCGGTGCTCGACGGTGATGACGTCACCCAGACGGCCCGAGGTGACAATGTCATGCAGAGTGGAAAAGAAGGCCGAATACCGCAGCACGTGGCAGATCTGTAGCAGCCGTCCGGTGTGCTCGGCCGTCCGCACCAATTGCACGCAGTCCGCCAGCGTGGTGGCCATCGGTTTCTCCAGCAGGACGTCGTAGCCAGCCTCCAGGGCGGCTAGCGTGGGCTCGACGTGCATCCGATCCAGCGTGCAGACGAGGGCAGCGTCGGCCATCTGGTCTCGGACGAGCAAGTCTTCCCAGGTGTGGAACTGGTACGCTGTCGGGATATCGTGGGCCCGGGCAAACCGCGCCCTGCGCGCCTCGTGTGGCTCTGCGACGGCCACGAAACGGATTTCATCAGGGTGCGCCAGGGCGTAGGGGCCATATCTCTCATAGCCCCGGTTGCCGGCGCCGATCAAAACGGCTGTGATGGGCTGAGACATGGGCTAGTCAGGCCAGTTCTGCCACAGGGTGCGATAAGCGCCCGCGGCGTAGGTGCTCAGATCCGCGTCCACATCGCCACCTTTGAGCAGCGATTGGCGCTGTTGCTCCAGCCATTCGATGGCCGCCCGGTAGCGAACGCGCAGGCCGGCGTAGTAACCCAAGACGACGTGGATCTCGCTGCGCCGGGCCCGGGCGAACCAAAGCGCCTCAAACTCGGCCCGGAGTTGTTCCAACTCGATATCGAGCGTCTTGAGAACCAGGATGTACTCGCCGATCTTGTCCGCATCCAGGCTCGGATCACGCAATCCCTGGCGGATCTCTAGCGAGAGCGTCACCTTGCGTGCCGCATAGGCGGTCAGCCGGGCGGCCAATGCCATCTCGCGCAGCATCAGTTCCCGTGGATGCCCGGGGGCCAGGGTATCGAATGTGGCGGCCCCGTTCTTTGCTAGCGCGTGCATCTGTTTCAGCGTCTCTCCAGGTAGTCTTTCCTCGCCCGTCAGCAGATCGCCGACCAGCGGCTCATCAAACAGCGCCAGGATTGTCTGAGAACGGTTGTGGCGGTAGACGTTGGGCAGTTTGTTGGTGTCGGCCAAGTGGTGCAGCGCGGCCAGGCTCTCCTTTTGTTCTGAGCCAAAGAAGAGCGGCCCAAAAGCAGTCTCAAAGTCCTCGTCGCCGGTCGTGCCCCCGGTCCAGCCCTGAGCCGCGCCAAAGATGTACCCGTACCAACTCAGGCCCAAGGGCTGGTAGTGGCCGTGATCCCCCCAATCGGTATTGAGCACTCCTTCCGCCCCAGCGTCAACGCCGTCGCGCACCAGGTTGCGGATGTTGACGTTCGCCCCGTAGAGCCTCGGGAACACGCTGTTCCACGAGCCCACACCAGGGCAGACCCAGAACCGCCGTCCGGCCCCGGCAAACGTCTTGACGGTAGGGTATTCATCGGCCGGGTCATAGTGCCAGTCGAGCAGTGTGACGTCGTCAGGCACGTCGTCGATCAGCTCCGGGTGATGCAGCAGGATGTCGCCCCACATTTGGATACGTCGTCCGTATCGGGCCGCCAGTTCGCGCACCCGCAGGATGTGGCTCAGGTAGACGCGTCCTACGCCCATCTCTTCAGCGAGGAGTTTGCTGGCACCCTTTCCCAGGTCGTACGTCTCGTCGCAGTCCACGTTGAGGGTGGTAGAGGTGAATGCCGGCAGCATATCCGCATAAAGCTCGTCCAGCAGCGTGTAGGTCTCCTCGAAGGCAGGGCTCAGTGTCCACAGCAGGTCCGTCTCTGCCAGGTGTTGGTACTCTGGAATGAGCAGCGTGTTGCGCGTGTGCCCAAAGGACTGCAGATTGGGCATCAGCTCGACGTGATGTTGGCGGCACACAGCGTCCAACTCCAGTATGTCCTGGCTACTCAGCGAGCCACAGCCCGCTCCGATCTTGGGATGCCGGGGAAACTGGAAAGTGTGTTCGGTGTAGAGCTGCAGTACGTTAAGCTTAAAGTGGGCCAGCTCGGCGACCAGGTGTTTGAGCGTGCCCAGGGTGGGCACCTTGCGGCGAGAGATGTCGAGCATCAGACCGCGATAGGCGAGGCTGGGCCAGTCCTGTATGTCCAGCCCCGGCAACAAGTGACCGTGGAGCCGAACCACCTGACGCAGCGTCTGCACGGCGTAGAACAATCCAGCCGGTCCATCGGCGTAGAGAATGATGGTGCTTGGTGTGATGGTGAGCGCATAGGCCTGGTCGGCCACACTGGCCGGTGCTCGGATGCCCAAGGGCGCGACGCCAAATGAGTTCGCCTGGTCCGCGCCGCAGATGAGCAGAATGACGTTCTCAGAACGGGGCTGGGCAAAGGCTTTGACGATGGGCGGCGTCAGGCAGGTGGACCGACACACGTCCTCCTGTAACTGCCGGCCGGCTGAGTAAGCCCTGTCGTCAGCCTGGGCTGGCATAAGGATCAGCGTATCGGCGTCGAGGCCAAAAGCGCCATCGGTGAGGGAAAGCACCTTGGGCTGGGGCAATAGTTGCAGAGTCACTTGACCTCCTTTGCGGCACAGTGGGACAACATGGGTTACTGATTGCGCTCTGTAGGATCAGCACAGGGACTACTGCCGATTCTCAACCGCACACCTTCGGGAACGATTTGGAAGGGCATCAATGTGGCTCCGGCGTTCACCAGGGCCCGTCTCACAGCGGGTCCGTCTTCTGGTTCAGCGTAGGTGATCATACACCCGCCTCCACCTGCGCCGCAGAGTTTGCTGGCCCGCGCCCCTTGGGCCGCTGCCGCCACGATCATTCTGTCGATCTCTGGCGTGGTGACCCCATCGGCCAGCGCTTTGCGGTTATCCCATTCCACGGCCAGCAGCCGGGCGAACTCACCCAGATCTCCGATCATCAAGCTTCGTCGCACATCCAGGGCCACCTGTTTGATTTGTCGCATATGGGCCACAGTATCCCCCTTGCGCTCGATGTAGCGCTTGAGCATAGCCCAGTTGGTGACCCCCGAAAAGCGGTTGATGTTTGTAAAGCTGAGGATAAGTCGTTCGTTAAGACGCTCAATCAGATCGTTATCCTCTCCCAACCGCTCCAACCGGTGACCGTCCACATCGAACCATATACTGCAGATACCTCCGAACAGAGGCGGAAAATAGTCCTGCTTACCCGTTGGGATACCGATGACCTGAGCTTCGATGTTGGCTCCCAGGTCGATCAGGCGATCTTTGCTCAGGCCCAGATTTCCGATCTCGTTCAGGGTGCTGGAGAGGGCCATAAGCAGAGCCGATGATGCCCCCAAGCCGGATCCCGGTGGTGCTTTGCTGTGCAACGTTACATCCAGCCCCTGTGTTTGCCCTTGCCGAGTGTCGCTCCTCGTGCAGTAGAAGCGCAGCGCCCTTTTGACCAGGTCTAGTTCGCCCCCCATCGGCATCTCGGACAGACTGGTGAAGGATCTCTCAATACCGGTATCTTGAGAACGAATATGGATCTGAGCGTCAGTTCGCTCCTCCACGGTCACGTGACCATAGATGTTGATCGCCGCATTGACAGTCAGCCCACCGTCTTCGAACAGATAGAGGGGATATACATCCAGGGTGCCACCGGCCAGGTCTATGCGAGTAGGAATAGTGGCGGATATCCTCTTTGTCACGATCACCTCGCGCTTGCTACCTGGAATGTCCGATTCTGAGCTTACTGCCCAAGTTTACCACAGTTTGCGCCATATCTCAAGCCATTCACCCAAAAAAGAAGATACTGTCCTTGACAATTTCGCAGGAGGGTGTATAATACTCGCTCTTATGAAAGGTGGGATTCACTTCATGAAGCGCTGAGCAGTAGGGAAGCCTCCGCGCTTCTTTTGTGCATGAGTTTGCGAGGGATGGATTAGATAATGAGAACAATGCGCGATCGAGAACAACAGGATATGGAAGCGCGCGATTTTCGCGCGCTTCGTATCAGCCTGGCATCGCCCGAACAGATTCATGGGTGGTCCTACGGTGAGGTCACCAAACCGGAGACGATCAACTACCGCCGCCTGCGTCCCGAAAAGGATGGCCTCTTCTGCGAGGCGATTTTCGGACCCACCAAGGATTGGCAGTGTTATTGCGGCAAGTACAAGAACGTTCGCTACAGGGGCATCATCTGCGACAAGTG
>CAYUIS010000204.1:0-5941 GCA_964444825.1 uncultured Anaerolineales bacterium | reverse complement strand
AACTGATGGCTAGGGAGTGGTTTGCCACCCATAACCACCGCGCTTTTCGGCGAAAAAGACCTGGTTTCTGACCTTCTTGTGAAAAGTGTCAGGCAGCCAGAGAGAAAACGCTCTTTAGGATCCGATCTCGATCTCTGCGACCAGAATGCTGTCTGATTCCACCGTGGTGTGGCCCGAGTCCACGACTGGCAGCCGGTAACCGGGCTGTCCCTGGGGATACATACCCACACGCAACTGGTACGTGCCCGCTGGCTGACCGCCGGCGATGGTGACCTGATGGGGGCTTGCGATCGATCCTGCCCCGGGTTCCCACGACGTGGTTGGATTGATCGGTTCAATGTCCTGCTGTGCCGCCAATCGCCCATCGGGTCCTATAAGGTGCACGAACACGACGAAGGGCGTATCAATGGATTGGCGTGCGCGCCAGCGCAGCGTGACCGCGATCACGTCGCCCGGTCGGTACTTTTCCTGTCGCAACTCCGCGCTCTCCAGAACGATCAGATTGGCCAGGTTGACCTCGAGCGGGATGGGAATCTCCGCACCTCCGCTCACCGTCAGCGTCACGGTGTCGCCAGCGTTGACCGTGGCTCCCGGCTCGGGTCTCTGTTCGAGCACCATACCCTTGGTTTGGGTGCTCCACACTTGATCGATCACGATGGACAGACCATCCGATTCGAGACCATCCCGTACCAGCTCCAACGGATAGTTCACTACTTCTGGCATCGACAGCTCACGACCTGGACCACTGACGACGACGGATACCTCGGTTCGCAAGGGAACGAGTTCGCCAGCCGCGGGGTTCTGTTCGACTACGATCTCTCTCTCAACGCCCGCTTCATACCGCTCCTCGCCCAGTACGAAGAGCAAGCCCGTTTGCTCGATGGCACGCTGGGCTTCCTCGACCGACTGCCCCAATATACTCGGGACAGAGATCGACTGTGCTGACGGCGTCGAGGTCACCAGGGGTACAGGGGTGGAGGTGGGGAGGAAGGTGAGGGGGGCTGAGTAGGCGCGATAGACCAACGACCAGAGCGGGATGAGGCCCACCACGGTGACGAACGCGATCACGCCCATCACCCAGGTCAGCCCGTCGGGCATCGCGCGGGGCGCAGCCGGGAGACTGCCCACGACAGCCTCATCTGGAGGAGGCGCGGGCGGGACGCGTGGCCGCCGGGGAACAGATGGATGGAGTCCCGTCGGTTGGTCGCTCTGGTGGCGGTATTTGGCGAGGACGAGGCCAAGCTGTTCGGCGGTGCGGTAGCGGGCCGAGGGTTCCTTGGCCAGCACCTTGCGCACCACCCACTCGACCTGGGGAGGCACATGGGGATTGAGGACGGTCAAGGGTTGCGGTTCTTCGCGCATATGCATAAGGGCCAGCGCTGCGGGCTTTTCTGCCTGGAAGGGGGGTACGCCAGCCAACATCTCGTAGATCATCACGCCGATGCTATAGACATCAGAGGCCGGCGAGGGCGGCTCACCGGCCGCCTGCTCGGGTGAAAAGTAGAGCGGGCTGCCCCATACGGTGTCGGATTCGGTGATACCAGACTCGGACAGCGCTCTGGCGATGCCAAAATCGGTCACTTTGGCGCGCCCATCCTTGGTGATGAGGACATTCTGGGGCTTGATATCGCAGTGGATGATCCCGGCCTTGTGTGCGTGTCCGACACCGCCGGATACCTGGATCGCAATGTCTAGCGTCTCGTCCACGTCGAGCCGGCTCTTGCGACGGATGAGGGTCTTTAGATCCTGGCCATCGACGTATTCCATCACGATGTAGTGTCGATCTCCGTCGTGTCCCACGTCATACACCGTGACGATGTTGGGGTGATCAAGGTTGGCTGCAGCCCGGGCCTCCCGCTGGAAGCGAGCCAAGAACGATGGGTCGTTGGCATAGCCCTCGCGCAGCACCTTTACGGCCACCTGGCGCTGGAGCAGGGTGTCTATCGCGCGATAGACCACCGCCATTCCACCGGAACCGACCAGCTCCAGCAGGTGATATCGATCGTTGAGCACCACAGATTCCATTGTTTGGCTCCAGTATTGTCTGTAACGCCGGTATTGTACTCGAAATCACTGGGCTGGGCAAGGTATTGTCTGACACTCCGTTCAGATGGGCTGCCCAAAATTACGATAGGATGTCTAGCTACCTGACACTTTTCACAACAAGGTCAGAAACCAGGTTCTTTCGCCGAAAAGCCCGGTGGTTATAGGTCGCAAACCACTCCCGAGCCATCAGTTCGCTTGGATAGACGTAGAAAAACCTGGTCTCTCTGAAAGTGTCAGATTGTCAACAGAACGGGGTATGCTATAATCCCGATGGTCCCAAGACCATAGTACTTGTCCAAAGACAACTTTGCAGTGTGGCAGTGATTGTGTGCCTGATTTCCATACCACAATGCGAGGTTATTAATGGACAAGTGCATAGACAGAGGAGTAACAATGAGACTTGTCAACTGGCTTCTCTTGCTCGTACCTGTTGCAGTGGCTTCAGAGTACCTCCATGGACCGGTTTTCCTCACCTTTACCGCCGCTGCATTGGGCGTGATACCGCTGGCGGCCATCATGGGCGAAGCGACGGAGCACCTGGCCGTCCATACGGGTCCCCGATTGGGAGGTTTTCTCAATGCCACATTGGGAAATGCAGCCGAGTTGATCATCACGTTTTTTGCCATCCGCGCTGGTCTGCTTGAACTGGTCAAGGCGTCCATCACCGGATCCATACTCGGGAACCTGCTTCTGGTGATGGGCTGTAGCATCCTGGTCGGTGGACTGCGGCACGGCCAGCAAAAGTTTAACCGCGTCCGGGCTGGGCTGGATGCGACGATGTTGATCCTGGCGATCATTGCCCTCGGGGTGCCTTCGCTCTTTAGCCACGCCATCGAGTTGGTCAACCACGACTCGGTCGAGTATCTGAGCTTGGGCGTGGCGGTGGCGATGATGCTGATATACGGCTTGGGTCTTTTGTACTCTTTCACGTCCATCTCACAGCCGGAGCACTCTGAGCCGCCCGGGGAAACCTCCTGGTCAGTGCGAAAATCGGTGCTGGTTCTTCTCGCAGCAACCGCTTTCATTGCCTGGTTGAGCGAGGTGCTCGTGGGGGCCGTCGAGCCAGTTCTTGAGCACCTGGGATGGACAGAGTTCTTCCTGGGTATCGTGGTGATCCCGCTGGTAGGGAACGTCGCCGAGCACTTGACGGCCGTTACGGTGGCTGCAAAGAACCGCATGGATATGAGCCTGGAGATATCGGTCGGTTCGAGTCTGCAGGTTGCTCTGTTTGTGGCCCCCGTTCTGGTGTTCGTCAGCCTGTTGATGGGTAATCCGCTGACGTTGGTGTTTAACCAGTTTGAATTGATCGCCCTGGCTGCTGCCGCCTTTATCTCGGCGCTCGTGGCGCTGGATGGCCAGTCCAACTGGATGGAGGGGGCGCAGTTGCTGGTCGTGTATGTCATCCTGGCTATGGCATTCTTCTTTTTGCCAGCCTAGAGGCCCTGCGGGCCATCTTGTCGAGACATGGTTCGCATGCTATAATCCCCTCACAACATTTTTTGGGAGATATCGGAATGGGAGTTTACCTCAACATCGCTCAGATCATTATCAGTGTTGCGCTGATCGCCGTCATCCTGCTGCAAGTCAGAAGCGGCGGAATGGGAGGCGTGTTTGGCGGCACAGAGACCGCGGTCTACAAGACGCGGCGAGGTGTGGACCGTACACTGTTCAATATCACGATTGGCCTGTCTATCGCGTTTTTTGTCATCACTGTCATCAACGTGGTCTTTACCGGCTAACTGTGCTTTTGCCTCAGCGCGAGGGGGGTGCTTTGAGAAGATGAAACTCTCAAAGCACCCTTGATATGTCAAGAGATCGCGGACGAGAGGGAGTCGATATAGCGTGACCCGTCACATCCGCTGGCAGATTCTCCTCATCCTCCTCGGCATTCTGTTGGTGGGTATTCTGCTGGCCTACCTGGCCGCAAACTATACGACAGTGCTCCGTCCTGGCCGAGGAGGGACCTACGTCGAGGGTATCGCAGGCTTCCCGCGCTACCTGAACCCCCTGTTGAGTGGATACAGCGAGGTGGACCGCGACATCTGCGCCCTGCTGTTCGGTGGCCTGACGCGTCTGAACGAGCAGGGCGAGGTAGAGCCTGACCTGGCCCGCGGGTGGGACATGTCGCCTGACGGGCTGGCCTATACCTTCTATGTGCGCTCCAATGCTTATTGGCACGATGGGACGGCAGTCAGCGCAGCCGATGTTATCTTCACCATCGGCCTTTTGCAGTCGCCGGACTTTCCCGGTCCCCCGGACCTGGGATCATCTATCTGGCGCACGGTCACGGTCGAGGAGGTGGATCGTCGCACGGTCCGCTTTGTACTGAACGAGCCGTACGCCCCGTTCCTTGACTATACCACCGTTGGCCTCCTGCCGGCACATCTGTTACAGGGGGTTCAGGCTGCGGACCTGCCAACGCTGGACTTTAACCTCAACCCGGTTGGGAACGGGCCCTTCAAAGTGGCAGAGTCTGAGGTCCAGGACGAAACCGAGATCGAGATCGAGCCCATCACCTCGTTGCTCCTCGAGCAAGCCCCTCGACAGTACCGGGCTCGTCCCTATCTGGACCGAATCCAGTTCCGTTTCTACCCGAGTTGGCAGGCTGCCCTGAATGGATACGAAGCGGGTGAGGTAGAGGGGGTTGGCCGCATCCCGCTGGCCGAGCTGGAGCGCGCCGGTGGGATGCCTGCCCTCAACCTCTTTTCGACCTATACGGCTGAATACGGGTTGGTGTTCCTCAACCTGGCCCGTTCGGATTTACCGTTCTTCCAGGAGCCTGAGGTGCGGCAGGCGTTGATGTACGCGCTGGACCGGCAGCGCATCATCGACGAGGTGCTCGACGGCCAGGCGCTGGTGGCCCACAGTCCCTTTGTCCTGGGAACCTGGGCGTACAAGGAAAGCATCCAGCGCTACGAGTATGCGCCGGATCGGGCCAACGGTTTACTGAACAACAGCGGCTGGATCCAAGTTGCGGCGGACAATGGGCTGCGAAACAAGGATGGGCAAAGATTGGCCTTTACGTTGCTCACCTCGAGCGAACCAGAGCGGTTGGGGATAGCGAACCTGCTCGTTGAGCAGTGGTCGGCGCTTGGCATCTCGGTCACCGTGCAGGCCGCCTCGCCGCCAGAGATACGCGAGGCGCTGAACAACCGCGACTTTGACGCCATCCTCCTCAACGTGGACTGGGGCGGTGACCCTGACCCGTATTCATTCTGGCATGAGACACAGGTGACGGACGGCCAGAACTATGGCGGGTTCATCCACCGCCGGGCCAGCGAGGTGATGGAGCAGGCCCGAATCGCCATCAAGCGCGACAGGCGAAAAGTGCTGTATGACGAGTTCCAGGACATCTTTGCTCAGGAGATGCCGGCCCTGTTGCTCTACGTGCCGGTCTATACCTATGGTGTGGACGCGCGTGTGCACGATGTTCAGATTGGCCCTCTGATGGACCCACCTGACCGCTTCCGTACGATCGCCGATTGGTGGATCGTCCCCCGCCGGGTGTTTGTGAGCGACGCTGAGGCCAAGCTTCCTTGACAACACGCGGGTTTGATGTAAAATATCACGGCTCCAGTTGCGGGAGGAGTTGACAAGCCGAAGTGGCGGAACAGGCAGACGCGCTGCGTTCAGGGCGCAGTGGGCTTTATGCTCGTGTGGGTTCAACTCCCACCTTCGGCATCTTTACCTGAGGCGGACTCTCCGCCTCTTTTTGTTTCCCCCTCCAGGTGCGTTGCACCTTGCCAAACTAACGCTCCAAGCCCTCGTCCCCGAGGGCGGTTTTCACGAAATCGGAACAGCGGGTTTTCGTCGCGCAAGGCGCCCCGAGGACGGGGCTCAGAGCTGTGGTCAGCCAAAAACAATCGCCCCAGGAGGGCTGGTAGGGCTATCGCAT
>CAYUIS010000203.1:0-5943 GCA_964444825.1 uncultured Anaerolineales bacterium | reverse complement strand
TACAATGCACACGTGTGCACTCGTGCCAGTTGCAATAGCTGCTATGAATAGAACGGCTTAGATAATCGGGGATATATCATGGGAGGCAAGGAGTTGAACAGCAAGGAACGCGTTCTGGCGACGCTGAGAGGGCAGGAGCCGGACCAGGTGCCTGTGTATGTGACGGTTGTCTCTGAAATGGCTGACGAACTGTCCAAGGTCACCGGCATCCAGCCGGACAACTGCGACGCATATCTGACTAATCGCATCTCCCACGCGGAGATATTGACCACTTTGGGCAATGATGTCGTCGGGATTGGATCGACGGCGCCGCCTTGTTGCCCTACGCAGACCCGATCAGATGGCTTTCGGGTTGACGAGTGGGGTTTTGTCTACAGGCCGGTGCTCCATGCCTTTGGAATCTATTACGAAATCGTAGAAAGGCCATTGGCAGGCATTACCTCAGTCCGAGAATTGGCCCATTACTGCGTTCCCGATCCCTATACCCCTGGGAGATTCGACATAGCCCAAGCGCACAGCGAACGTTATGGCAAGGTTTGGGCGCTCTTGGGGGTGATTGAGTGTACCGTCTTTGAGATGGCCTGGAATCTCGTGGGGCTTGAGCAGTTCCTGGCCGATATGGCGCTGCAAAAGGATTACATCGAGCCACTGTTGGATGAGGTGACCGACTATAGCATTGGCGTCGGACTGGAATTGATCAGGCTTGGCGCCGACATCATGTTGACCGGGGATGACATTGGCATGGACCCCGGACCTATGATGTCACCCGCTATGTGGCGCAAGTACCTCAAGCCGCGCCTCAAACGGGTCTTTGATGCGTACAGGGCGGCCAAGCCCGACATCATCCTGGCCTATCACACGTGTGGGAGTGTCCTACCATTCATAGACGAGCTGATCGAATTGGGTATGGAGGTTCTAAACCCAATTCAGGTCACGGCACACGGTATGGATCCGGCGATGCTGAAAAGCAAATACGGCCACCAACTGTCTTTCTGCGGCGGTGTTGATCAGCGTCATGTCCTGCCAAACGGCACACCGGCGGATGTTGAAGCTGAAGTGCGCCGGCGGATATTGGAGATGGGGCAGGGAGGTGGGTACATTCTCGCTCCAACCCACGACATCCAAGCCGACACCTCTGTGGAAAACGTCTTGGCGCTGTTCGATGCCGCGGACAGGTGGGGCGTCTATCCCCTGGCGGGCGCATAGCCTATCTTTGATGAATCTGAGGCTGGGGTGTGAGGGGTAGCCTCAAGAGGAGTCGTATTTGACAAGGGCTAGGAAGTGTGGTACAATAATTGCACACGTTTGCAAAGCGATCCATTGGTCGATGTCGGGATCGCCTTTTCTTGAGCAAACAATGCACACGTGTGCAAGAGGGGGAGCATCCCTGGTGCATACCTCGATCAAGGACATCGCCAAAGCGGCAGGCGTTTCCCATTCAACTGTGTCGCGCGCCCTGAGCGATAGTCCGCTGGTAAAGGCAGAGACCAAGGTCCATATCCAACGTCTGGCCCAAGAGATGGGCTACTTCCCCGATGCCATCGCCCGCAGCCTGGTGACGCAGAGGACCCACAGCGTGGGCGTGGTCGTGACCACCATCACCGATCCCTTCGTGGCCGAAGTGGTGCAGGGCATCGAGGACACGGCTCAAGCGGACGACTATTCCGTCATCCTGGCCAGCTCCGCCTCCGAGCCAGAGCGGGAACTGGCGGCCGTGGAGATGCTGCGCGCCAAGCGGGTGGATAGTGTCATCGTGACCTCGTCACGTGTCGGCGCGCTGTATCTGGAGCATCTGGAGCGTATCGGCGTGCCAGTGGTTCTGGTCAACAACCATAACGAGCAGAGCGGACGGTACACGTTTTCGGTGAGTGTGGACAATGAGCATGGCGGTCACCTGGCCACCACCCACTTAATCGAACAGGGTCACCGCCGCGTCGCCTACGTCTCCGGCCCAGCGGACCACAGCGATGACGCGGAGCGCCTGGCTGGCTGCCGCAGGGCTCTGGACGAAGCGGGTATCCCTTTCGACTCTGCTTTGGTTATCCCTGGCAATGGCCGTCTCGATGGCGGCGAGCGAGCGCTACTCACGCTGACAGACCTGGCCGATCCGCCAGGCGCTGTGTTCTGCTACAACGACATGACGGCCATCGGCCTGATGTCGGCGGCCCGGCGAGCAGGTCTTTCGGTACCTGAGGAACTGGCGGTGGTTGGCTTTGACGACATCCCTCTGGCCGCCCACTGCTTTCCTCCGCTGACGACCGTGGCGCAGCCCCAGCGTGATATGGGGCGACAGGCTATGGGAATGGCCCTGGCCTTGATGACTGCCGACGATTCGACCACGCCTTTCTCAGACATCGTGGTGAGGGGAAGACTGGTCGTGCGCGAATCGTCGGGGACTTGATTGTGTGACGCTAGATTCGGAGACTGACTGGCCGCTGTGGCGCGCCGTCTTCAAGTCTGCATATTGCGTAAACCATACATCGATAAGGAGGTTCAACTATGAGAGGTCTAGTGCTGGATGCAGAGTGGGATCCCAAGCCAGAATGCACCATCTCTGAATGGGAGCAGCGGACTGGCAAAGCGGTCTGCGGCAACAATGTTTGGCGCAACCCCAAGTTGGAGGTGCGCTCTTGGCCCGATCCTGAGCCGGGTCCCCAAGAGGTTGTGCTGGAGATACAGGCCTGTGGTGTGTGCGGCTCCGACATGCACTTTTACGAGACCGACGAGAGTGGCTACGTCCTGTATCCTGGCCTGACCAAGTTCCCCACCATCCTGGGCCACGAGTTCTCCGGCAAGGTGGTGGAGGTGGGTGAGGACGTCGAGCTCCTCAAAGTCGGCGACATGGTGACGGCGGAGGAGATGATCTGGTGTGGTCGCTGCATTCCCTGCCGCAACGGCTACCCCAATCACTGCGCCAACTTGGAGGAGATCGGCTTCACCATCCCCGGTGCCTTTGCCAACTACATTGCCGTGGACGAAAAGTTCTGCTGGAAGATCGACGCCATCGCCGAGCGGTTCGGCGAGGAGAACAAGGCCTACGAGGTGGCGGCCCTTACCGAGCCGACGTGCGTCGCCTATAACGCGATGTTCGAGCGGGCGGGCGGCTTCCGACCGGGGCACTATGTCAGCGTGTTCGGCGCAGGGTCGATCGGTCTGGCGGCCATCGGCCTGGCCAAAGCGGCCGGCGCTGGCATCATCGTCGCTTTCGAGATCTCGCCGCAGCGGCTGGAGCTGGCCAAGGCCGTGGGCGCCGACTATGCGTACGATCCTCGCGAGGTCAGCGCTGGCGAGGTCCTGATGGAGTTGAGCGACGGCGCAGGGTTCGACTTTCACGTCGAGGCCGCTGGTGTTCCCGGACTGACGGTGCCGGAGATGGAAAAGGCACTGGCTATCAACAGCAAGATGGTCCAGATTGGGCGAGCCGCCCAGCGAGTACCAATGTACCTGGAGGCTTTCCAGGTGCGGAGAGCCCAGGCATTCGGCGCGCAGGGGCACTCCGGTCACGAGACCTTTCCTAACGTCATCCGCCTGGTCGCCGCTGGCCGGCTTGATCTGAGCCCCGTCATCACCGCTCGCTACGGTTTGGAGGAGACGGTGGACGCCATTGCCAGGTCAGTCGAGCGGACGGATGGGAAGATCCTGGTGAAGCCGAACTAGGAATGATGGCTCCCGGCAAAGTCGCGGCATCGCGCAGGCAGCTCTTATTCTGCTGGGTGTTTTCTGCGGAAAGCCCCTGGCTCTGAAGCTATCTGAGCGTGACCAGGCCATCGCGCCAGTGGAGCAGGCTGGCGTCAGGTTGATGATGGACCACGTGCGCCAGTTCGATGTGGGCTACGTCGAGGCCAGGCGGGTGATTGAGGCAGGGGCCGTCCGACGGCCCCTCGTCTTTCCTGCCATCAGCGCCGACATGGATGTCGCCCAAGTACACAAACACTATGGAGGTATGATATGCCTGACAAAAAGTTAGCAGAAGGATTGCTTGCTACCGACCAACCGGACCTCTTTTTCGAGGACAACACCGTTGGTCGACTGAAGAAGGAGGTATGGGATGCCAGCGACGAGGAGATCGACGCTATTCTGGCCGAGTACGGCATCCCGTCGCCGGTGGAGTGGGGCAAGCCTGGCTCCTATATCCAGACCACCGTGCGTTGGCAGGTGGAGGAAAACCGGCGTAAGAACGACGTCGTTTTTATCCCCATCGGCTGTACCGAGCTTCACGGAAGACACCTGGCTAGTGCGTCCGATACGCTCTACGTCAGCCAGATCCTGGAGGGTGTGCACCGCTACACCGCCAAGCGCGGTGCGCCGGTCAACCTGGCGCTGCCGCCGCTGAACTATGGTGCACATCCGTACCATCATATGGGTATGCCCGGCACCGTCGTCGTCCGCGAGAACGTGGCCCGCGAGTTGCTGATCGACGTGATGCTCGGCCTGTGGAACGATGGCTTCCGCAAGCAGATCTTGATCAACAACCACGGCCATCTGTGGATGCTCGAATCCGCCATCCAGCAGTTTATGAAGCGGTATCACCTGCCCGGCATCTTTCGCGTCATCGACTGGCACCGGGCGGTGCGCGAGTTCTTCCGCACCACCGAGAAGGGCGGCAAATGGGACACCAATTTTGTCCACGCCGACGAGTCGGAGACCTCGCTGGGGCTGCTGCTCCACCCGGAGATGGTGGACATGAGGTATGCGGTAGACACTGAGGGCAAGAGTTACCTGCCCGACGGCCACTTTGACAAGTCGGTGGATCCCTTTGGGCGTCCCAGCCGCTGGTCGGAGGGCGAGGGTCATTTCGCCATCGAGATCGCGGCCACACCTGAGGGTGTCGTGGGCAAAGCCACCCACGGTTCGGCTGAGAAGGCCAAGCGGCCGGTAGCGGCTATCCTTCGCTACCTGACGCTACTCAACGACCAAATACTGGAGGCATTCCCGGCCGGCGTGGTGCCGCCCGTGGAGGAGGTGACTCTGCGCACCGCCGAGGAGATGGAGCCCTATCTCCGGGAACCCCTGAGCGAGGGCTGGAAGCCGGTATATGGGCTTCCGCGAATCGGTCAAGACACGGTGCTGTAGGTAGAAACAGGGCAACGAGTGATTAGGGGAGCCTTGTCACTCGTTGCCCTCATCGAGATCGCGAGGATCAGCGCCGATGAAACTTTGCATCGTCCTCTCAACTCATGCCGCTCAGTTCCAGGCAGTGGCCTTTAAGGGCGACTTTAAGGCCAACGTTGCCAAGATCGCGGGGTGGGGCTACGATGGCGTCGAACTGGCTATTCGCGACCCTAAGCTGGTGGATGCCGACGAACTGGCGCACGTCGTGGCGGCCCACGGATTGGTCGTGCCCGCCATCGGCACGGGGCAGGCCTGGGGAGAAGAGGGGCTATCGTTCACTAGCGACGACCCAGACGTGCGCGCTGCGGCTATCGAACGGATCAAGAGTCACGTGCCACTAGCCGCACGCTTCAACGCGGCCATCATCCTGGGCCTGATTCGGGGCATCACGCCCGAGGGACAGACGCATGTCCAGTCTATGGCCTATCTGGTCGAAGCGCTGCAGGAATGCGCGGCTGTGGCAGAAGAAACGGGGGTGCGCTTTGCCCTGGAGCCGCTCAATCGGTACGAGACAGACCTCATCCACACCGTGGCGGACGGTCTCGACCTGGTCGAGCGAGTCGGCGCTGATAACTTTGGGCTATTGCTCGACACCTTCCATATGAATATCGAGGAGCCGGTGATCGAAAACAGCATCCGTGCCTGCGGTGACCGGATCTTTCACTTTCACGTGGCCGATTCGAACCGTTGGTATCCCGGTGCGGGACACCTGGATTTCAGATCGATCCTGGACACCCTGTTTGCCGCTGGTTACGAGGGCTTTGTCTCCGGAGAGTTTATGCCCCTGCCTGATGCTGACACGTCGGCCGAACAGAGTATTGCTTATCTGCG
>CAYUIS010000202.1:0-6230 GCA_964444825.1 uncultured Anaerolineales bacterium | reverse complement strand
GGAAGCGATCGCCGCGCCCGGCGATCACGCACACATCGTGCCCCACCCCGGCCAACAGCCGCGCATGGTGCTGGATGGTGATCTCGACGCCACCAACGATGGGTGGGCCAGCATAGTGAAGGATCGCAACTCGCATCGTCTATACTCACGTTCCCAGAATCCGCTGCAAACTCGCCTCGCCGGTGAGCTCTTTCGCCAGTGCGACGCTGCTTGGAACAAAGCACCCGGCTATTCACCGGGCGCTGGGGTGCGGCTGCTTGCTCCACCAAGACTGCCAGCGGCCAATGTCATCATCGAACTCCTGGCCGGTGATTGACTCTAACGCTTCAGCGACCACCTCTCGCACTTCCTGATCCGTGTCATTGAGCGCGGCTATAAGTGGTTCCACAGCCCGTGGGTCACCCAGTCTCCCCAACTCCTGGGCCGCAATCCGACGCACCTCGCTCTCTTCGTGCGCGAGGACGGCCAAGAGGGGGCCTAGACCACGCGCATCGCCGGTCTGACCCAAAGCCCAGGCCGCGGCCGGGTGCAGGTCCTCTCTATTGTCCTCAAGCAGGCCAATGAGCGGTTCCACCGCGGGCGCACCGATTCCTGCCAATGCCGTGGCGGCAGCCCAGCGTTTTTTCAAATCCTTCGTGTGGAGAGCCAAGATAAGCGGTTCCACAGAAGGGGTACCGATTCCGGCCAGTGCCTCAGCCGCAACCTGGGGAATATCATCGAGCACCCTGATGAGTGGTCCCACAGCTTGGGTGGCCCCGATCTGCCCCAGTGCTCTAGCGGCAGACTTGCGCATGTCAGTGCCCTTGAGAATAGCGACGAGAGGCTCCGCAGCCCGTTTGTCGCCGAGTTGCCCCAGTGCCTCAACCACAGCCTGACAGGCGCTTATGTGACTCTTCAAGGCTGCGATCAAGCTTTCGACGTCCTGGTTCTCCTCTAGATTCTCAGCATTCGGGGGACTGAAAATTCGCTGCAAAAACGACATCAGGCTATACCTCCACATACAATCTTGATCTGCATATTCAACCAAACGTACCAGCTGAACGGCTCCTCTGTCGCGACAACTCTGTAATCACAGCTCTCTGATGGGAAGCGACCAGGATCCCAAAAACCTTTCCGTGAATTCGCTCAAACCCCCATCTCGGGGGTCTCTTTCCACGCCGAGGACGAAGGTTAGGGCGAATTAAGGATACGTGCCAAACAGGCCCCTGCGACCGGGATACCGAGTTCTCCTGTGGGTTGTACCCTGCGCCTCGGTCACCACTCCTGGGGCGGGTACTTTTTACGATTCACACCCCATGAACCCTCTCGCTGGCGAGTCTGTCGTGGACGTGCCTCTTCGACCCTGATGTCCCGCCCGTCCACGGCCTTGCCGTGGATTTGGTTGATGGCCTCCTGGGCAGCGCTCTCCTCCGCCATCTCGACAAAGGCAAAACCCTTGGAACGGCCTGTCATACGGTCTGTGATGACGTTCACAGAGGCGACGTCCCCCACCGCTCCGAACAGGTCGGACAGCGCAGCCTCGGTTGTTAAGTAGCTGAGGTTACCTACGTATAGTCTCTTGTTCATTCCTTTCTCCTCATCATATGTGGCACATAGCTTGCTATTGTGGGCTTGTGAAGCGCTCTAGCGGTAACCAGCGTCCCTAGGATAATCTGATCGGCTCTGCTTCTTCTATCGCCTCCCTCCCTTCCTCCTCCTCGGCCTCCTCCTGCCCGTCGTCGGTCACGACGGTTATCCCTTCATAGCTCTCGATCGACTCGCTGGCGGATGCACCATCCCCCCGGTATCCCGTCCCGGCCGGTATCAGTTTGCCGAGGATGACGTTCTCCTTCAAACCCAGAAGGGGATCCTGCTTACCCTCGATCGCTGCGCCCGATAGCACCCTGATCGTGTGCTGGAATGACGCGGCCGACAGAAAACTCTCGGTATTGAGGGCTGCCTTGGTGATGCCCAACAGCACGGGCCAACCTTTGGCAGGTTGCCCGCCTGCTTCGATTGCCTCACGATTGATATCCTCCAAGGCCAACCGGTTCACCAGTTCGCCCGGCAGGAGATCCGTGTCGCCTGAATGAGCGATTTGCACTTTGTTTAGCATCTTGCGGATGATAACCTCAAGGTGCTTGTCGTTGATGTTCACACCCTGCGAGCGGTAGACGTTCTGCACCTCTGAGAGCAGATAGCGCTCCGTGGACTCGCGGCCCAGGACACGCAGGATGTGTCGGGGGTTCCGGACACCTTCGATCAGTTGCGTGCCAGGCTCGATGCGCTGCCCCTCCTCAACCGACAGCCGGCCGGTCGATGGGACCTCATACTCCCGTTCCTCACGCCACTCGTGCACAATCGTGACGTGCCGGTCGTCCCGGACCACCCGGCTGTCCTTGTCTGCCTCGATGGTCTTGTTTTCGCGCCAGGAGGCAATTGGATCCCCGGCCTTTACCTCGTCACCATCCTCGACCAGGATCTTCCAGCCCCGTTTGATGTCGTGTTCAAACCGCTCAATGTCGCTATCGACGACGACGATCTTGCGCTGTCTATCGACCCGTACGATGTGAACGACACCGCCAATCTCGGATATCGGTGCCTCACCCTTGGGCCGCTTGCGAGCCTCGAACAACTCCTCCACACGCGGCAGGCCGACCGTGATGTCAACGCCGTGGGCCACACCACCGGTGTGGAAGGTCCGCAGGGTGAGCTGCGTGCCGGGCTCACCGATCGACTGCGCGGCTATGATGCCCACGGCAGTACCGATGGCCACCATGTCACCTCGGCCCAGATCACGCCCATAGCACAGGGCACAGATTCCCTGGTGGAGTTGGCACGTCATCGGGGAGCGCACCAGCACCGCCTCGATCCCACTTTCCTCGATAGCAGCCGCAATATCCTCGTTGATCTCCTCGTTGCGTTCGACCAACACTTCACCGGTCTGGGGATGTGCCGCAGGTGCAGCGGCTATTCGACCGAGCAACCGTTCAACCATGGTCTGCCCGCCCACGCTTTCCGAAGCACGGATCCACGTCCCGGCCCTGGTTTCACAGTCGTGAGCCGTGATGATAATGTCCTGAGCCACGTCAACCAGACGGCGGGTCAGGTACCCAGCATCGGCCGTGCGCAGGGCCGTGTCAGCCAGGCCCTTGCGCGAACCGTGGGTGCTGATGAAATACTCCAGGGCCGTGAGTCCCTCGCGCAGGTTACTGCGGATGGGTAGGGGGATGATGCGACCCGATGGGTCGGCCATCAGGCCACGCATACCGGCCAACTGGGCGATAGGCCCGAACCCACCTTTGGATGCGCCTGATTTGGCCATAATGGACACCGAGCTTGTTGGGGCGAGGGAATCTGACACCGCCTCCGAGATTCTCTCGCGTGCCCGCGACCACAGCTCAATCACGCGTGCATATTGCTCTTCCTGGGTCAGCAATCCGCGCCGATACTGACGCTCCACCTCCGATACGGCTTTCTCCGTCTCGCCAACAATGGTCGCCTTGGCCTCGGGGATCACCATATCGGAGATGGCGATGGTAACGCCGGAACGGGTGGCATACTTGAACCCAACGTCCTTGATCCGATCCGCCATTGCCGTCGTCACCTCGGGCCCCAGGCGACGATAGCATCTGCTGATCAGTTCCTGAAGCCCACCCTTGTCCATTGGTTCGTTGATGAAACGGAGTTCGTCGGGCAGGATGCGGTTGAAGATGCAGCGTCCCACGGTGGTCTCAACAGGCTCGGCGGGAGGGAGCCTGTCGTCGTACACCTGGGCCACGATGATGGGTGTATGCAGATCGACGTGGCCCAGCGAGTAAGCCATGTCCACTTCGTCCAGGTCCACGAACGGCCTGCGCGTGTCCCCGACCCGCTTGGGGTCTTCCATCGTCAGATAGTATGCTCCCAGGCACATGTCCTTGGTGGGACCGATGATAGGATCGCCGGAGGCGGGTTTGAGCAGATTCTTGGTGATCAACATCAGTTGCCGCGCCTCTTGCACGGCTTTTTGCGAGAGGGGTGTGTGGACGGCCATTTGGTCCCCATCAAAGTCGGCGTTGAACGCAGAGCAGGCCAGAGGGTGCAGATGGATCGCCTTACCTTCGACCAGCACAGGCTCAAAGGCCTGGATGCCCAGGCGATGCAGAGTAGGCGCGCGGTTGAGTAATACCGGGCGATCCTGAATCACCTCCTCCAGCACCTCCCATACCTCGGGTCGCTCGCGCTCGATGATTCGCCTGGCCGCTCTGACGTTCGCGGCATAGTTGTAGTCGATCAGCTTGCTGATGACAAAGGGTCTGTACAGTTCCAAGGCCATCGTCTTGGGCAGACCGCACTGGTGCATCTTTAGGTCAGGGCCGACGACGATAACGGAGCGGCCGGAGTAGTCCACGCGCTTGCCGAGGAGGTTGCGGCGGAACCGTCCCTTCTTCCCCTTTAGCATATCGCTCAACGACTTGAGTTCGCGGCGACCGCGGCGGGAACGTGCCTTGCGGCGCTGGCTGTTGTCGATCAGGCTGTCCACCGCCTCCTGGAGCATACGCTTCTCATTGCGCACAATGACGTCGGGCGCCCCTATTTCCAGCAAACGCTTGAGCCGGTTGTTGCGGTTGATGACCCGGCGGTAGAGGTCGTTCATATCGGAAGTAGCAAAGCGTCCACCATCCAGTTGCACCATCGGTCGCAGATCGGGTGGGATGACTGGCAGGATGGTCAGAATCATCCACTCAGGCCGGTTGCCGCTCTTGCGCAGTGCTTCGACGACCCGCAGTCGCTTGGTGGCCCGCTTGCGGCGCTGCTTCGACGTGCCGTGACGCACCTCGTGCCACAGCTCCTCAGCCAGCTTGTCCAAATCCAGGTTGCACAGATACTCACGCAGTGCCTCAGCACCTATGCCCGCCTTGAGGACCTGCCCCCACTTGCCCTTCAGCTTCCGCAGGCGAGGCTCGTTGAGGACCTGAAGCTTGGCCAACCCAAGCAGTTCCTCCCGATCCGCCTTGGACTTGACGCGCAGCGCAGCGCCATCGACGACTGCCTGCTCCCTGATACGGCTGATCTCGTCAGCCGTCTGGTCACGAAGACGATCTAGATCCGCTTCCAAGGGGGCGGCCATATCCTCTTGTCGAGCCCGAATCTCTCCCTCCATCTCACTGAGATGGTCTTGAGCGATTTGGCTGAACAGCGCCAGGTGCTCTCGCTCCACCGTGGTCCCCTTATCGGCGATGACGTCACCCGTAGGCTTGAAGACGAGAGGAATTCGGATTCTCTTGCCCTGGCGGTCCTCGAGTTTCCTCTGTAGCGACTTGGCCTCCTTCATCACCGGCTCTGTGGCAGCATCCAGTTCCTCGTCAAGTTGGGCCTGAGCCCCCTGCAATTGTTCGTCGATTCGCTCCTTCTCTTGTGCCAGCTCCTGCTCCAGCGCCGTGATCCGTTCCTGAGCCGTGGCTTCCAGTTGATCCAGTTGTTCCTTGAGCTCGCTGTCCAGCCGCTTGAGGGCCTTCTGGCGTGCATCCTCGTCAACACGGATGATGATATGCTGGGCAAAGTAGAGCACGCGGTCCATATCCCGCTTAGTAATCCCCAGCAAGTAGGCCAGATAACTGGGAACACGTCGCGTGTACCACAGGTGGGCGATCGGGGCCGCCAGATCGATGTGCCCCATACGCTCGCGCCGGACCGTGGAGCGGGTCACCTCGACCCCACACTTGTCGCAGATGATGCCACTGTAGCGAGGGTTCTTGTACTTACCGCAGTAGCACCGCCAGTCCTTGCTTGGACCGAAGATGGCCTCACAGAAGAGGCCATCCTTCTCGGGACGAAGACGGCGGTAGTTGATGGTTTCAGCCTTGGTGACCTCACCGTAGGACCAGGATCGGATCTGCTCAGGTGATGCCAAACTGATGCGCAGCGCCTGGAACTGGCTTGCCTCCAGCTTGGGTTTCCTTGTTCGATCGCCTTTACCCGCTCCTCTTATCATTCCTCTCATCGATCCTCCTGTTGTGATCCTGGTCGTCCTACGGGACCAATTCGTGGCTTGACAGGCCTCTGTTCTTAATGCTGGTACCGTCGCGGGCACCCTTGTCCCACGCCTCGCTTGTGCCGGTAAAAGTAGGTCGTCTGCCCGTCAAGCTTCTGTCGCTTGCGCTTTGTGACCACGCCACCGCAGGATGGGCATACGGCAACCTCGGAGGAATCCGGCGCAGCCACTACCAGCTTTCCATCCACCAATGCCTTTCGCATACACTAGCCTC
>CAYUIS010000201.1:0-6616 GCA_964444825.1 uncultured Anaerolineales bacterium | reverse complement strand
GGTCAAGGCGCGGATAGGGGGGTATGAGCACGGTGCGGTGCGGGTGATGGTTGGGCAACCACAGCCGGAGATCGCGGAGGTGATTACGACGGATGAGGCGAACACCGTCCCCGAGCAACCTGCTGCCGATGAGCCCGTTGCGCAACCCAGCGAGACCCCGGTGGACGCGAATTGCCTTGATGCCAGTTACACGGCTGACGTGACCATCCCAGATGACACCCAATTGGAGAACGGTGAGGAATTCGTCAAGACGTGGCGCGTGCGCAACAGCGGCACCTGTGCATGGCCCGAGGATACCGTCATTGCCTTTGTCGGCGAGACACAGATGGATGGGCCAGAGAGCGTAGCGGTGGGTGCATTGGAACCTGGCGGGCAGGTGGAAGTCAGCGTGAATATGAAGGCGCCCGCCGACGCCGGCCGGTACACTGGCGTCTGGCAGATGAAGAGCGGGGATGACTTTTTCGGCGGCAAACTGACCGTCGTTATTCGAGCTGGAGATGTGGCAACTGTCCCGGCTGCCGTAGTCGCGCCGGTCAGTGGGGGTTCCTTCGAGCTTGGAGGCCACATTCGGGACGTAGGACTGCCCTATGCAGACAAGATGCACTATGCGGGGATGAACTGGGCCAAAGTGCAGGTACACTATGGAACGGATGCATCAGGTATTGTTGCAGCGGCACACTCGCGTGGGTTCAAGATCCAGTTGAGCGCTTTGGGCAGTCCCAATATGGTCACCCGTGGAGGATTCGAGCAGGACTATGCCAATTGGGTGGCTCAACTTGCCGCTGCCGGGGCCGATGCCATCGAGGTGTGGAACGAACCCAACATCGACCGTGAGTGGCAGATCGGTCACATCAGCCCTCAGGCCTACACGAACCTCCTCTGTGCGTCATACAATGCTATCAAGGCCGCGAACGCCAATGCCGCGGTCATCAGCGCGGCGCCAGCGCCGACCGGCTTTTTTGGCGGCTGCGGTCCCAATGGTTGTGACGATGCCCCGTGGATGGCTGGGCTGAGTAGCGCGGGGGCTGTCAACTGTATGGACTATATTGGTGCACATCACAACTCGGGTGCTACCTCACCCTCGGCTCGCATCGGTCACCCGGCCAACCCTGGTGATCCCCATCACTCCTGGTTCTTTTTGCCTCAGACAGAGATGTACTACAACACATTCGGCGGTGCGCGCAAATTGTTCTACACTGAAATGGGCTATGCATCACAGGAGGGTGTGCCCACGTTCGACGATGCCTTTGGTTGGGCCCGGGGGACAAACAACGCCCAGCAGG
This sequence comes from uncultured Anaerolineales bacterium, assembly GCA_964444825.1. Lineage (GTDB taxonomy): Bacteria > Chloroflexota > Anaerolineae > B4-G1 > B4-G1 > CAYUIS01. The sequence continues at coordinate 5,333 of CAYUIS010000201.1, read as the reverse complement.
CGGCTTGGCTGGCTGAGGCGGTGCAACTGAGCGTCAACACCGGGATGGTACGCTGTATCATCGTCTGGAATATCGACTTTGTGCGCTATGGCTACGACCCTCAGGATGGTTACGCCATCATCCGCCCGGGTGGAGGTTGTCCGGCTTGCGACTCCCTTCACAATGTGTTGGGCACACGCTGAGATGGGGGAGTCGTTCTCCTGGTCGTCGGCGGATGGTCCTGCTTTGAGTGGTTATCGTGTGGTGCGTTTCCTCCGAGCGATAGGTAAAGACAAGACAGGGGTTCGGCTGTGGCCGAGCCCCTTTGCCCTTAGGAGGTCACAATGAGCTTCTCAACCAACTCCGGAGGACTCAGAGGCAGGCAGCTCTACGTTTTTGTCGCTGCCTGGCTTGTTCTCGTCATTGTTGGGGGATTCTGCACGTGGTACGGCTGGTTTGGCTCAGGCAGCGGGGAGAGTCCACCTGAGGACGCAGACACGACACCGACGGCTGGCGCCCTTGCCGCAGATCCAACCGCTGTTTCCCCCACCCCCACGACCGTCCTCGCTCCTCCCACGATAGCGCCGGAGGAGGAGGTTTTTGGCTATGGCATCGCCATCAACGGTACAGGAGGCGGGGACATCAACTACTGGATGGGCCAGGTGAACAGCCTCGGTATGGGCTGGGTCAAACAGCAGGTAGAATGGGCTCGGTTCGAGGGCAATCCAGGCCAGATGGATTGGAGCGGATACGATGCGGTGGTTGACACTGCCAACCGGGAGGGCATCAAGGTGTTGCTCAGCGTGGTAGATGCGCCCCGCTGGTCGCGCACGTATTTTGATGATAACGTGGAAGGTGCTCCTCCAGATGACCTAACGTTGATGGCCGACTTTTTGGGTCGATTGGTGGATCGGTATCAGGGACGCATACATGCCATCGAGGTTTGGAACGAGCAGAACCTAGACCGCGAGTGGGATACCGCCGAGGGAGTCAGCGCCGAGCGGTACGTCGAGATGTTGAGGCTGGCCTATCAGGCTATCAAGAGCCGCGATCCCAACATCATTGTCGTCAGCGGTGCGCTTTCACCTGTTGGAGCCTCGGCCACTGATTCCAATAATCCAGCACGTGTCATCTATATGGATGACTTTGAGTACTTTGACCAGATGGTCGCTGCCGGGCTTTTGAATTACTGTGACTGTGTGGGGGCACATCACAACGGGATTAACATGCCGCCCAATATCGCGTGGAATGAAGGGTATGACGATCCTGCTGCACAGTTCCGTGGTCCTTTTGACAATCCAGATCATAGTTGGTCCTTCAGGTCCACACTGTGGGGATATCACGATCGCATCGTCGCCGCCGGAATCGACAGGCCACTCTGTATCACGGAATTCGGATGGGCGACTGCAGAGGGATTCGAAGGCTACCCTCCAGGATTTGAATTCGCATTGGATAACACGCTCCAGGAACAGGCCCAATGGGTTGTAGAAGCGTTCCAGTTAATGCGCGAGTGGGGCTTTGTGCGTGTGGCGTTCTTGTGGAACCTGAACTACTCGCAGTTGGGATGGGGACCAGAAGACCCCAATGCGCCCTACGCGTTGATTGATTTCCAGGGTGTTGCGCGTCCGGCCTTTGGAGCCATTGGCGCGATGGACAAACGCTGAGAGTAGTAAACGGGCTGATGAAGGATGAACACGCCTCCCGACGAGGCAAGGCTTCTAGGCTAGCGATCGCAGGGTCTACAACGCTGGTCCTAAGCCTGATGCTGATGGTCCTGACGCTCGCGGTCTGGGACCTACGGGTCGGGAGTTCTCCCGTTCCTCCTACCCCTACTTCGTGGCCCCGCGCCCGTCTGATATCCCCTGAGTATGGTTTGCAGGCTTTTCTGTGGTGGGATGAAGGGACGGCAAAACGGGATCTGGGGTTGATTCACGATGCTGGTTTCACCTGGGTCAAACAGCACGTGGGTTGGAGGGAGGTTGAGGGCATGGCGAAAGGGCATTACGATTGGTATTTTACCGATCGTATCGTCGCTGACGCGGAGCAACTGGACCTGAACTTACTCTTTCGCCTGGACCGCCAACCATTGTGGGCCTTGCCGCCCCATAGATCCGGGCGAGGGCCGGTCGAGAACCCTCAGGATTTTGGTGATTTTTGCTTTGCCATCGCCGACCGGTATCGGGGACGCGTGCGTGCGTACCAGGTGTGGAATGAGCCGAATCTGGCCCGTGAGTGGCAGAATCAGGCCCCCGATCCTGTGGGATACGTCAAGCTATTACGTGCGTGCTACGTTGGCATCAAGAGTGCCGATCCGGCCGCAATGGTCATCTCGGCTGGTTTGTCGCCCACCGGCACTGGATTGCCCGACGCAATACCGGATATTGAGTACCTGTTAGCGATGTACGAGGCGGGGGCGGCCCCGTACTTTGATCTGCTGGGCGTACACGCACCTGGCTTTGGTTATCCACCTGAGATCTCGCCGGATGAGGTGGCCGAGAATCACGACGGGCATCGTTTCTTCTGCTTCCGCCACGTGGAGGACGCACGAGAGGTCATGGTGCGCTACGGGGATGGTGACAAGCAGGTGGCGGTTCTAGAGATGGGGTGGACGACGGATCCGGTCCACTCTGGATACGCCTGGTTTGCGGTCACGGAAGAACAAAAGGCCGACTACCTGGTTCGGGCTTTCCGCTATGCACAGGAGCATTGGTCGCCATGGGTCGGATTGATGACGGTGATCTCGATCGCTGACCCACGTTGGACCGAGGAGGATGAGCAGTACTGGTGGGCCGTCACTGACCCGGCATGGCCTGAAACCAGCGTGCGCCTATCCTACCAAGCCCTACGCGATATGCGAAAGTGAGCCTCCCATCTCCAATCCGGCATCCCGATCCCAGAAAATGTTGGTCATTGATGGCTCTCAGGGGGAGGGCGGGGGCCAGGTGCTACGAACGGCGTTGGCGTTGGCAATCCTCACCGGACGGCCTATGCGTGTGGAGCGTATTCGTGCGGGACGCAGGAAACCGGGCCTGCGCCCTCAACACTTGACCGCGGCGCGAGCGGCCGCCGCCGTGTGTGATGCACGATTGGAAGGGGACGCGCTGGATTCTCAGACGCTTACCTTCCTCCCTGGTATCCCGGCTCGTCCTGGCAGGTACACTTTTGATGTAGCCGAGGCAGCTCAAGGGGGCAGTGCTGGGTCCACAGGCCTGGTGTTGCAGACACTGCTTTTGCCTCTAGCGATGGCAGAGGTCGCGCGGGAACGGTTGGCAGAGTCTTCCCTGACGCTGCGGGGTGGTACACACGTCCCGTGGGCACCGTCGGTATCTTACCTGGAGCACGTTTTCCTACCTCAGCTCGCGCGGATGGGTGTGCGGGCGAAGGTGGGGTTGAATAGCTGGGGATTCTACCCGACGGGCGGAGGAGAGCTACAGGCGCAGATCGTGGGACGGCAGAGACCTTTGCGGGCCATCCTGTTGACCGAACGCGGGGGATTACGACGAATCTGGGGCACCGCGGTGGTGACGAATCTTCCGGCTCACATTCCGCAGCGCATGGCGAATCGCGCCCGAAATATATTGGCCGGGGCAGGGCTCCAGGCACAGATCGAATCCCGTCGGCTGCGAGGGGCCGGCCCAGGGGCGGGCATATTCCTGTTTGCCGAGTATGTCGGCCTTCCGAGCGGAGAGACCGTGACCGCCGGCTTTACCGCATACGGTCGCAAGGGATTGCCGGCCGAACACGTGGCTGAGGCAGCCTGCGAAGAGCTTTTGGACCATTTTCATTCCGGTGCACCGGTTGATCCGTACTTGGCCGATCAATTGGTGCTGCCCGCGGCTCTGGCAGAAGGGGAATCGCGGGTGACTACGTCACGGGTTTCCCAGCATCTGCTTACTAGCATCGGGATCGTACGCGAGTTTATCTCGCGGGGATTACGCGTCGAGGGTGAACCGGGAGAGCCGGGCACGTTGATCGTACAATCCACAGGGGGGGAAGGAGACGTATGATTGAGATCACGTTCTTGGGTACTTCGGCATCGGCCCCCTCCATCCACCGTGGGCTTTCGGCACAGGTTGTGCTGTACAAGGATTATCGTTTTCTGATCGACTGTGGCGAGGGGACGCAGCGGCAGATCTTGCAGAGTGGATTAGGCTTCAAGAGGTTGAATAAGGTCCTCCTCACCCATGGTCATCTTGATCATATCCTCGGCCTTGGGGGATTGCTCTCTACCTTCGCTCGATGGGAGACGGTCGATCACATAGAAATCTATGGCGGCAGTTGGGCGCTCGAGCGCGTGCACGATCTGATCTATGGTGTCGTGCTGCGAGGGGCTGAACCTGCGATCAAAATCGAGTTTGTCGAGGTCCGCCCGGGAGTCATTTTGGAGGACGAGACATTTGAGATCGTGGCCTTCCCGGTCATTCACCGGGGACCTTGTCTGGGCTACCTGTTTCGTGAGAAGGCCCGCCGCCCTTTTCTTGATGAGCTAGCGGAGGCGTTTGGTGTGCCACGGGGGCCGGAGCGACGCAGGCTGGTCGCCGGAGAGCCGGTGACGCTGGCCGATGGACGTGTCATTCACCCTGATGACGTGCTTGGTCCTCCCCGGCAGGGCGCGTCCTTGGTCCACGTGGGCGATGCCGGTAGGACGGACAGTCTGGTGGACGCCGTGCGTGATACTGACCTGCTTGTTATCGAGGCCACGTATCTGCGCGCCGAGGCGGATATGGCGCGGCGCTTTGGCCACTTGACGGCCGCACAGGCAGCTCGCTTGGCTCGGGACGCGGACGTCCACCGACTGGTGTTGACCCATATCTCGCGACGCTATCGTGAGACACAGATCATCGAAGAAGCACGGTCGGTCTTTCCCAACACTGTCGTCGCCCGAGACTTTGATCAATTCCGTGTGCTGCGCAGGGATGTTACGCACAATCGTGAGGACACCAACCGGGGAGGAGATCGGTCCTAACTTGGAGAGTCTCCGCTCGGAGAATCCTGCTGGGGAAAGATCCTATAGTGTGACCAAAAGGAACGATGGGAGGACATATGCCAGCATATCGTAAAGCCAGCATTCGAGAATTGGCCTCCGCCGCTTATGAACTGGATGCGGGAGTGGTTGAGGGGCGTCTCCGCCCCAGCTCGGAGGACAGTGCCTGGGTTATAGGTGACGCCAGGTTGGATGACTGGCTAGCCAGGTATGATGGCCAGGAGATCGTTCTCATTGTTGCTTCACTGGACGATGAACGTCCCGTCCTATCCAAGACTTGCCGCACCTGTGGTACGCAGTATGTGGGCATCCACTGCCCACGCTGCCGTGAAGCCCGCATTCGCCTGCGGGGTCAGTGACGGAGGAACAA
>CAYUIS010000200.1:0-6709 GCA_964444825.1 uncultured Anaerolineales bacterium | reverse complement strand
GCAGGGAGTTTGGGGTTTACGCGTGGGTTGGTGCGGGATATTCTGACCTTTCCCCTGTTGGAAGATGCGACGATCTCGCTGATGGATATCGATGCCGAGCGCTTAGAGTTCTCACAGAAGGCGGTGCAGCGTATCGTGGATATGGGGAACTACCCGGCCAAGGTCGAGGCGACGATGGACCGGGTAGAGGCGCTCAAGGGGGCCGACGCGGTGCTGTGTACCATTCTGGCCGGTGGGACCGAGGTGTGGCGGCACGATATCGAGATTCCCAAAAAGTACGGCGTGGACACCAACATCGGGGATACGCGAGGCCCCTCTGGCATATTCCGAGCGCTACGCACCATTCCGGTCATGCTTGACATCATCGGGGATGTAGAGCGCCACTGCCCCGGTGCTATCTTCCTCAACTATACCAACCCGATGGCGATGCTGTGCCGGGCGATGCAGCGCGAGTCGTTCGTGCGGATCACGGGGCTTTGCCACAGCGTGCAGGGCACGGCGATGATGCTGGCTGATTGGATCGGCGCGCCGTACGATGAGATCACCTACACCTGCGCGGGCATCAACCATCAGGCGTGGTACCTCAAGTTCGAGTGGAACGGCGAGGACGCCTACCCATTGATTCGCAAGGCAATTACCGAGAACCCCGAGATCTATAACGAAGAGATCGTGCGCAACGAGATGTACTTGCACCTGGACTATTACGTCACCGAGTCGAGCGGGCACAACTCGGAGTACAACTGGTGGTTCCGCAAGCGACCTGACCTGATCGAGAAATACTGCATCCACGGCACCGGTTGGAACCCCGGCGAGTACGCCTACATCTTGAAGGAATATCAGGAAAAAGAGGAGACTTGGAAAGCTGAGGCCATAAAGTGGTTTGCCGAGGATACGCCGATCAGCCTGGAGCGGGGGCACGAGTACGCCGCCCATATCATCAACGCCTGGAAGGGCGGTGAGATATTCACCTTCAACGGCAATGTGAGCAACACCGGGTTGGTCACCAACCTACCAGAGGGGGCCTGCGTGGAGGTGCCGGTTTTTGTGGACAAGGCTGGTTTTCACTCGGTTCACGTGGGGCCGCTGCCGCCTCAGTGCGCAGTTTTGACCCAGTTGAGCTCGATGGTCGAGGAGATGGCAGTCGAGGCGGCACTGACCGGTGACCCACGCTTGGTCTTCCAGGCCATCGCGCACGATCCCCTGACAGCAGCGGTGCTTTCGCTGGCCGAGATCGAGGAGATGGTCAACGAGATGTTCCGCCAGAATAGGGACTACCTGCCGCAGTTTGATCACTTTGAGGTGTGATCGGGTCAGCCGGGGCGTCATGTGACGCAATCGCTGGTTGTCAGGAGGCGGCGATATGGATATCAGCGTTGGCAAAAGGCGCGGCCTGCAGGCTACTTCGACGGAGCGGGGTCTTTTCACCATCCTGGCTTTCGACCACCGGGACTCTTTGCGACGCGCGATGCGTTCCGAGGAGCACGAGAATGTGTCCCACGCCGACGTTGTTGCACTCAAGTTGGAGTTCATCGCCGCCCTCGCCCGTCACGCCAGCGGCGTGTTATTGGACCCGGTCTACGGAGCAGCCCAGGCGGTGACGGCAGATAGTCTGCCAGGCCGGGTAGGGTTGCTGGTTGCAGTGGAGGAGAGCGGCTACACTGGCGACACGTTCGCCCGGTGCAGCAGGATACTCCCCGGTTGGAGCGTGGCCCAGATCAAGCGGCTGGGGGCATCAGCGGTCAAACTGCTGGTGTACTATCACCCTGACGCCGGGGAGGTGACGAGGGCGCAAGAGGAGTTGGTGAGGCGGGTTGTTGATGAGTGTCACCAGCAGGACATCACCTTGTTCCTTGAGCCGGTCTCCTACAGCCTGGATCCGGCAATCCCCAAAGGCTCAACGGCCTTTGCTCAGGACCGGGTCCAGGTTGTGGTGGAGACAGCCCGGCGGCTGGGCGGGTTGGGCGCCGACGTGCTCAAGCTAGAGTTTCCGGTGGACGTAGACCACGAGCCTGACGAATCCGCCTGGCGGGCTGCCTGTCGGCTCGTCTCGGAGGCCAGCGCTGTTCCCTGGGCGCTCCTCAGCGCGGGTGTGGACTTGCGCGCTTTTCAGCGGCAGGTGCAGATTGCGTGCCAGGAGGGAGCCTCAGGATATCTGGCGGGTCGAGCGATTTGGAAGGAGGCGATTGCTCCAAGGGGAGAGGCCCGGGTGCGGTTCCTGCGTGAGGAGGCAGTCAAGCGACTGGATACGCTGATGGCTATCGCCGACCGCGACGGTCGCCCCTGGACCGAGTTCTACCCTCCGCAGCCGGCGCCGGAGGGCTGGTATCGCACGTATGGAGGCGCGTGATGGCCGATTACGACCTGCTGGTGCTAGGCGAGATCAACGTGGATCTCATCCTGGGAGCGGAGGAGATCGTGCCGGTGTTCGGGCAGGAGATTCTGGTCGATGAAACGACGCTGACGCTAGGGGGATCGTCGGTCATATTCGCGTGCGGAGCAGCCCGGCTGGGGTTGCGGGTGGGATATGTCGGCGTAGTTGGTGATGACGAGTTCGGGCGTTTTATGCTCCGGGAGATGTCCTCGCGGGGTGTTGACGTGGAACCCGCCATCGTGGACCCGGCGGTCAATACCGGCATCACGGTAAGTCTCTCCACACCTGCCGACCGGGCGATGTTGACCTACAGCGGATCCATCGCCGCGCTCACAGCCGAGCGGGTAGATCGTGCGCTCTTTGGTCGGACGCGCCACCTGCACGTTGGCTCCTACTTTCTGCAGACAGGGCTGCAGAACGGGCTGCCGGAGCTCCTGGCCCAGGCCCGGGTGGAGGGGCTTACCGTTTCACAGGATACCGGCTGGGATCCTCACGAGAGATGGAATAGCGGTTTCTGGGAAACACTGGCTCAGACCGACGTTTTTCTTCCCAATGTCAACGAGGCCCGGGCGATAACGGGCGCGGCAGACGCGGAAACAGCGTTGGAAGCCCTGGTCCAGAAGGTGCCGCTTGTCACGATCAAGCAGGGCGCGGAGGGGGCCATCGCTCGTCGGGGGGAGAAGACCGTCCGGGCCGTACCGCCCTCGGTCCAGGTCGTGGATACCACGGGTGCAGGGGATAGTTTCGCGGCTGGTTTTGTCTATGGCTACCTGGCAGACTGGTCGTTGGAAAAGACGCTGCGACTGGCGTGTGCTTGCGGGGCCCTGGCCACGCGGAAACCTGGGGGAACGAACGGCCAAGCAACGCTGGCCGAAGCTCTGGAGGCGATAGATGACGTCCACTAGAGTGACGTCCACTAAAGTGACGCCCACTAAAACGGCGCCCATTAAGCACATCATAAAGAGGATCATCGAACTGCGGGGTCAGGGCACACAGATGACGTTGCTGGCCGTCTGTCCCAATTCCGATGCGGTGTTGGAGGCGGCGGTCAAGGTAGCGGCGGCCGACAACATACCTATGCTGTTTGCGGCTACGTTGAATCAAGTTGATCGAGACGGTGGCTACACGGGTTGGACGCCAGGGGCCTTTGTTGGCCGGATGAAGGACCTAGCCTCCAAGTATGCGTGTGCCTCACCGCTCTATCCGTGTCTCGACCACGGCGGTCCCTGGTTGAGGGATGCGCACACCAGGGATGGGCTGAGTCTGGCGGAGACGATGGACGAGGTCAAGGCCACGCTCACGGCCTGCCTGGAGGCTGGGTATGCCCTGTTGCACGTCGATCCGACGGTGGATCGGACGTTGCCTCCCGGACAACCGCCACCCATCGGGGTTGTAGTTGAACGTACGATTGAGTTGATCGCGTACGCTGAATCAGAGCGCGAGCGGCTGGGGCTGGCGCCGATAGCGTACGAAGTGGGGACGGAGGAAGTGCATGGCGGTCTGGTGGATGTGCACAGCTTTGATCGTTTTCTGGCGGGCTTGCGGGATGGCCTGGAGGCTCTGGGGCTGTGTCATGCCTGGCCCTGCTTTATCGTAGGGAAGGTGGGAACCGATCTGCATACGACCACCTTCGATCCAGAAAGCGCCCGTCGGTTGTATGAGCGGGTCGTTCCTCTTGGCTCCCTGGTCAAGGGGCATTATACCGACTGGGTCGAGAACCCGGGGGACTATCCTGCCACAGGTATGGGTGGGGCCAATGTTGGCCCCGAGTTCACTGCGACGGAACTGGCGGCTTTGCACGATCTCTGTGCTCGCGAGGATCAGGCGGTAAAGAGCGATCCAGCTCTCGCACCCTCTGGCTTCAAGGATGTCCTCAAGACCGCGGTGCTGGATTCTGGCCGCTGGCAAAAGTGGCTTATCGGTGATGAGGTCGGTCGCGCGTTTGACGAGCTTGCGCCCTCCAGGCAGGAGTGGTTGGTCGCCACGGGCGCGCGCTACGTGTGGACCGATCCACGGGTGCTGGATGCTCGCCAGCGGCTCTACGACAACGTCCGATCTGTGCGGTCGGCAGATGCTGGACGCTTGGAGCCAAGCGGCTTTGTCGTAGAGCGGATCGCTCAGAACATCCAAAAGTATGTAGACGTGTTTGGACTGAGGGATTCCCTGCCTATCCTCACCGGCTGATCGTGTAGCACAGGGCGTCACATTCTCTGCAACACATCCTCAAGCACGGCGATCAACCGGGCGTTCTGGGCCTCGGTGCCCACCGTGACGCGAAGGAATTCCGGCAGGTCGTAGGCGGTGCACGGCCTCAGGATGACGCCCTTCTCCAGCAGCCGCTGCTGGACCGCGGTCGCCTGGGGGCCGATCTGCACTAGAACAAAGTTGCCGTGGCTTTCGAGGTAGTGCAATCCCAGCCGGTCAAACCCGCGATACAGGAAACCAAGGCCAGCACGATTGGCGGCGACCGACCGTTCCACAAACGATTCGTCCTGTAGCGCGGCGATACCGGCGATCTGGGCCAGCAGGTTGACGGCGAACGGCTCCTTGACCGTGTGCATTGGAGCCAGCAGTTCAGGCGCAGCGACGGCATAGCCCAGACGGATGCCGGCCAGGCCGTGGGCCTTGGATAGGGTGCGCATCGTCATCACGTTGGTCCGGCCCTCCCGGATAGTGGTGAGGGTGTCCGGATAGGTGGCGGAATCGACGAACTCATAGTATGCCTCGTCGAACACGATCAGCGTGCGGTCGGGAACTTGTGCCACCAAGTCCTCCACCTCGTCAGCCGTGACGATCTTTCCGGTTGGGTTGTTGGGGTTGCACACAAAGATGAGTTTGGTCCTCCCGGTGACCGCCTCCGCCATCGCCCTCAGGTCGAGACCATAGTCTTCCTTCAGGGAAGGCTTGACGAGCGTTGCCCGCATCGTGTGGGCGAACCGGTCATAGACGGGAAAAGAGGATCGGCTGACAATGACTTCACTCTCCTCGTCCAGGTAGGCCATACAGAGCTGCAAGATGATGCCGTCGGCCCCGTTGCCCACGGCCACCTGCTCGATCCCGAACCCCAGGTGCTCCGCGATCGCCTGCCGCAGATAGTAGCTCTGCCCGTCCGGGTAGAGGTTCAGGCCGGGAAGCGCCCGTTCGATAGCGACCACTGCTTTGGGAGACGGCCCCAATGGGTTCTCGTTTGACGCCAGCTTGATGACGTCTTCCAACCCGTACTTGCGCTTCACTTCCTCTATCGGCGTGCCCGGCACATAAGGCGCCATTCCCTCCAGGCCGCGCTGCGGTTTGACTTGTGTTGTCATCGACAATCGCTCCTTGGTCATGGGAAACAGGATGTGTTCGGTCGGACAACAGGACCCGAGGTTGATTATATCCCACTGGGGTCGGAGAGCAAGTGATTGGTTGTCGGGCCAAACGCCTCGCAGGATGGCCAGGGCTTCATACGGTTGATGGCACAGATGGTGCCCCGGATATCGAGCGAGCCTCCCAGACCCATCAGGATGGTCTATTCCCTGCCGGGGCGTCTCCTGATCAGCACGCTCACTACCAGCATCACCGCGACGATGCCCGTTGTCGCCCAGGCAGCCGTCGCAACCAGAGGGGTGGCGGCGTGTTTGACTCCAATACCCACAAAGGCCCACACGATAACGAGCATGTAGGCGACGTCGCCGCGGGTGAGGCCGACGGCCGTCGCGATCGCCGCGCCGACGATCAGCATAATTACGGCCCAGACTGCGGGCTGGATCCCCCAACCGCCCCAGTTTACGTAGTCGAGCAGCGATGTGACGTTGGCGACGGTGGCGACCGTGACCCAACCCAGATAGATGCTGAAGGGAACGTGCACCAGCCATCGCTCCGTCGGGGGAACCTGCGTGCGGCCGATCTCCAGGCGCAGGTAGATGGCGATCAGCGACAGCAGGAGCCCAAGCATAGCTATCACGGTCCACACGAATTGTTCATAGTGCCACAGAAAGAGCCAGACGATATTGGCCAGGCAGCTCAGGACGAAGAGGTAGCCGACACGTCGCAGGCGAGGATTCTCTCGTTGGGCTGGCAGGGCTTGATAGACAGCATAGGCGCCCAGGGCCAGGTAGATCAACCCCCAGATAGAAAAGACGTAGCCTGCGGGCACAAAGTACACCTGGAAGCGATCAGAGATTTCGCCCGTCATCTGACCGTTGAGGGGCAGGGCGTTGGCCAGCCCGTTGACCGCGACCGTCGCAACGACTGCCAGCACGACGACCAATTGTCTTAAGATATCTTTCCTCATCTTCATAGTCCGTAAATTGGGTAGAAACCCCTGCCTTTCAGGCAGGCCGTTTCCAACCCCTC
>CAYUIS010000199.1:0-6739 GCA_964444825.1 uncultured Anaerolineales bacterium | reverse complement strand
CGCAACGAGAAGCGCATGCTCCAGGAAGCTGTGGACAGCCTGATTGACAACAGCCAGCGGGGCAAGGCGCTCTCACGCCGCGGTCGGCGTGAGCTAAAGTCCCTCAGCGATATGCTAAAGGGCAAGAAAGGCCGCTTCCGCCGCAACCTCCTGGGGAAGCGCGTGGACTATTCTGGGCGCTCTGTCATCGTCATCGGCCCCAAACTAAAGCTGCATCAGTGCGGTCTGCCGAAAGAGATGGCGTTGGAGCTCTACCGTCCTTTCGTCATCAGCAAATTGGTCGAGTACAACTATGCCAGCAACGTCAGGGCTGCCAGGCGTATCATCGAGCGCAAGCGGCCCGAGGTCTGGGAAGTGTTGGAGGAGGTCATTCAGGATCGCCCGGTGCTGCTCAACCGTGCTCCCACGCTACACCGCCTGGGTATTCAGGCCTTTGAGCCGGTGCTTGTCGAGGGCAAAGCCATCCACCTCCATCCATTGTCCTGTTCCGCATTTAATGCCGACTTTGACGGCGATCAGATGGCTGTCCACGTTCCGCTTTCGCTAAAGGCCGTGGAAGAGGCCCGCACGCTGATGCTGGCGAGCAAGAATCTGCTTAAACCTAGTTCCGGTGACCCCATCGTCGGCCCTGCCAAGGATATGTGCTTGGGTGCCTACTACCTTACGATGGAGGATCCGAACCGGACGGGCGAACAGCGGCGGCCGTTCGTCGACCTAGACGAGGTAGAGCTGGTCTACTCCCTGCGACAGGTGGACCTGCATGCACCAATCATTGTGGCTCAGATATACGATAATCAGCCTCCTCCATCAAAGCCTGTAGAAACCACCGTGGGGCGATGCCTGTTCAACCGCATTTTGCCCGATGAAATGCGGTTCATCGACCAGGCGATGGACAAGGGGGCGCTTCAGGAACTGGTTGGGGTATGCTATCGCCGCATGGGGGGGGAGGTGACCACCGCTCTTGTAGATCGTATAAAGGACATTGGATTCAAGTATGCCACCCGTTCCGGTGCTACCATCGCGATCTCCGATATGGTCATCCCAGCCGCCAAGGCCGATATCCTTGAGGAGACGGAAAAGGTGGTCGCCGAAGTAGACCGACAGTATCGGCGCGGATTGCTGACGGAGGACGAGCAATATACCCGGACCATCGAATTGTGGTCGCGTGCCCGTGAGCAGGTCGCCGAGGCGGTGTCGGCTGCCTTGGTTCCCACAAGCCCGGTATCCATTATGGCCAAGTCAGGTGCGTCCAAGGGTGGGTTTGGACCTATTGCCCAGTTGGCCGGTATGCGAGGCCTGATGGCCGATCCGTCGGGCCGCATTATCCCTTTGCCCATCCGCAGTAACCTGCGCGAGGGCCTCACGGCACTGGAGTACTTTATCAGTACCCACGGCTCGCGCAAGGGTTTGGCTGATACTGCGCTGCGCACGGCCGACGCGGGATATCTGACCCGCCGCCTGGTTGACGTGGCGCAGGATCTCATCATCAATGCTCACGACTGTGGTACCAGAGGGGGAACGTGGATTCACGCAAAGGAAAAAGTGGGCGGACAGAACATGTCGGAACGCTTGCTGGGTCGGATAGCGGCCGCTCCCATCGTTCATCCCGAGACTGGCGAGGTGTTGGTCGAGCGCAATGGGGAGATCGACGAGGGTGCGGCAGTTGCCATCGAGGAAGCCAACGTTGAGGACGTCATGGTCCGCTCTCCGTTGACTTGCCAACTCCGTCAGGGTATATGTGCGATGTGCTACGGGCGTGACCTTGCCCGGGGTAGGATGGTGGCAATTGGATCCGCGGTCGGCATCATGGCAGCCCAGTCCATTGGTGAGCCGGGTACCCAGCTAACCTTGCGAACGTTCCACACAGGAGGTGTGGCATCCGGTGGCGACATCACCGTCGGTCTCCCGCGCGTCGAAGAGTTATTCGAGGCTCGCAAGATGCCGAAGGGCGAGGCTCCTATCTCAGAGCTCGGCGGTGTTGTTCACATCGTGCGGGTCGACGGACAGCGCAAGATCGTTATCGTGGATAGCGAGGTCGAGCGGTTTGAATACGAGATCAAGCGGGGTGGCTGGAGGATCCTCGTGGAGGACGGTGATGAGGTACGGGCAGGCGATCCACTGGCTTCCTGGCGCGATGAGAAAACGATCGATGCTGAGAAATCCGGACGTGTGGTCGTTGATGACCGGCTGGTCATCGTGGTACACGAGAGGCGCGACGAACGGGAGTATGAGGTGCCGTTGACCGGTCGGCTGCTGGTGAACGAGGGACAGCCAGTCGAGCCTGGCATACAACTGATCGAGGGTGTGCTAAACCCCCACGATATCCTTCGGGTTTTGGGTCGTGAGGCCGTCGAGCGGTATATGCTCGAGGAGGTACAGAACGTCTACCGCTCGCAGGGCGTGAATATCAATGACAAGCACTTTGAGGTTATCTTTAGAAAGATGTTGGGCAAGGTGCAAATCGCCGATTCGGGTGACACCGATCTTTTGCCGGGCGAGCTTATGGAGCGGCTGGCACTTGATGATGTCAACCTGAAGGTGATTGAGGAAGGTGGACGGCCTGGCAGGAGTTGGCCGATATTATTGGGGATCACCAAGGCAGCCCTGAGCACAGATAGTTTCCTCTCCGCTGCGTCCTTCCAGCACACGATCAGGGTACTCTCCGGGGCAGCGATCGAGGGGAAGGAAGACCCACTCCTGGGGTTGAAGGAGAATGTCATCATTGGCAAGCTGGTGCCGACTGGCACGGGATACCGGGGTGACAATCCCTACTCCGATGGCCCGATCGACAGTTTTGAGGGCATCTCACTGGTGGTTCCTGGCCTGGATGATCAGGAAAAGGCAGCGGATGAAACGGATGAGGCTGAGCAAGTCGAGGAAGAAACGACCGTCGTGACCTCTGAGGTATTCGGGATCACCACGCCAGCATAGCTTGGGCGACGTCCGATCGAGTATACGACGCGGCAGTACCGACTCAGGTGCTGCCGCGTTGCCATTGATGCTGGCAACTCAGAACGGCCCCCATATCGTCGTCAGCAAAGCACGGTTGACAAAGGGGTTCGCCCGTGTTACCATACTGCGCTGATGCCACAAGGCTCAGAAAGGACAGGATCGTATGCGCAGTGTTGAGTGGCACGAAAACAAGGTGCGTATGATTGACCAGCGGCTTTTGCCGTCCGAGTTCCGTCTGGTCGAATATACAGAGCACTACCAAGTGGCTGAGGCCATCAGATCGATGGTCATTCGAGGGGCGCCAGCCATCGGGGCTGCGGCTGCCTTCGGAATGGCCCTGGCAGCATTCAATAGTCAGGCCCGCGATAGAGAAGACCTGCTGTCCGACCTCCGCATCGCAGCTCAATTCCTGTGTACGGCTCGCCCGACGGCGGTGAACCTGTCCTGGGCGGTGAATCGCTTGCTTGATCGGGCTGAGATGGAGTTGGATTTCTCTGCCATCCCTGCCGTGCTGCTGGCCGAGGCTCAATCGTTGGCTGATGAGGATGTCGAGACGAACAAACGGTTGGGACAACACGGTGCAGCGCTTATTCAGGATGGTGACACGATTCTCCACCATTGTAATACGGGGGCACTGGCGACCGTGGATTATGGCACCGCACTGGGTGTCATCCGTGCGGCCCACGAACAAGGCAAGCACATTCACGTGCTAGTCGACGAAACGCGGCCACGCCTCCAAGGAGCTCGGCTCACCACGTGGGAGCTGCAGCAACTCGACGTTCCGTTTACGCTCATCGTCGACAACGCCGCAGGTCACTTTATGCGCACGGGTCAGGTGAACATTGTCTTGGTGGGCGCTGATCGGGTGGCAGCCAATGGGGATGTGGCCAACAAGATCGGCACATACAAGTTGGCCGTCGTTGCGCAGGCCAATGGTATCCCATTCTATTCGTGTGTGCCGACTTCTACTGTTGACCTCTCGCTGCCCACTGGTGATGACATCCCGATCGAGGAACGATCAGCCGCAGAGATAACGGAGCTTTTCTACCAGGGACGTCCCTGCGCACCGGAGGGAGTGCTCGCGGCCAACCCAGCCTTTGACGTGACGCCACACCGTCACGTCACCGGCATCGTCACGGAAAATGGTATCGCCTACCCGCCGTTTGTGGTCAACCTACGCCAGATGATGGAGGTTTCTCTTGCAAGCCGTTTGTGATCCAGGTCGAGCCACTTCCCTTCCTGTCGTCATCCTCTGTGGTGGAGAAAGTACCCGTATGCAGGGCACGGTCTCTGTCAGCAAAGAACTGGTCCAGGTTGGCGTCCGGGGTGCTGCTCCTACAAAAAAGGAACTGGTCAGGGTCGGTGGACGCCCCATTCTTTGGCATGTGATGAAGATCTATGCTGCTTACGGTCATGCCCGGTTTATCCTCACACTAGGCCACCAGGCCGAAGCGATCAAGCAGTATTTTTTGGAGTATGAACTCATGACGGGCGATTTTACCATCTGTTTGAATCGCTCAGGAACGATTTCCTACCACAGGTCGAATGTCGAGGAGGACTGGGAAGTCACATTGGCCGACACAGGCGATGCGGAGAAAGGGGCGCGCATATATCGGGTGGCACGATACATCAACGCTGATACGTTTTTTGTCACCTATGGTGATGGCGTGGGTGACTTGGACATAGACGCGCTGTTAGCTTTCCATCGAGAGCACGGCCGGTTGGCCACGGTGACTGGCGTGAATCCATTGTCGCAATACGGCATCCTCCGGACAGACGAGATGGGGAATGTCACCGGCTTTGATCAAAAACCTCGACTGGCGCATTGGATCAACGCTGGCTTTATGGTCTTTGAGCGCCCGGTACTGGATTACCTGGCTGGCGACGATGTTCATCTGGAAAGAGAAGCGCTGCCCAACCTGGCGGCTGATGGTCAATTGATGATGTACCGTCACACGGGTTTCTGGCGATCGATGGATACCTTCAAGGAGGCACTCGAGTTGGATGCCATCTGGCGCGAGAGCGCGCCGTGGAAGGTCTGGGCTGACGACTCCCCACGGCTAAAGCCGGGGGGTTCTAACGATCCAGCGAGCTCTCTCAAGCTCTCCCACCATCTGAGTTGACGGAGGTACAACATCTTGAGTCTTACTCGCATTCACCTTAGCTTGCACAGGCGACCCGCTCTGTCTCCGGCCAAGGCCGAAGCTGGACGGCAGAGGCCGTCCGCTCGCAGGTTGAATGTCGCTCAATGCCGCCTGGAGGAGCGCGTCCACACCCGGCCAGGCAGCGCGTGCCTGACCCGCATTGAGCCGTTCTCCTTCCACGCACCGGGCGAGGAAGGCAGAATACAAATCCCGTTGGGCCTTCACCCCGCAGTCGCATTCGTGCCACCTCTGGGAGAGCGGTTTCTTTTCCACCCTCCCGCACGCGTGGCATACCTGGCTCAGTCGAGTCGTGCGGGTGGGGAACTCGTGCACTGCGGCGTCGGCGCTTTCAGCCTTACGCCTCAAGTGTGCGACGAACATTCCCGGTGCGCGCATCCCGACCGACCGGCCAAACATACGTTGGAAAGCCCGGTAGGAGAGTCTTTCGATTTTGATCACGTTTCCCATCCGCAAGATGCGGTTGACGAGTTGGCCGTGGAGGCTCTTGCGGTAGGCTGCTTGCTTGCGGTGCAGTTCGGCCAGCTTGGTCTCTGTCTTGCGCTGTCTGGCCGACTTGTACCACACTTTGGGGCCGCGTCTGATCGTGCCGTCAGGGTTGTAGTTGTTGGGGTTGTTGGCTCGACGCTGACGGTCGAGCTTGCGTTGGAGACGGCGGATCTCTTTCTGGGGCGGTTCCAGTTCAACACAGAACTGCTCCAGGAATGCCTCTTGCTCACCGACGGCAGCGATGGTGGACGGCCCGATGTCAAGGCCCACGTTGCCCTTTCCTATCTCGTTCCTTTCCTTCTGATAGGGCCTACCCTCGCAAACGAGTTGGGCGTAGAACCGGTTGTGTCCATTGAGCTTGCGGCGTACCAGTCGCACGTACTTGACACGACTATTGAGACCGTGGACGATGACGGGGTCATCGTGGTCTATGATCGCTTCCAGCCTCAGACCCAACCACTCGACCCGATCGTCCCGCCAACGGATGCCGCTGGCGTTCGATTTACCCTCGACCGTATCCATCTGGTTCTTGCCCTTGAAGCGTGGGCGGCCTCGTTTGCCGAAAACGTGTTGTTGAACAGCCCCGAAGGCGCGGGTGGCGAGTTTCTGAATGGTGTTGATGTCCAGGTGCTCGCCAATCCAGCAGTGGTTGAACTGTTTGGCATAGGCGTGCAGGTCGTACTCGCGGAAGCCGACAGCACGATTTGTCTCTCGAAACGCCCGTGTGCGAGTTTTTCCTCTCGGCAGTTCCCGTGCCGTCTGGTATGCTTTCGACTGGCGCAGCAGACCGAGCCGCTTGAGGCTTTCGCCCAGGCAGGCGTTGTACACCTGACGGGCGGCCTCCAATCGCGCCAGCAGTTTCTTCTCCTGTGTCGAACTCACACGGAGCGGCAGTTCGAGAATGAAGGAGTCGGTCCTGAGCATCTATTGACCCTTTTGCTGCTCAATGTACGGTTTGACCACCGTCAACGGAGCACCGCCTACAGTAGCAACGAAGTACGAGTTGGTCCACAGCGACGGCAGACGGCTCTTGAGCCACGGAAACTCTTGCCGCAACAAGCGCGAACTGCGTCCCTTGAGCCGCTTGACCAAGCGGTGGATGCCGAACTGAGGATCTACCTCACACAACAAATGTA
>CAYUIS010000198.1:0-6983 GCA_964444825.1 uncultured Anaerolineales bacterium | reverse complement strand
TGTCACAGTATAGTCACGCCAGGCAGCTACCAACACAAGGGGTTCGTTCATAGCCGATCGATCACCCGCGTGCGGAAGCGCGTTCCATCGGCGACGTTCTCCCACATCTCGGGGTGCAGTTTGGGAATGACGACTTTGCGAACCAGTAACTCGGATCGCTCCAGCACGCCCACGCCAATCTCGACCGCAGCCTCCACGTCGGCAACAAGCCCGGAGAAGAGCACGATCCCCTTGCCTCCCAGCCCATCGGCCAGCCGTACCTCGACCAACCGGACCGCTGCCCCCTTGATGCCGGCGTCGGCAGCGTGGATGGCGGCAGCCACGGTGGTCGTCTCGACTATGCCCAGGGCATCGGTGACATCAGGCACCCGCCCTCCCGCGATGGACGTTAGCACCTCGGGGTGAACCTGCGGCAGGTAGACAAGGTCCACAGCGGCGTCGCCACCTACCTCGCGCCCGGCCGCCAACGACTCCTCCACGTCGGCCACCTCTCCACCGATCAGGACAAGGTACTTTCCCGGCTGAACGGTACCGCTCCGGATGACGTCAATCGGGGCACGTTTGACCATCGCGTCGGCGGCCTCTATGCCGGCGGCGATGCTGCTGAATTCGAGAAGAGCAAGGGCTGGTTCAATCATACGAATCACGAACTCGAGTCAAAGCAGCGGGCAGGATGCCCGCGATCCAAAGTCTGGTGCGCCTAGACAATCCGGAAAGCATCCTTTAGCACACAACGGCGGATGCGGCTGAAACTGATCGGGTTGGTGATCCCCTCGCCGGTAGGGCTGGCGATGGTGAAAGAGCAAAAGCCCTCCCCGCCATAACCAACACCGGCAAATGAGGGGCCGTTCTTGACAAAGATGCTACAATCCATCTCCCGGGCCATACGGCTCAGGTTGTCCAGATTCTTGGAGTGCATCACGGCCGTATGCCGGAAGCCATGTTCGGCCACTTTTGCCAGGTCGATCCCCTCATCGGCGTTGCGCACGCGCACCAACGGGACGAGCGGCATCATCTGCTCCGATAGGACCAGGGGATGATCGGACGTCACCTCAACCAGCACCAGGCGCACCTCATCCCCGGCGTCAACGCCGATCTCTTTTAGCAGTACGTTGGCGTTCTTGCCGATAAAGGCCTTGTTCATCGCGCCGTGCTGCCCCCGGGGCGGAACCTGGGTAAAGACCGATTTCATCAACTGGTCAAGCTGCCCGGTGCTGATCTCGTATGCACCGTGGCTGCACATTGCACGCTTGAGCTCGTCGGCGATGGAGGCCACGGCATAGATCTCTTTCTCGTCGATGCAGATGATGTTGTTGTCGAAAGACGCGCCGCGTACAATGTCCCGCCCCGCCTGCTCCAGATCGGCCGTCTCATCCACCACAACCGGCGGGTTTCCTGGGCCAGCGCAGACCGCCCGCTTACCGCTCTGCATCGCCGCCTGGACCACCCCCGCGCCGCCTGTGACGACCAGCAGGTTGATGTCTGGATAATGCATGATCTGCTGAGCCGTCTCGATGGTCGGCTCGGCGAGGGCGCAGACCAGATTGGGTGGCCCTCCTGCCTCGACGATCGCCTCATTGAGCAACTGCACGGTTCGGTTGGAGCAAGCGCGAGCACCCGGGTGGGCGTTAAAGACGACGGCGTTGCCCGCCGCCACCATACCGATGGCGTTGCAGATCACGGAGGACGTGGGATTTGTGCTGGGAATGATGGCCCCAATCACCCCGTAGGGCGAATATTCGACCAACGTCAAGCCACCGTCCCCCGTCCACGCGGTTGGCGCCAGGATCTCTGTCCCAGGAACCTTGTTGGCGTTGAGCAGGTTCTTTTGGATCTTGTCCTCGTAGCGCCCCATGCCTGTCTCTTGCCAGGCCTCGTAGGCCAGCACCTGAGCGTTCTCCCGTGCGACGCGCCGGATGTGAGCGATCATCTGCTCACGCACCGATAGCGGCATATCGTTCAACTGCACGTACGCCCGACGGGCGGCCGCCACAGCCGCATCCACGTCGGGGAGCAGATTGTCACCGTGACGCAAGGCGGGGGCTGGCGGGGGTGGTTGGACAGCAGCCGTGGGCTCTGGGAGCGGGCCGTGGCGCACCCGCTCCCCCTGGCGCAACTCGGCCATTACCTGCCCGACAATAGCCTCAATACGAGCGTCGTCGAGCATCATCCGGCCTCGGCCTTGTCATACTTGACGACGCCATCCACTTCCAGCACATCCACAATCGCCATAATGACAGCATCGCAGGGACGTCTATCGGTCAGTTTTGTCTGGCGCGCGGAACTGCCGGTGGCATAGAGCACCACCTCACCCAGCCCAGCGCCGACGGCGTCCGCCGCCACGCGATAGGCCCCGGTCTCCTGGCCCTCAATGTCGAGCTGTTTGAGCACCAGGAACTTGAGGCCCTCCAGAGTCGTCTCCTTGCGTGTGGCGACCAACGTGCCCACTACTTTTCCCAGTAGCATAAGGAACTCCGTTCAACGTGGCCAAAGACCAGCAGGTGCAACGCACTGGAAAAGTGCGTCGCACCGCCGGTCGGTGACGAGCGATTACTTGCTCTCCGCGGATCCCCGACCCAAGGGCAGCGCACGGTCCACATTGGCGTGTGGTCTCGGGATAACGTGGATGGCGACGACCTCGCCCACCCGCTCGGCGCCGCGCGCGCCCGCTTCGACCGCCGCCTTGACGGCCGCAACATCCCCACGCACAATGGCGGTCACATAGCCACCGCCGGTCTTTTCGTACTCTACCAACTCGACCTTTGCCGCCTTGACCATAGCGTCGGCAGCCTCGACCATGGCCGGGAAGCTCTTGGTCTCAATCATACCTAGTGCTTCTGTCATGCCGTACTCCTCACTCATAGTATCCTCCTGATGCTAGGTTTAGTGCTCAAATCATCTCAGCAGGTGCAACGCACTTGAGAAGTGCATCGCACCGCTGTCGCCGATACTAGGCCCGACGCTGTGTCTCGATCTCGCGTCCGGTGACACTCTCAATGGCGGAGACGGCCGCACCATAGCCAGCCATTATGTCACGTTCCTCACCACCCAGATAGACGCGCCCAAAACTGCCAAAGGCGCGCACCTCCAAGATGTTGATCTGAGCGGCCTTTTCCGCCTCGTTAGCCGCCAAAGCGGCGTACCCCGCTGGCTCTACCTCCAGCACGTACAACGTCTGCCCCGCCAGCAACATGTGGCCGTGTCGCATACGGTTGATCAGTTGCACCTGGTGGGCGTCCACGTGGCGGATGATGGTGCTGGATGCAACCCTGGGCTTGATGCGGTCAGCCTCTTCCAAGCCTAGTGCAGCGAGAATCGCCGCGCCAGCCGCCCGCACTTCGGCCTGCTCGCTGTGATGGATCTCTAGCAGGCCAAACAGCCGCTCGACAATCTGCATCCCCGGCCGGACGCGGGTGGCCTTTAGCGCGATGTCGGTGATACGATTGATCTCGATGCCGGGCGAAATCTCCACCCACAGTGACGCGTCATAGGGCAACGGCAGGAACCCCCGTGCCACAGTGCCCAGGAAGCCCGCGTGCTGCGGCTGCAAGCTGTCAAGAATCACAAAAGTGCGTAGATCTACTGACATACTCGTTCTCCCTTGAATGAACTATTCAGCCCCCTGCACGATCTTTACGCTAGCGCTGGCGCCGATCCGCGAAGCGCCTGCCGCGATCATCTGTTGTGCAGTCTCAAACGTGCGGATACCACCCGCGGCCTTGACCCCCATCGTGGGGCCGACCACACGTCGCATCAGGGCAACATCTTCTACCGTCGCCCCGCCCGGTCCAAACCCGGTGGAGGTTTTGACAAAATCGGCGCCCGCTACCTTGGCAAGTTGGCAGGCGACCACCTTCTCCTCGTCAGTCAGCAGCGCCGCCTCGATGATGACTTTGAGAATCGCGTTGCCAGCGTGGCAGGCTCGTGCAATGGAGGCGATATCCCGCTCGACCAACTCGTAATCCCGAGACTTGAGGCCACCGATGTTGATCACCATATCCACCTCGGTAGCACCGTCGCGAATCGCCTGCTGGGCCTCAAAAACCTTGACCTCGGTGGGTGTAGCGCCCAGCGGAAAGCCGACGACAGCACAGACCAAAACGTCGCTGCCTTCCAATAGCTGCGCGCATAGTTTCACGTTCGTTGGATTGACGCACACCGAGGCGAAACCGTGCTTGCGTGCCTCGTAACACAGTTGCGCGATCTGATCCTGTGTCGCGTCGGGCTTGAGGATGGTGTGATCTATCATGTGGGCCAGGCTGCCGTCGGTCGGCGCAACGCCCAGGGTGCTGGCAATCCGGTCAGCGCCGGCATCGACCACCGGCCGCACCTGGTCCACATAGTTGTGGGACGAGATCGGCGGAGCGCTTGCGCCCGCCCCGGTCTCTTGCTTCTCCTGCTCCTCCCGCACCAGGATCAATACCTGGTGGGTGATCTGCTCAATGATGAGCTCCAGAGTTACCTCGTCCAGTTTCATCAGCACCTATCCCAGGCCCGACTTTAGGAAGCGTCCTTCAATTTCCACGATTTTGTCCACCCGCCGTGCGTGTCGTCCACCGCCAAAGGGGGTTTCGAGCCAGGTCTTGAGGATCTGTCGTGCCAGGTTGGGGCCAATTAGCCCGGCACCCAGAGTCAACACGTTAGCGTCGTTGTGCTCGCGGCTGTTGGAGGCGGTGGCCTGATCATAGCACATGGCCGCCCGCACGCCAGGCACCTTGTTGGCCGCCATACACGAGCCAATGCCGGCGCCATCAACGACGATGCCACGCCAGGCACGCCCCTGGGCCACCAACTGGGCCACAGCAAAGGCATAATCCGGATAATCCACCGACTGTGTGCTGTCGGTGCCACAGTCTACGACCTCGTAGCCCAACTCGCCCAGGTAGCCCTTCAGCGTCTCCTTCAGCCCATACCCCCCGTGGTCGGCGCCGATGGCAACCGTCCGCTGCTCCACCGAAGAAGGACCAGGCATATGGCGCGGTGTGCTAGCCGGCGCCGACGCAACCTCTGCGCCCACTCCGGTTGCCTCCACCAGGGTCACCTGCCGATCCATAGCCACTTGCTGGGCCAGGGGAGTAACCAGCGCTCCCCGAGGAACGGAGAGCTGCCCCCCAACAGGGATAGCCTGTACATCCGCCTCCGTCAACAGGGGGCGAGTCGACGCCGAACGAAAGCCTTGTAGCAAATCTCGGCCCAGGGAGGGAAGCGACAAGGAAGTGCCGCCACGCGGCTTGTTGCCTGGCGTCGGCGCCGGAGCTGCCGCTGACTCCGCTGTCCCCACCAGGGTCACCTGCCGCTCCACAGCCACCTGCTGCGCCAGGGGAGTGACCAGCGCCCCATCAGGAATGGAGAGCTGCCCTCCAACGGGAATAGCCTGGACGTCCGCCTCCGTCACTAGAGGCCGGGAGGACACGGCGCGACGGTCCTGTGACAATCCCAGTGTGCGATAGACCACTCGACGCACCATCTGGCGAATCTGGTTTTCGTCCGGCACTCAGCTCTCCTCGCTGTCACTCAAAGCACTGGATGGGGATTATACCACCACCAGGTAGGGAAGCCAAATGGAACAGTGGGGGTCTTTCCCGGAGACCAAACAACCCCTTCCAGGACGGGTTCAGCGTTAGGGCTATCGCATTTAGCGCTCCCAGCCCTTGTCCTGTCCGGTCAAGGACAGGGTCCTCGTCCCAGAGGACGGCCTTCACGAAATCGGGCTTCAGCAGCGGGTTCTCATCGCGCACGGCGCCCCGAGGATGGGGCTCAGAGCTGTGGTCAGCCAAATGCGATCGCCCTGGCCTCAGCGTTGACTTTTCCCCGGCTCCCAGTAGAATGGAGACGATCTACAAGTGTCAAAACTCTATCTCCCATCCCTGGCCCCTAGCCGCTGAAAGAAGGAACCTTATGCCCGCAGACAAACTTGTCCTGATCGACGGTCACTCGCTGGCCTACCGGGCCTTCCACGCCCTGCCGGTCGAGATGAAGACCTCGCAGGGCGAACTGACCAACGCCATCTTCGGTTTTACGTCGATGCTGATCAACGTCGTACGCGACGAGAAGCCGACCCACATCGCCGTCACCTTTGACAAGGGACGCACCTTTCGCCACGACATGTACACCGAGTACAAAGCCCACCGCTCCGAGATGGCCGACGAGATGCGATCCCAGATGGCGCGCCTGCGCCAGGTCGTTGAGACGATGGGCATCCCGATCTTTGAACTGGAGGGCTTCGAGGCAGACGACGTGCTGGGCACGCTGGCCCGGCAGGCGGAAGAGCAAGGCGTTGACACCCTGATCGTAACCGGCGATTCGGACCTACTGCAACTGGTGGACGAGCACACCCGCGTCCTCACCTCCCGGTGGCGATTCTCCGATACGGTAACCTACGACCTGGAGGGCGTGCAGCGGCGCTACGGGTTGAGCCCGGCCCAACTGGTCGACCTCAAGGCCCTCATGGGCGACAAGTCGGACAACATACCGGGCGTGCGGGGCGTCGGCGAAAAGACCGCCACCAAGCTGCTCCAGCAGTACGGGTCTCTGGAAGCGATCTACGCACACCTGGACGAGATACAGGCGCGCTTCCGGAGCAAGCTCAAGGCTGAGGAGGACCAGGCTCTCCTCAGCCGCCGCCTGGCCATTATCGTACGCGACGCTCCGGTGAAACTCGACCTCGAAGCCTGCCAGGTGCAGCCCCTCGCACGGGAAGAGGTGGTGCATCTCTTGCGTGAGCTAGAGTTCCGGTCGTTGATCGAGCGGCTAAGGGAACTAGAAGGACCAACGCAGGCCCAACCGCAGGCGCCCGGAATGGGCCACCAGCTCAGTCTGTTTGGCGGGGATGCCTCCCCCGAGCCCCAAGCGGCGACCGGAACGCATTACCAGATCGTCGCCGATGGTGACGCCCTGCGTCACCTGATGGCGCAGATGAAGAGCGCCCCTGCGCTGACAATAGACACCGAAACCACCAGCACTGACCCGATGCAGGCCGAACT
>CAYUIS010000197.1:0-7000 GCA_964444825.1 uncultured Anaerolineales bacterium | reverse complement strand
CTGCCCGGTTGGTGTGCAAGGGGCACCCTGGCGAGCTCTTGGATCATCTGTTCAAGCGTGGTATCCGGTCTCTGCTCCACCATACGCCAGATGCGCTCCTGAATCAGTTCATATACCGGATCATCTTCGTCAATCCCGTATCCGAGGCCCGACATGTGCGTCAAGAGATGGTGTATCGTGATCTCGCGCTCCAGCTTTGCCAACTCGAGTCGGGACTCGGGCGTTTTGATCAGAACCTGCGCGTCCTCAAATCCGGGCACGAATCTAGAGATCGGATCGGTGAGTTGGAAGAACCCCTCCTCATAGAGCATCATCACCGCGACGCTGGTGATCGGCTTTGTCATCGAGTAAATACGAAACAGCGTGTCAAACTGCATTGGCTTGTGGGCCTCAACGTCCATCATGCCAAAACACTCGGCATACACCACGTGCCCACGGCGAGCCACCACCGGCAGAATGCCAGCAATCTTGCCTTCATCGACATAGCGCTGCATCACCGGGCCGATGCGCTCCAAGCGTGCGGATGAACAACCAACTTGTTCTGGTTTGCCAGTCTTCACTTGACCTCCACTGAGAACCACGCATAGGATAGGTTGTGTGGCCGGGGACTATTCCATCAATACAGGTAACGCAAAAGCAAAAGTACTTCCTTCTCCTTCAATGCTGTGTGCCCAGATGCGCCCGCCGTGTGCCTCGATCAAGCTGCGCGCAATGGTCAGGCCCAGTCCGCTGCCACCGATCGCCTGTCGCCGCGCCTGATCCCCCCGCCAGAAGCGCTCAAACAGATGGGGCAAGTCCTCAGACGGTATACCAGGGCCATCATCGGTCAAATATACAATGATCTTCTGTCCCTGCTCCTCCACTCGCACGCCAATGCGCCCGCCTCTGGACACGTACCGAAACGCGTTGCTCAACAGGTTTCCCATCACCTGGGCCAGACGGTCCCGGTCCGCCAGGACACTGGAAAGGGAAGAGGGCACCTCCAGTGTCAAGCTCACCCCTCGGTCCTGAGCCTGGATCTGGTGGCTGTCGACGATTTCCCGCAAGAAAACGGCCAGGTCGAGGGGAGCCACGTCCAGACGGAGCTGCCCAGCGTCGTTGAGAGCCAGCAACCGCAGATCCTCCACTAGACGGGTCAGCGTCCCTACCTGAGCCTGGGCCGCCAGTAGATTCTCCCGGTCGGTGGCATAGATACCGTCCAGCATCGCGTCGATGGTACCCCGCAGGACGGTAAGTGGGGTACGCAGCTCGTGAGCAATGTCGGCGGTCTGATTACGGCGGGCTTGTTCGGCGTGAGCCAGGCTCTCGGCCATCCGGTTGAAGGCGGAAGCCAGCCGGGCCACTTCATCCCTCCCCCGGACCCGTGCGCGAACAGAAAGATCGCCCTCGGCGATGGCCTGGCTGGCCGTGGTGAGACGGCGCAAGGGAGCGACGATGGAGCGAAACAGCAGCCCGCCGACGATCAGGGCTGCGGTGGTCGCAGACAGAGCAGCGACCCAGACGCTCGTACGGACGCGAGCCAGGAACTGGGACTGGTATGGATCCAAAGCGGCCGGAGTCTGAGCAGTCGCCTGGGAGGAGAGAAGAAGGTAGCCAACCACCTGCGCTTCTACTTCGATAGGGATACCGAACTCCAACTCGTCCTGGACGGCGCGGCCACCCGGGGGCCCCCCGGTATCGGCCACGATTCGGCCGTCCAGGTCGGCCAGCCGAAAGTCGAGCGCCGACGGACCTTGGCCCGCGCCCCCACCGCTGTTCTCGCTGGCTCGCCCGCGACCTTGCTGGTTCTGGATGGAGGTCAAGTTGTCCTGAACCCCTTCCCAGGATCCATGCCCAGCGTAGTAAACGGCCAGCGCTGTTACTTGCCGTTCCCATCTTCCCGCTTGGGTAAGGGTGTAACGACGAAACTCGACCTCGGTGGCCCAGCCGGACAAAAGCGCTACTGTCCCGACCGCCACCAGGATGATAGCCAAGAAAGTGAGCATTCCTTTCCAGAAGAGGCTACGCATTCTCAGGCTCCAGAGCTAGGCGGTACCCAATTCCCCGTACGGTGAGGATGTAGCACGGGTGAGCGGGGTCTGGCTCCAGTTTGCGCCGCAGGTTCTTGACGTGAGCGTCCACCGTCCGCTCATAGGCTTCGAAGGCGACCCCCTGAGCCGCTTCCAACAGCTCGGCCCGGCTAAAGGCCCGCCCTGGAGTGGTCATCAGCGTCTCCAAGATTGAGAACTCGGTGGGGGTCAGGTCCACGAACTGGTCGGCCATCGTCACGACATGGGTGTCCCGATCCAGCGTGATGGGACCGGCGCGGAGCAGCGGCGAAGGCTCAATCTGGGACCCTGCGCGGCGAAGGACGGCGCGAACGCGGGCGACCACTTCGCGTGGGCTGAAAGGTTTGGTGACGTAATCATCGGCCCCCAGTTCCAGACCTACGATACGATCGGTCTCCTCAGCACGGGCAGTGAGCATAAGGATAGGCACATCTCGCTCGCGGCGGATGCGACGAGTGAACTCTAGCCCATCCATGCGAGGCATCAGCACATCCAGCACCACCAGGTCAGGTTTCTCGCGACGGGCGACGTGAAGGGCTTCCTCCCCGTCGGAAGCGATCACAACATGATATCCGGCTTCCTCCAAATACGCACGCACCAGCCGCACAATTTGGGGTTCGTCATCCACAACTAGAATGGTCTGAGCCATAAGTGTCTCTCCTGGGTGGAGTATACAGCGATGTCGAAAAACGGAAAAGCGGGGCGGCACCGTGTACCGCCCCCTTCCATATAACGTGCTCTACCTACGGATTTCAGTCGCCGGTCATGCAAGTCCTGGTTGTTTTACAATCCCTGGTTCTGTAACCGTCCGTTCCCGGCCCACATCGGGCGTCCGGCCTCATCCCGGAGTACGATCGTCTCACCGGTGGTGAGGTTCTCGACGGTGCCCGCTTTGAACTCGCCATCCTCGTAGAATCCAAGCACCGATACCTCATCTCCGATCTCCAGGGCGAAATCTTCCCAATACGCAGCCTGCCCCATACCGACCAACACCTCACCCTCGGAGGTCTGAAGCGTGACCTCGCTATCCAGGACGATCACACGCCCGGTCAGGGGTTCCCACTCGACGGATCTCACCGTCTCATTGCGTCCCTGACCTGCATCGGAACTCCGCCCGCGTCCATCAGAAGCGCCTACGCCACCGGCATTCCCGCCACCAGATCCACCCTGGCCCTGTATCTCGTCACGCCCCTGACCACTCCCCTGGTCGGGGTTCTCGAGCCCGTTGCCACCGTTCCCACGGCCTTTGCCCTGATCGTAGGCGAAGCTACCACTCTCCGCCTGCTCGGCTCTGCCGCGGCCTTGTCCTTGACCGTAACCACCACTCTCTATTGGCACGCTGACGATGCTGTCATAAATCCCCTGTTCAAGATATTGCGGCTCATAGGTCTCTCCCGTCTGCCGCTCCAGCGTAGCGACGAAGGAACGCAGGTGGTTGCGCGAGCCTCTCGTCAGGCTCCCATAGACCCGTTGGATGTCCCGTGCGTCGGTTTGGGAAACGTGGTTCTCCAGATCGAGGATGTCAATCTCCTCAATGGTCGCCCCGACGTGCAGCGCATCGGTCAGCGATTGACTCCCAGTCGCTACCAGGTCGGCATAGAGCGCCGCGAGCGTCGGGTCAGCAAACTCGCCGACGTCGTTGCCGGCCGCCGGATCGTCCAAGCCGTACCGGTCAATCAGCGTCTTGATCGCGTCCATATGGGTCTGCTCGCTGTTGGCAATGTTCTGAAAGATAGACAGATCCCATTGTTCATAGAGCGTCAGATAAACATCGCGGGCCAGTTTCTCTTCCTCTCGCATATAGAGAATGCCTTTGATCTCTTCTGCACTCAACTCTTCGTCCTGACCGCGCCCGTAAGCACCCTGGCCGGATGGTTCTACCCCGTTGCCACCATTCCCGCGGCCTCCGCCCTGGCCTTGACCATACGCGGAGACACCGTGCGCTGTTCCGTCACCGCCCTGCGAGGTTTCGCCGCGACCTCGACCCTGTCCCTGAGCACCACTGAAGCCACGTTCCGCTTGGGCTTCGGTTGGGTTCAACAGGATATAAGCTGTCCCCACCACCAACGCCAGTGCCAACAATCCAACTACACCGTAACTCAATACTCTCTTTGTCATTTCAATACCTCCGTTTGTTTGTTTGATTTCTCACGAAACTCTGACCGCTCCACGACTTATGCGGTTACTTCGCACACCTGCTCCTCAGCGCGATGTGGCAGAGAAGGCAGCATCCTGGCAGTGATGCAGACGATCCACCGCCAGTGAAGGGCGATGTGTACCACGACACCGGCGATCATCACCAGGCTGGCCCAGGTGTGCAGATCGCTCCACGTTCCCCGACTCAGGCCCAGCAGTCCCGTTGCAAAGCCCGGATTCCGCCCACCCTGGTAGCCACCCTCGCCCATCAGCAAGAATGCCACACCCGTCACACCGGAGAACGCAAACCCCAGACCGATCACCCCATCTAGCAAATAGTTCAACTTTGTCTTGTTCATCTCGATACCCCCTGTGTTCGATTTGTCCGTAGTATACCCGGCCTGTGTGAAGATTCGATGAAGGAATGATGCGGGAATCGTGCGATCAGGATTCTTCACTACGTTCAGAATGACAGCGGCCGTCGAGGCCCCGTTTCAAGAGAATTTCACGGGGTTGCCGAGGCGTTTAGAGCCAAAACGGAATCAACGAATCGCTTGACAAGCTCTCGGCTCTGTGGTATTATATGATCAGTCCTATATTATACCGATACTATATAAGAGGTGTCTTATGTCTCTCGAACACGCAATCCTGGGTTTCCTAAACTATCGTGCCTTCTCCGGGTATGACTTGAAGAAGGCATTCGACACGTCGGTGAATCACTTTTGGCCGGCGGACCAAAGCCAGATCTATCGCACGCTGGCCCGGCTGGCCGAGCGAGGTTGGGCAGAGATGGAGATCGTCCCGCAAGAGGACCGGCCCGACCGGAAGGAATATCACATTACCGACGCGGGGCGGGAGGAACTGCGTCGCTGGCTGGTCACGCCCCTTCCCCGCCAGGACACTCGCCACCCCGGGCTGATCCAGGTTTTCTTCGCCGGGCAACTGAGTGACGAGGAGATCCTGGAGATGTTCGAGCGGGAGGCCGAAACGGTGCGCGAGACGCTGGCGCGCTACGATCAGGCGCCTCAAGATAGCGCCGAATACGTCCGGACGGTCGGTTCTCCCCGTGAGACCTTTTTCTGGATGCTGACGCTGGAATGCGGCATAGCGAACTCACAGGCTTTTCTGAGGTGGCTGGAGAGCGTGATCGAACGGATCAAGGACAAGCAACACCCCTCGGATTGAACAAGGCAGCAAAACCAGACATAATGTATATAAGGAGACAACAGTGAAGATTCTGGCGGTCAATGGAAGCCCCCGGGGGGCAAAGGGAAACACGGCGCGGATCATACAGCCCTTCTTGGAGGGCGCTCGGGAAGCAGGGGCAGAGACGGAGGTAATCACCCTCAAAGGCAAAGAGATCAAACACTGCCTGGGCTGCTTTAACTGCTGGACCAAGACGCCAGGCGTGTGCGTTCACAAGGATGATATGCCCGAGCTTTTGGAAAAGATAGGGGAGGCCGATGTTCTGGTCTTTGGGACACCTTTGTACATCTTTACCGTCTCGGGCCTGATGAAGGACTTTTTGGACCGGATGCTGCCGCTGTTGCAGCCCTTTATCATCCAGCGGGGCGACCAGTACATTCACCCGATGCGGGATGCGGAAAACTGGCCAAAGAAGTTTGTGCTGATATCAAACTGTGGCTTTCCCGAGTACCATCACTTTTCCGGACTGCAAGAGACCTTCCGGCTCTTTGCCGGTTCACCGGACATAGAGCTGGCAGGGATGATCTGCTGCGCGGGCGGCGAGTTGCTTCGACAACCGGCTTTGCAGGGCAACCTGACGTGGTACCTGGAGGCAGCGCGGAAAGCGGGCCAGGGGGTCGTGGAACAGGGATCCATTGGGGCAGAAACGCAGGCACTGCTGGACCGGCCTCTGGTGGACGACCCCGCCGTCTATGCCAACATGGCCAATGGTTCGTGGGAGAGCATGGGAATCGAGATGGTCGGCGGTGACGGTGACACGCCACGGCGGACGCCCAGCCAGGCGGTCCCCCTCTCCCCACCCCAGTCGGTGGACACGATGCGCGACCTGGTGGCCGGGATGGCGGTGACCCTCGATCCCCAGGAAGCAAAAGACCTGGAGGCGGTGATCGAGTTTCGCGTCGACGGGGACGAGCCAGACACATACTATCTCGACATCGCCGGCGGGCGATGCCGGGCGTACGAAGGCGAGCACCCCGCTCCTACCCTGACGATCCACACGCCCGCCGACGTGTGGATGGCGATCAGTCGGGGGGAGATGAACGGCGCGACGGCGATGATGACAGGCAAGTACTCGGTAAAGGGCAACCTGGCGCTGCTGATGCGTTTCGACAAGCTCTTTTCGGCAGCGCCATCTGCCTAGAATGGCGCGAGGTGGACGCCCACCCGAAGTGGCAGGGTCTGCCGTTTTCGTGGTGGGCACCCACACAGAGGTCCCTTGGCCCACTATTGCGAGAGAACATGCAGATCGACGGAGTGAGTGCAATAACGGAGAGAAACAAGCCTCACATTCCCGGAATGGTGTGGACGGTTCTCGCCTTTGTACCGTGGATTCTCTACTGGGTGCTTGTGGGATTAGGACGCACGAGCGCCGGCATCCTGTGGGGATTGGGTGGTTCGCTGGCGATCAACGGCTATCGCTTGATCGTCCGCAAGGTCAAGATTCTGGACACCGTGTCCCTGGTGTTTCTCGCCGCCAGCGGCCTGGTCACGATCATCCTGGGCAGCGATCTGGCAGTCTTGTACGGCGGCGTACTATCAGACCTCACCCTGGCACTGATGGCGTGGGGCTCCCTCATGGCCAGGAATCCCTTCACCTACGATTACGCCAA
>CAYUIS010000196.1:0-7102 GCA_964444825.1 uncultured Anaerolineales bacterium | reverse complement strand
CTGACCTCTACAGTGCGATTGTAGCGCTCTCCCATCTGAGCTACAGCCCCTCACTCACATCAATTCTACCCGAGAATGCAGAGAAGTCAAGGCTTGACACTTCTGTCCAGGGTGATCGCATTTGGAAGAGCATGATTCGACTGTCGTGGATGCTGACCTGCTCTGCTCCCTTTGGATCGCCAGATCCAAAGATTGAGCCTGCCAGAAGTCTGGATCTGGCGATCCAGACTGAGCAGGTCGGCCAAACGCGATAGCCCTAGCCATCTGTCAGAGATTGACAGGCATCTGTCAAGGATTGACAGGCATCTGTCAAGGATTGACAGGCATCGTCCGCGTGTTATACTCCCCAGGGTCAGAAACCAGGTTTTTTCGTAAGCGAAGCGACAAAACCTGGTTTCTCTGAAAGTGTCAGGTGGCTAGATTCCGTATCAGTGATGGGAACAGGGGAACAATGACAGACTCGTCGATTCCAACTCCACCGGTCGTATCGCCAATGCAGCCCCCGGTCACAGCCGAGGCCGGACAGAGCGCGGTCGCTTTAGCAAAACAACGTCGTTTGGCTCTGACGATGATTGTGTTGAACAATCTGTTGATCGTACTGGGCTACCAGTTGTGGCAGTCGCTGTTCAATAACTTTGCCATTGACCAGATCGGGGTCCGGGCCGACCAGATGGGACTGGTTCAATCTATCCGCGAGGTGCCGGGCCTACTGGGTGTCAGCGTTGGGTTGGTTGCGCTGGTCATGAGCGAGATGCGCATCGCCGGGCTGTCCGTGATCCTGTTGGGGGTTGGCATTCTGACCACAGGGGGGGCTCAAAACCTGAGCGGCCTGCTGGCCAGCACGCTGGTGATGAGCGTCGGTTTCCACTTTTTTATGCCCAGCAATTCGTCGGCATTATTGCAGTTGGTCGGTAAGCAGGAGGCCCCCCGCGTGCTGGGCCGCCTGAATAGCCTGGGTGCACTG
The DNA here is from genome assembly GCA_964444825.1 of uncultured Anaerolineales bacterium. Lineage (GTDB taxonomy): Bacteria > Chloroflexota > Anaerolineae > B4-G1 > B4-G1 > CAYUIS01. The sequence goes on along the minus strand of CAYUIS010000196.1, from coordinate 6,138 downwards.
ATTGCCCTGGTCAGTACAGGTATTGTCTTCCTGACGCTGGATGCCTTGGGATTTCGGACCTTGTTCACCATCACCGGTGCGGTGCTAATTGTGGCGGGGCTAGTCCTGTTGCCGTGGAACCGGGGGACCGATCGCTCGGCTCGTACCAGGCAACGCACCCCTATCCGCAAGCAATACTGGCTCTACTATGTGCTCGAGTTCCTGATGGGCAGCCGGCGCCACATTTTCACCACGTTTGCCCTCTTTTTGCTGGTGAGGGAGCATCAGGTATCTGCACAGACGGTGGCTTTGCTGTTTGCCGTCAACAACCTCGCCGGAACCTTCCTGTTCAGCCAGTTTGGCAAGATCGTCGTTCGTTTCGGGGAGCGCCGCGTCCTCACGTTCAACTTTGTGCTCATCACCCTCGTCTTTCTGGGTTATGCCTACATCTCCTGGCTCCCGGCCCTGTATTTGCTGTTCGTGGCTGACCACGTGTTGTTTGGTTTCCGGATTGCCGTGGAATCCTATTTTCAAAAGATCGCCCTCTATCCCCACGAGATCACCCCCAGCCTGTCTTTGGGTATGACCATCAATCACATTGCAGCCGTCATCATCCCCGTGGTTGGAGGGGTGGTGTGGGAGACCCTCGGTAGTCGCTATACCTTTCTGATCGGCGTGGCCATTGTGGTGCTTTCGTTGATTCTGGTGCAGTGGATGCGCAGCGAGCGAGCTGGCGTGCCCGACCTGGCAGTCGCCCATTGACGTTCTAGCGCGAGTTCACGGCTCCGATGGGGCCTCCAGGGAGGCCTGCAGCTCGGCCAGTGTCGTGATGCGCGCTATCTGGACGACAAAGGCGTGGAGACTGGGGCTGCGGGCGCGCAGTTCCTGCACCGCTGGCCCGATGGGGTCGTCTCCGGCCGCGCCAGGTTCGTCGGCGTACGCGCCGTGGAAAGCAAAGTAGGCCTGGTTCAGCTTGCGGATAGTGTAGCCTTGGGCGACGAATTCCTGCCGCCGCTCCTCCATATAGGCTTCCGCCTCCTCGATCTTGCCCTCCGCCAGCAGCTCGTCCACTTGGATGCGCGTCCTGCGCATTTCCAGGCGAAAGTCGAAAGCGGGAGGTTCAGGGGGCGGCAGCTCCTCCTCCGTCTCCTCCAGGTCTTCCGGCTCAGGCTCCGGCGGTAGAAACTCGGGATAGTAGCGCGCCAGCAGGTGTCGGCTGGCCTCCTTCCCCACGATAGAGGCCACGGTCTCGTTGATCGTACGCGTCTCGGGGGCAGCGTCATAATTCCAGCCCAGCGGAAGCGGCATGAGGTAATGATGTGTCCACTCGTGGGCAGTTACCTCGGCCACCCAGCCAAGGGAACTGCTCTCAAGCAGCATCGCGGGGTAGGCGGATAGCCCGCCGATGTTGGTTATCAGGGACGAGACGCCCCGGGAGGTGTCCACCTGTCCCTCGATGGCCTCCCGTTGGGCCGCGTCCAGGCCGTGGCGCAGTCCAAGACTGGAGATTCGCTCGATACGATCGCGGGCGGAGACGATAAGCAGAGCTGGGAGCGGGGTAAAGTGAATGCCGATCGGGGGTAGCTCCTGACCCAGCAGGCCAAACCCCTGGTTGACCAGGACGATGGACGTCTGTTCTTGCAGGATTGCTTCGGCCAGGATCTGCTGGGCCTCTTCTGTCTTTCGTAGTTCCTCCAGTTGAGCGCGCAACGAAACCGTCGCTGCTTCTGGATCGGTCTCTGCCGGGTCTGTGTAGACACGGTGAATCTCCCACTCGACGCGCTGGATCTCAGCCACCAGCTCCAGATAGTCGAGCACAAAATCGTGGCGACCTTGTTCATCCATATACCGCTGGGGTGAGATGAGGGTGTGGGTCAGCTTGTCCACCAGCGCCCGTATCTCCCATCCCGCAAAGTCGAATTGCTCCCCGGTCAGCAGGCGGCTGATGTGAGCATCCAGATCCCCAGCGGGGGGGGCCTCATAGCTCAGGGCTAACAGCATGGCGACGAGTAGCAGCCCTAAATCCCAGCGCCGGACGATCCACTTGATGGGCTCCAAAACTTGGTCAGTCACTGTTCTTTGAGACGCCATATCCGTGTCTACACTCTCCGGCCTTTATGAGGCAGGGTATGCTGGCACATTCTAGCAGGCCGTCAGGCTTTGGCAAGTGCTTCGCAAGAGACATTCTTATTGGGTTCTCTATGCCTGTTTTGGCTCCAAGGGGATCGTCGGATCCCCGTCTCAAGCGCCGGCGTACCTGCATCAGGCCGGGATCTGGCGATCCCTGGCGAGCAAATGATCGAATGAGACAGTCCGTTTTCGCTCCAAGGGGATCGTCAGATCCCCGTCTCAAGCGCCGGCGTACCTGCATCAGGCCGGGATCTTTGAATCTCTCTGTCTACTCGGTGGCGCTCTGTGTCCAGATTAGTTACGGTTGATGAAGGCTGGATCGGGTCAGATTGACCATGTTGCGTAAAATCACCGCTGTGGGTATAATGCCCGTTGACCGGTGGCGTGTGGCTGGTTCTCCGGTCGCTATTGATCACACCTATGGAGCCCTTGATGATTCTCAAGCGAACGGGGAGACTGGCCCTACTGCTGCTTTTGTGTGCGACGACTGCGTGCGGGTCGATGCCGGCGACATCGATACCTTCAACGGCGGCGCCTGCTGCCGTCTCCACGTCAGCGGTCTCCCCTGAGACTGAGCTGCCGGCGCCAACGACGTCAACGACGCCAGCGACGGATGACCAACCTTCACCTACCCCGGAGCCACCTCTGGCCGCGCGGGCCAATGGCGAGCCGATCTACCTGGCCGAATACGAGCGCGAATTGGGGCGATACGAGGCAGGATTGGCCGCACAGGGGATTGATCCGGGCAGCCCCGAGGGGCAGGACAACGTGGCTCAACATCGTGACTGGATCCTCAACGTGATGATCGAGCAAGTGTTGACCGAGCAGGCCGCTGCGGCTGAGGGGATCGGGGTCACGGATGAAGAAGTGGACGCCTATATGCAGGAAATGGCCACCGAAAGCGGCGGGGCGGAGGCATTCGCGGCCAAGTTGGCGGAATGGGGGCAGAACGAGGAGGATGCTTGGCGGGAGGTACGTGGGCAACTGATTGGGATGCGGATGACGCAGCGTATCATTGAGGGGGTGCCGACGACGGCCGAACACGTTCACGCCCGCCATATCCTGGTCGATACCGCAGAGGAAGCTGAACGTATCCTGGCCCAACTTCAGGCCAGCGCTGACTTTGCCACGCTTGCCAGGGCCTATTCCCAGGACACGAGCACCCGCGAGAATGGGGGAGATCTGGGTTTCTTCCCTCGAGGCATCCTGGTAGCACCCGAGGTGGAAGAGGTTGCTTTTGCCCTGCAACCCGGTCAGTTCAGCGGCGTGGTGTACAGTGTGCTTGGTTATCACATTGTCCAGGTCGTCGAGCGTGATCCGGCCCGGCAGATCAGTCAGGAGAACCTCAGTCTTCTCCAGGAGGAGGCTGTGCAGGCGTGGGTCGAGAGATTGTGGGTTGAGGCCAAGGTCGAGCGATTCGTCGAGACAGCGCCCTGACGTTGGTGGATCTTGTGGGGGAGATTCCTCGCTACGCTCGGAATGACGTGTTGCTTCGCTTCGCTCGCAATGACGTGTACGGGGTGTGTTAGGAGATGAGCCATGCTAAAACGGGGAGTTGCAGCCGACGATCAGGGACCGGCCGGAGATAGCAGGACCCGGCAGGTCAACGTCCTGACTCTGGTCATGCTGGGTGCCACCGTCTGCCTCATAGGCTTCTATGGCCTGGTGGCGTTCAACGTCTTTAATCCTTTTGCGCCTGCTGCGATCTTTACGCCAGTCGTCTTGCCCACGCCGACTGAGACGTCCACGCCAGGTATTCCCACCTGGACGCCGACCAATACGCCGACCATCACGCCTACGCCCGGGCCGACAAAAACCCGTACGCCCACGCTGACGCCCTCCGTCACCCCCACCTTCCCACCCACGCCAACTTTTCCACCTACAGCCAGCCCAACGCCAAAGGTCACCCGTTCTCCTTGGGAGTTTACTTTCGAGTCGAGGCTATCGACGCCGCAGTATGGCTGTGGCTGGACGGGCGTGGCGGGCCACGTACAAGATTTGGATGGCAATGCCCTTGTTGGTTATCCGGTGCATATCTGGGGAGCAGGGATTGACGTGGTCGTTCAAGCCGGAGCCGACCAACGATTGAATACCATCTATGGGAGCCAGGCCGCCTGGGAGCAGTTCTTTGATGGTCGCCCAAAGTCTATGCAGGTGCGGGTGCAGCTTCACGATCCCTACCTGGAGACCCACCCGCCTGTCTCGGATGAGGTCGTTCTCGATCTGCCCGGGTACTGCGGTGGAGCATTGGGCTATGTTATATTCACCCAGAATCACTAGATAGCGAGGGGGAACAGGTGACAGACAAACGAGCAAGCACAGGGGTCAAGGGTCTCGACGAGATGTTGAGCGGGGGTTTCCTGCCCGGCTCGATGGTCTTGCTACGTGGCGCGCCTGGTACGGGCAAGACCTCATTGGCGCTCCAGTTCCTCATCCACGGCGCGACCAAAAACAACGAGGCGGGATTGTTCATCTCCTTTGAAGAGTTCCCCAGCGCGCTATATCGTGACGCCGAGACGTTGGGATGGGATCTTCGAGGGCTACAAGCGAGCAAAAAGCTACACATGATGTTCACCTCCCCGGAGGTGTTTCTGGGCAGCCTGGAGGCGCCGGATAGCAGTCTCAGTTCTCTGATCCAGGAAGCGAATATCCGGCGTGTGGTGCTCGACAGTGTGTCCCACTTTGACCGTCTCACGGACGACGTACACGAACTCCGCGGCATGTATACCTCAGTGGCCAATGGTCTGCGACGGGAGGGGATCACAGCGGTGTTGTTGGGTGAAGAGGGCCGGTCGATGTACCAGCGGGCATTCAAGGGTGGGCTCTCTTTTATCGTGGATGTCATTATCATGCTGCGGTACGTAGAGATTGAAAGTGCTATGCAGCGCGCCATCACCGTACTCAAGATGCGGGGCTCCAATCACGCCAAGGAGATTCGACGCTACGAGATCAAGACCGGGGGGGTGGAGGTGTTGGATGTCTTTGAGGGGCGTGAGGGGCTACTGAGCGGCATCCCACATCGATCGTTACCATAGCCCTCCGCCGCAGTCAGCGGTCTGGCTTCTGGCCGTTGAACGTATGGTGCTGGTCAGCGGTCAGCGTTCGTTCTTCATCGCCCGATGGGCACTCTCTACCTGGTTGCGACTCCGATTGGCAACATGGAGGATATCACCCTCCGCGCTTTGCGCATCCTCCAGGAAGTCAGCCTGATCGCGGCGGAGGATACTCGCCGCGCTCGTATCCTGGTCCAGCGATACGAGATTGACACCCCCGTCACCAGCTACTTTGAGGGAAACAAACTGACAAAGCTGGAGACGATCCTGGGTGGGTTGGAGCAGGGGGATGTGGCCCTGATCTCTGAGGCCGGGACGCCGGGGCTTTCTGATCCGGGCTACGAGCTCGTTCGTGTAGCCATCGAGCGTGGGCATCCTGTTACGGCCATTCCAGGCCCTTCGGCTTTGGTGACTGCGCTGGTCGTCTCGGGTCTGCCCAGTGACAGCTTCCTCTACCTCGGTTTCCTGCCCCGTCGCCAGCAGGCGCGTCGTAGACTGCTGGCGGAGGTGGCGCGAGAGCGGCGTACATTGCTCCTGTTTGAGGCTCCCCACCGTCTGCGCAAGAGCCTGGCCGATATCGAGGCTGTACTGGGCGCTCGTCAAGTGGCCGTATGCCGCGAGCTGACCAAGCTGCACGAGGAAGTGTGGCGGGGAGGCATAGCCGAGGCCCGGGCGTTTTTCGACGAGGTTGAACCACGGGGCGAGTTCACACTGGTCGTCTCCGGTGCGGCACAGGAACAGGATCCGTGGGATGAGATCCGGGTGCGGGAAGCACTGGATGAGCTCCTGGCGCAGGGCGTTAAGCGCTCTGCTGCTGCTAGGCGCGTCGCGGCCGCTTCCGGCTGGAGTCGTTCGGTGGTCTATGGGCTTGGCCTCAGCGATGAGTAAGCGCGGACGAGCTACGGCCCGTGGTTAAGCTGGATTGGGTGGGGGTGGGGAAACTGGATAAGCAGCGGAGGGAGCTAGAGCTTTCGGC
>CAYUIS010000195.1:0-7177 GCA_964444825.1 uncultured Anaerolineales bacterium | reverse complement strand
CCTTCAGGCTGCCTTCTGTTCAGACCAATCGCTTGACAAGCAATAACATCTGTACTGGAAGGCGACATTTTCGAACACAACTTGCGCCTGGGTCTCGTCGGGCAGGGTCAGCGCGGCGGGACTTTCCTGGATTTCGGGAACGATGTCTAGTACCTCGTTCACCCGCCGCGCCGAAGCCATGCCGTTTGCCCAGACGTTCGACAGTCGGGTCATCAGGATCAGCGGGGTCATGGTCGTGAGCAGGTAATTGATAAAGGCCACAATCTGCCCCACCGACAGGTCGCCGCGGATCGCCTGGGCGCCGCCAGCCCAGATGACGATCACGATGCCAATGTTGACAAAGGTTGTCAGGCCCGGCGACATGGTGGCCATAAAGCGCATCACCCGTACCGAATGGTCGGTGAAGGCTTCGTTAGCTTGCTCAAAGCGGGTGTCCTCATATTTGGCGCGCACAAAGGCTTTGACCAGGCGCACCCCGGCGATGTTTTCCTGCAACACGTTGTTGAGCCGGTCCAGTTTTTGCTGCACTGAACGGAAGAACGGCTCCATTTTGACGGCAAAGAACACCACGCCCCCCATCGTAATGAGCAGCAGCGGCAGCATAGTCAGGGCCAGGCTGGGGGCGGTCTTGATCATCAGGATCAGGCTGCCGATCATCAACATCGGGGCACGCGTGCCGATGCGCAGCGAGATCTGGACAAGGCGCTGCAGAGCACTGGTGTCGCTGGTGAGGCGAACCATCAACTGTCCGGTTTTCTGCCGGTCGAGATTGCCAAAGGAAAAGGTCTGGATCTTGACGAACAGGGCATCACGCAGGTCGCGGGCCACGCTCTCGCCGACCTGGACGGAAAAGACGTTGTTGCCGACGGCGAAAAGAGCGCTCAGCGCCGAGATGCCGAGCATCCACAGCGAGGTCTGGATGACGATGGCCTGGTTGTGGGCGGCGATGCCCTGGTCGATGATCCGTTGGATCAGGCGGGGAATGGCCAGGTCCATGCACACGATGGCCGTCAGCAGGACCAGCGACACCACGGAGCGCCGCCAGTAGGGCTTGACAAACGGGATGAGTTTTATGATCTGGTCTATGATGCCAACCTCTATGTGTTTTGCCGTCTAGAAAACTCGACTTGTGCAGCGGCCCGCAAGGGCCAAGATCACTAACAACCGCTGTTCTATCTGTTCTGCATGTTTCGCGCAACTGCTAGTTCCTTCAATCTGTGCGGCCAAGTACAGCATAGCGGTTGTCGAACTCGTCCCAGGCCAGGCAGAACGAGGCAGCGTTGACTTGTTGGGGGGCAGTCGGAAAGGCCGGGTCGTTAATCAACAAGTCATCGCCATCATACCCGCTGATCAGAAGTGCGTGTTGTGCGTTCGACGACCAATAAGGTAGTGGGTCGGTGCTCACAAAGACGATAGGAGGCATATCTTGGTCTACGGTATGGATCAAGTCGTCCAATGTGCCTCGAAGCAGCTCAACACGGACGCCGTAGCGCTCTAGTCGAACTAGACGGGATACGGGGACACCGGCGGGCGTCAACTCTAGCAAGCGATTGAGGGTTTTCTGAGAGACTGTGATGTCTAGATGGGCCAGTGCCATTTGCACACAGGCAGTCAGACAACCGGCATCTACTTCTTGAGGGCGGTGCTCAATTGTCAACCAGCGCTTGGGCATGGGCAATGATTTCTTGTGCTAGAGCAGCATCGGTCAACACGTCGCCGGTGGATGAATCAATTTCCAATTGTCCCACACGGCCGATTGTTCCACGGGTGGGAGAGGTGAGTACAACGTCCACGCGCCAGATGAGACGCTCACCCGCTACAAGTTCCGGCGCTTCGGCCCGGAGCAGGTTGCCAACGTTTTCTAGCAACCAAACGTTAGCTTGCCGCCGCGCTACCTCTGGGGATACGACCTGTGCCTGCACATGTACGTTGATCTGCACGCTTTCCAGACGGGAAGCCGCATCAGGCGGGGAAACGGGAATGACTACATCCACCATTCCTTACTACCCTCGTGATTCATCAACACTATGGCATCAAGCACTCTATCGAGTTCACCTACTATGTCTGCGAGGAAAAAGACCGTCCTTGATTGTTCCATCAGCGCAGGACCTGAAATGATTTACCTCTGCCTGGTTGTATTATACCACCGAACGGTGGTACGCAAAGGCTTCTACCGTTGCGAGATTGCGTATCACGAGCGGTTTATCCCCAACCCTCGTCGTCGGGGAAGATGTTGTCGTACTTGACGCTGGAACGCGGCTCGGCCATCATATCTGCGACAGTGTCGCGCCAGGTCTGGTAGTGGGCCGTCTTCTTGTGCTCGGCGGGATCGTCGGGGGTGCGGTAAACCTCGACCAACACGAAGCGAGTGGGATCATCCAACTGCTGGATCACGTCGAAGCGGGCGATACCGGGCTCCTGCACGCTGCTGCGGGCGTTTTCGATTGTGGCCTCTTTGAAGGCCTCCACAAACTCGGGTTTGACGTGGACATTCACATGGACGACAAACATCGTACTGTTTCCTCCTTGTCTCTGTACATTCATCTGTGGACGTGCTTTACTATAAAGTGGCCGGTGTGAAGGTTGGCTCAGCGTATTGTACTAGAACTACCCGCCTTGCCAAGTAGATGGGCTTTTGTGTCCAGGCGCGAACTCGTGTATACTGGCGACCAGTCAAACCTCGAACGAGAAAGGAGTCTCAAGATGACCAAAAGAACGAGCCGAGAGGTATCCCGAAAGCCACCCCGCAGCACGAGCACGAAGATGGTCGCCAAGCCGGGCCCCGAGCCGCACGTCAGGTTCTCCGAAAAGCTCACGGCCTCTTTGGAGGAGGTAGTGGATATCATTGATGAGAACAAGGCCACCCTGGATGCGATACAGGACATCGCCCTCGAAGTGACCCGGGTCGCCGGGTTTTTGCAGGCGACGGCGGCCAAGTACGCCACAATGGTGGACTCGGTTCTCGATACGGCCGTGCCGATTCTGAAGAGCATTCCTTTGGTAAGTGACAAGGTGTTGGATGTGATCGTGGAGCTGCAGGAGCTGGCCAACAACATCCTCGACGTGTGTACGACGGCGGAAAAGGTGATCCCGGATGTGGAGCAGGGGTTGATGCAGGCCGATGTGGTCAGACTCCAAAAGCATACCGGCGACCTACAGAAAGTGACCCAGGCGCTGCAAAAGGTCATTCCTGCATCTTAGCGGAGCGAAATCGCCAGCTTCCGAAATGGTCTTGCCCTACCAGGATCCTTTCCTGGACAGGCGCTTTGGTTTGCATCAAGGGCAGTTCAGGCTGTGCCTGATCCCCAATCCCTGACCGCTGATCCCTGATTCCTGACCCCTAATCCCTGCTCTCTCTCCCCGGCCACCCCAACCCGATCCTGCCACGTTCGGATTCCACCCGGAGGATCACCACCTCTATCACGTCCCCAACGCTCAACCGTGTGCCCCGCGGGATCTTGCTGCGGTGCAACAGGCCGTCCTGCTTGACCCCGATGTCCACGAATGCCCCAAAGTCCACCACGTTTCGCACGGTGCCCTTTAGCCGCATCCCGACTGTCAGGTCGTCCATCGTCAGCACGTCGCTGCGCAGGACGGGGGGCGGCAGGTTTTCCCGTGGGTCGCGGCCGGGGCGGATCAACTGCTCAAGGATGTCCGCCAGCGTGGGAACGCCTGTGCCCAGTTGGGCGGCCAGGGCTTCCATGGATTGCTGGTCCTGGAGCGCGGTCAGCGCGGCTTGCCGCTTGGCAGGGTTTGTGTGCGTGGTGAACCCGGCGCGCGCCAACACCGCCGTAGCGACGGCATAGCTCTCGGGGTGGATGGCGCTGCTATCCAGCGGATTGGCGCCGTCCCGAACCCGCAGGAACCCCGCGGCCTGTTCAAAGGTTTTTGGCCCCAACCCCGGCACCTTGGCGAGCGCCGTGCGGTCGCGGAACGGCCCCTGTGCGTCACGGTGGGCCACGATGCGCTCCGCCAGCTTGGGGCCGATGCCGGACACGTGCGCTAGGAGCGCGGGGGAGGCTGTGTTGATGTCCACGCCCACCTGGTTCACCACGCTCTCGACCACACCGGCCAGGGCTACTGCCAATTCCGACTGGTTGACGTCGTGCTGGTACATGCCCACCCCGATGGACTTGGGGTCGATCTTTACCAACTCGGACAGCGGGTCCAACACGCGCCGGGCGATAGAGACCGCGCCGCGCATACTGACGTCCATGTCGGGCAACTCGGCGCGGGCCAGCGGGCTGGCGCTGTACACGCTGGCTCCGGCCTCGCTCACGATCAGATAGCGGAGGTCCTGGATCGGGGACTTATCATGGGAGAAGCGCGTGCGAATCAACTCCGCGACGAGCCCTTCGGTCTCGCGGGAGGCTGTGCCGTTCCCGATGGCGATCAGCGTGACATAGTGCTGGACGATGAGGGTGGTCAGGATATCCAGGGCTGGATCGTGTTGTTTCTGCGGTGCGTGGGGGTAGATGGTGGCCGTTTCCAGCACCTTGCCGGTGGGGTCGACGACGGTGGCTTTGCAGCCGGTACGGTAACCGGGGTCGATCCCCAGCACCACGCGGTCGGCCAGGGGCGGCTGGTTAAGCAGGGCGCGCAGATTGTCCGCAAAGACGGCGATGGCGTGAGCGCTGGCTTGTTCGGTGAGCGCACGCCGCACGTCTCGCTCAATGGCCGGGAGCAGGAGACGTTGGGCGCCATCGTCGGCGGCCATCACGAGCTGGTCGGCGAGAGGCGAGGCTCGATTGGGACGGAAGCGCAGATTGATCGCGCTCTGCCAGTCTCGTTCGGCTACCTCGACGTGTACCCGCAGTACCTTGTCGGTCTCACCGCGATCGATCGCCAGGACCTGATGGGGACGCAGACGGTTGACCCTTTGAGCCAGGTCGTAGTAGACCTCGTAAGTGGACTGGGGGTCGTCGGCCTTGTCCGCCTTTTCGCAACGCAGCACAGCCCACTCGAGGGCTTTCTCCCGGGTCAGACGCCGGACCTCGGGATGGTCGCTGATCGTCTCGGCCACGATATCACGCGCGCCCGCCAGCGCGTCCTCCACGGTTGGGACGTCGTCGGAGAGAAACGGCATGGTGATCTCTGCGACGGTCTGGGGCAAGGGCTCCTGGCTTAGGACAAGATCGGCCAAACCCTGGAGGCCCTTGTCGCGGGCGATGCTGGCACGGGTGCGGCGCTTGGGCTTGTAGGGCTGGTAGAGATCCTCCAGCGCGGTACGCGTCTGGGCGGCAAGCAGTTGCCGGTGCAGCTCGGGGGTGAGCTTGCCCTGGGCCTCAATGCTGGCGATGACGACCTGCCGCCGCTCGTCCAGCGCACGCAACCTGGTCAATTGCTCGCTCAGATGGCGGATCTGCTCTTCGTCCAGCCCGCCGGTGACCTCCTTGCGATAACGGGCGATGAAGGGCAGGGTGTTGCCTGCGTCAAGCAGTTCGATGGTGGCTGTGACCTGTTGTGGCGAAAGCCTCAACTCGTGAGCGATCTGCTGTGCGTGGTTCATATGACTTGTGTCTCCCAGACCCGCAGGCCGAAGCGGCTCAAATAGATGGGGATGCTCTTGAACAGCGAGTTCTCCGCTTCGATCTCGCGGATCATGGCCCGCTTGACGTGGGACGAAGCCCCGCACAGGATGGTGAGGGAGCCGCCATCCCCCCCCGCACCGTTCACCTTCCAGCCGGATGCGCCGTGCGCCTGGGCGATGTCGATGACCCTTTGGGCATCGCCGCTGACAAGGTCAGGATGCAGGTCCCGTTGGGCCTCCGTATTGCGGATCATCGCCCTACCCAGGGCGACAAAATCGCCCGTATATAGCGCATCTCGGGAGGGTTCGGCGGTCGATCGTAGCGCTTCGAGTTGATTTGCCGTTGGCCCAGCTTTCTCCAGAGCGCGGATCACCTTTTCGTGCACCTGGGATGAGGTATGCGACTTGCCCAGGTAGACCAGGGCCAGCCGGCGCTCCAGTTCCCACCAGGTGACGTTCGGCACCTGAATCTGTGATACTGAGGCGTGTGGGTACTGGTGCATTTCGATAAAGTTGATGCCACCGTAGGCAGAGCAGAGTTGATCCTGGATTCCGCATTGCTGTTTGAGCAATCTTGTCTCGACAGACTGTGCCATGTAGGCGATCTGGTGCGGTGTCAGGCGGCCCGGTGTCAGAAAGTCGAGAGCGCCGATCAGGGCGACGGTGACGGCGGCCGAGGTGCCGGTCGATGCGCCCACGGGGGCCTCGGAGAAGATGGTGATGCGAACGGCCGCGTTTTCCGGCACCTCCATGCGCTCGATGGCGGCCTCCAGCAGTGGGTGGCGATCCCACGTTGAATCTATGTGTTGGGGAGCATACCGTTCGCCATAGTTTTCGGCGTAGATGATGATCCGCTGTTCCTGGTCGTCGCGATGGTGAATGTCGATCTGTACCTCAGCGTATGGATAGACGCCGATGTTAAAGATCTTGCCATACTCGGCAAACCAGGTATCGGTCCAGCCCCCGTTATCGCAGATGCGGATCGGAGCGGCGCTGTTGATCACGCGCACTGGCTCTCTCTGTCCTTTCGGGCCTATGCCGTGTTGGTGGGTCATACTCACGACTCCCTCAGGGCTGTGGAACGTTGGTCCTTCAGATCCTGCAGTGAGGATGCCCACGCTAGAAATCTGCCCCACAATAGCTGGAACAGCAGCGCCACTCGCCAAAAAGCCACCGCCGCCATACCGTGGGCCAATACAGCGAACAGCGGAGGCGTCGCCTGAGTGTAGTAGGTCCAGCACAAGCGAGTTGTCCCCCAAAGCTCCAGGAAATAGCCCAGTCCCGACCCGGCGCCAAAGGTCAGCACCGCTATGCGGTGATCGGTGGGGGACAGGATCAATAGTCCACACAAGAGCAGGGCCATCACGGTGAGGGATTTGTCCATTGTCGGCCAGACAAAGGCCAGCATCAGACCGTAGAAGGCCAGGAATCCTGACCAGTAGAGGCCACGGAGCACTGCCGGATTGAGGGCGGGTTTCCAACGCCGCGCCAGATGACGTAGAAGACGGGTCAGCCGGTCGATGGACAGGCTGGCAATGGGCCAGGCGGGGATGATCCACAGCGGCGGGCGTTCGAGGGTATAGTAGGTCCACAGCTCGGTCTGAGTGCCCCAGCTCTCGATCACCAGTCCGCCAGCGAGTCCGACAA
>CAYUIS010000194.1:0-7260 GCA_964444825.1 uncultured Anaerolineales bacterium | reverse complement strand
ACCCCTCTCGCCCCACTCTCCCTCAGAAAGCAGGCCACACCGGTTCAGGACCTGCACAACAACGATACGCTGACCTACACCCTGACCATCTCCGGCCCTGGGTTCAGCATTCGCCTGTGGGACCCGCTGCCCGATCCGGTTCACTACGTATCTGGTAGCTTGACCAGCGACCTCACACCCGCCGTTTCCTATAGCCCTGCCCTCAGGGCGGTCGTGTGGGAGGGCACGCTTCCGACTGACACGGTTTCCACGATCCGCTTCCAGGTCACCCCTGGCATCACGGGCACCGGCTCGCTCTTGCTGGCAGCGCCCATCATCAACACCGCCTGGCTGACCGATACGCAATATGGTAGAAGCCGCAGGGCCACGGCGATCGTCAACGGGAGCCGCGTCTATCTTCCCCTGATCGTTCGCAGCCCGTAGCGCCCGATCAGGCTGTCGTCACCGTCACTCAGCCTCACATCCGCATCTACCTGCCGTTGGTGATGCGTGAGCCTCCGCGCGACTTCTACGAACCCAACAACACACCGGAACAGGCCTTCGGACCTTTGATCTCGGGCCAGGACTACCGGGCCTTTGGCTGGGATGAGACTGACACCGACGATTACTACTACTTCACCCCCACGACTACCGATCAAGTGACCGTTCAACTGACCAATATTCCTGTGGACCATGATTCCGATTTGTATGTCTACAACTATTACAACTATGGCGAGTTCCCCATCTCTGGCAGCACGCTGACGCCGAACGACACCTGGGCGATGATCACCAAGTACTATTATGCCGGGGGAGCGCGAGTGGCGATGAACCGAGACGGGGTGGTGTACTACCTGTTGAGCGACCACCTGGGTTCTACCACCATCACCATCAACAGTGCCGGCACGGCCGAGGTAGGCGAGCTGCGCTACTATGCCTACGGAAAAACCCGCTACAGCTCGGGCACCACGCCGACCGACCGGCGCTTTACAGGGCAGATTGAAGATGCTTATCGCAAGAGATGCATTCAGAGAAGTGTTTTACCGACATAGCTCAGAACTCAAGAGAGGGCCAACTCCAGAATGGTGGTATGACTTGACTAGCGATTAGATTCGAACCTACTTTGAATAACTAGCAGGTGCGTCGCACCAAAAGCAGGTGCAACGCACCTATGAAGCCAAAAGCGGCTATGTCTCGCCCCGGAGCATCCCGAGCAGCCGGTCCAGGACCACCTCGCCATCCATTCGCAGCCCGCTGTGATCGTAGGCGTTGGTCAGCCAGATGCGGGTGGACTTTATCAAGCGGGCCGCCTCCTCGGCAAAGCGCCGCTCGACGTACATATCGTCATAGTAGACCGTGGCGACGCACGGCACGCTGTTGTGCCGCAGGCGGTCCTGGTCATACAGCGCGGGCCAGCCATCGTGAGCAGCCAAGATCTCGGCGGCTTCTTTCACCGGCTGGAGGTGCCGGTACTCGTCGAACATCCACGGATAGATCATCTCGCCAGTGAAAAAGACCGGCCCATCCTCTTCAAGCGAGAACTCGGGGAACTCGGCCCGCACCCGTTGGGCCGACCACTCGGAGGCGGCCCCCTCGCAGTAGATCGGCTCGTGGAGCAGCGCATAGATCGGGTTGGTCTCGAAGGAGCCGTTCTCCTCGACCTCCCGCAGAAAGGAATAGCTCAGCTCCAACCCCTGCGCGCCTGGAACAAAGGCGCTCTCGAGCAGATAGTGGACCAGCTCAAAGCCGTTCCGAGCGCCGAACTTGATGCCGAGTTGCTGAAAGCGGCGGGGCGAGAGCGTGCCGCCTCCCGGGAGCTCGACCTCGTTTCCGCTGAGGTATTCGACGATCTCGCGGGCGCGCTCCCGGTCGCCGGGATACCGCGCATAGTAGCGCCGGTTGAGTTCGAGCACGCGCCCGTAGGTGGCCTGATATACGTCGTCGATCGACTGGCCGATCGGCGGCAACCCCCCGGTAAAGATGCCCTCGCGCACGCCCTCGGGAACTGCCGAGAGATAGTGCGCCAGGCAGAAACCGCCGTAGCTCTGGCCCAGCACGCTCCACCGTTTTTCCTCGCCCAGAAGCTGGCGCCGGATCAGCTCGGCGTCCTGAACGATCGCATCGGCCCGGAAATGGGCCAGGTAGTCAGCCTGCGCCTGGGCGCTTGGGAAACGGGCCAGCGTCTGATGGTTGACGGGCGTGCTGCGGCCTGTGCCCCTATCGTCGAGCAACAGGACGCGATAGTCCTCCAGCGCCCGCTTCAGCCACCCGGACCGGCTCTGTGGGCGGGGCGACGGGAATCCAGGACCGCCGGCCAGAAAGAGCAGCCACGGCAGGTCATCCGAGACCTTGGTGGGGGCCACGACCTCGCGGGCAAAGACGGTGATCTGCTCTCCGCCGGGGTCCGAATGGTCCAAGGGGACCTGGAACTCGTGCTCGGTCAGCACCAAGCCCGGGATCCGAACAGTATGCGTCTCCATTTACGCTCCCTCCTGTGCAGACTGGTAGCGGCCAATACGCGCGGCTACCTCGACCACCGGGGCGGTCCAGATCTCGCCCGCCTCCTCCTTGCGCTTTAGATAGTCGAGCAACATACAAAAGTCATAGCTGCCCACCGTGAGCCGGGAGCCGTCGATCTCGTGGAACACCAGGACGACCCAACCGCCCTGGTACGCAAGCTGCTCTACTAACCCGATCATCTCAAAGCCGCTCATCCGCTCGACCGGCAGCCCCGCAAAGCAGGACAGGTCGACGAGCGCGGGATCGTTGGCGAATCCGTACTCTCCCGCCGCCCGACCGGCCAGAAAGTGTTTGGCGATGAGGGGCACATAGCTCTGGCGCGATTCGCCCCGCCCCACAAACGTGGCGTAACAGGGGTACGCGAACGTCCACCGGTCTTGATGAGGGGCAATCTGCGCCAGGCGCTCCTGGGCCGTGAGGATATCGTTCTCCAAGTCCTGGATTGACATCCGCTCCAGGCCACCAGGGGCCTCAGAGATACTGTCTGGACAGGGATGGGAAAGCGAGTGGTTGCCGATCTCGTGCCCCGCAGCGGCGACATCCCACCAGGGGGCCAACCGCTCCTGCCACTGGCCGCCGCCGGGGCAGATGTAGAAAGTGGACCGCAGTTGCCGCTCGTCGAGGGGCGGCACTGCCTTCTCAAGCTGGTTGGCGGTCCCGTCGTCAAAGGTCAGCGAGACAGCCCCACGGTAGGGCTCAAATGGCGCGCTTATGTCCATCCTGTTATCCTCCGAGATTGGTGATTGGACCAGCCATCTGACACTTTCAGAGAAACCAGGTTTTTCTGCGTCTATCCAAACAAACTGATGACCAGGGAAACGCCGGCGCTATCGGATAACCGCCGGCAAATAGATCGGGAAAATCGTGCCCAGGACAGAGACAGTGTGTCCGTCCACGAACGTCCCGCCCCGGTTGTCGACCTCGACGCTGACCTGCTTGACACCCGGCGTGGTCCAGCTAAAGGACACGGCGTCGCTGAGGGGTTCGGTATAGACGACGGGCGTCTGACCGGTGGCCTGCCAGGTGTAGGTGATAGGCGCCGTGGCTGCAAAGGGGTCAACCGTCACCGTGAACGTGGCGACCGTGCCGGTGAGGACGGCGTGCGGGCCGCCGATCTCGACCTTTGTATCGACCAGGACCGCGCGGAGGGCGTCGATGCGGGGGAACTGGAGGCCGTTCTTCCCGTCGGTCACCGTCTTACCCGTCGATTCGAGCACGCTCTCGACCTGGGCCGGGGTCAGGCTGGGGCTCATCTCCAGCATCAGGGCCGCGATCCCGGCCGCCGTAGGTGACGCCTGCGACGTGCCCGCGTAGGTCGACGTCCCACCCCCTATCCAGGACGAGGTGATCCAACAGCCGGGCGCGACGATGTCCATCAGTCCGTTGCTGTTGGTGAAGCAGGTGATCGTATCGAGGCTCGTTGGATCGTTGAAACAGTCCGGCCAACTGCCCCCCCACATCGAGTGCCACGTCCCGCTGGAGGGCTGGCGTCCCAGGTTGCCGTCGAAGGTGGCCCCCACCCCGACGACGCCCGAGTTGCAGGCCGGCGAGGCCAGGGAGGTCGCACTGCCCTGATTGCCGGTCGAGGCAAATATAGTCACGCCGCCCGAGACCAGTTGACCGACGATGCTGGCCACGGTGGGCCAATCCGGGTCGCAGTTGCCTGTATAGAGGGCATAGGTGCCCAGGCTCGCGTTGATGACGTCTACGTTCAGCGTGGCCCGGTTATCATAGATCCAGTCCAGGCCCGCCACCCAGTCGGCCACCCAACCGCCGTTGTTCCGATCCAGGACACGGACGGCCACGATATCCACGGCGGGCGCAAAACCCTTGGTGTTCGGGTCAGATGTCCCGCTGGACCCGATGATGCCGGTGACGTTGGTGCCGTGACCGTTGAGGTCCTCAGCGCTGGCGCTCTGGTCGACGTCGCCGGGCTGGCAATCGCCATCGGTGAAACACTGCTGGGCGATGATGCGTCCCGCAAAGTCGGCGTTACCGGTGTCGACGCCCGTATCGAGCACGGCGACGGTCACGCCCGACCCGGTGATGGAATAGACATCGTGTAGCACGTCGGCCCCCATCGCTGCCAGGCTGCCCGAGTCGTGCCCGTGCACTCGCTCGTCGAGCTGCACCGAGTGAACGAGGGGGTCGCGCGCCAGACGATCAAGGGCCGCCACGGTGACCGTCCCGGCCAGCGCAGGGACGTGGCGGTAACGGTGGATCAGGCGAAAGCTGTGCACGGGCAACTGGCTCAGCACCCGATCCTGGATCGAGGCGATAACGGCGGCCTGATCCCCGGCCGAGGATCCCACCCCATCGGGCGCCCGCAGGTTGACGAAAACGCGCGCCGTCGAGGTCTCGCCCAACGCCGCCCGGACATCCGCGTGGACAGGGACGTCCGCCTGAAAGCCTGGCTGATCCACGGACACCGTCAATGGACGGCGCAAGCCCTCTCCAAAAGCATGCGGCGTCGACGACAGCGTCACCAGCAGGATCAGAAGGACAGAAACGCTCACAACCCTGAATCGCATTGTACTCTCCTTGGAACGATATGCGTCAAGACCCTAAAGGTTTTCATAAGGTGATTGTTTTGGTAGAAATCTCATAACCGTCAGTTGTTTTGTTGTAAAGACCTTACGCTAAACCTTTAGGGTCTCATCGGCAGAGGTGATCGAAAACCTCGCACAGTTCACTCACGTCGCCTACCGTATAGTCCGGGAGCCCCGACCGCTCATCCGAAAGCGCGGCGCTGCCCTCACCGCGCCTGATCCAGACCGTCGTGACCCCCAAGCGGTTCCCGGCCCGTATCTCCCTGTCCAGGCAGTTGCCCACAACGACCACCGAACCGGGCGGGTGGCGACGTCTTTCGAGCAACGACGCCAGCGCCTCGTGTTTGGACTCCGGTCCGGGAGGTGCGATCACGATCTCCCTGAAAAACGAACGGACCCCCAGGTGGTCGATCTTGGCACTCTGGAAATCGAGGTCCCCCTCCGTAAGCAGGTACAGAGTAGAACGGTCGTGCAGCTCCCGGAGCAGGCGCTCGACCCTGGGATCAATGGACAGGCGACGAGGCGTCAGACCGGTAAACACCTGACGCCTGGCCTCTAGGGCCTCCTCCGTCACGCCAGGCAAGAGCCGCACGAGTTCCTGCTCGACCAGTCTGGGATCGGTCCTGCGAAGCTCCATCACCAGAGCGGCCAACTCGTCCGGCTCAGGCAGGGATGGCGCCAGTTCCACCATGCGCCTGGCGGCCTCGATCTCCAGCGGAGCGATCAACAGTGAGGACGTGTCGACCAGGGTGTCGTCCAGATCGAACACCACAACATCAATCTGCATGTGGTCCCGATCCCAGCGTCGCGGCCCGGAGGATTCGCCTACACCGCATACCGCTCGTAGCAGGCCAGGATCCGGTCCATCACCCAGCATGGCTGCGGGTGGACCATCATGTGGCCCGCACCGGGCACGATCTCGGCACTGACCAAGTTGGGCAGCAGGCGCATCCATCGAGCGACGACCCGGTAATGACCTGGTCGGGTATCAGGAAATCCTCTACCTGCAACCCCAGTGACCCAAACCCAAATTGCTCCAGCGCTTTGATCATGTTCACTGCGTTTTCCGGACTCATCTCAATCCAGATATCGATATCCTTGGTATAACGCGGATACCCGTGCAGCGCAACGGCATAGCCACCGATCACTAGGCACCGAACGTGGTTATCGTCTAACGATCGTACAAACTCTCTGTAGTCTTGGTTCAGCACCATACCTCCAGCGATGATACTCTCGCCGAATCTCCTCCAACGCTGCAAGACGCTCGTGGTAAGGCCGCGTCCGCCAATAGGCAGCGTCGCTTTTCTGAGCGTAGAGATTCACTTTGGTATAGACTTTCTCGATGCCTGGAGTCTCTTCCATACACATTCTTCCACCGACGCATCTGTAAGGGCCGCCGACACCCTACGCGGGAGAGACAACCGACCCCACGTATGGCCTGATTCACATTGTACCTGGATTCACAGTTGAAGGCAAAACGCCCTGCTGTAGTCAGCCAAATAGGAGCACCCGCGGGCAATCCTGTTTGGGACCACAGTCAGCAGATGCAACGCACCCTCAGGTGCATCGCACCTATTTTGGCCAATACTGGTAGACGCTGAGCCCCTCCTCCTCCAGAATGGGGCCGACTATCTCTGCCTCCGTTCCCAGACGCTGATACACCTCACCACACGGGATATAGCGGTAGCTATCTGAAGCGAACGTGGCAAACGTCTCGTACGAAACACAGTAGACGATCCTGGTGATGCCCGCGCTCCAGATCGCGGCGGTGCACAGAAGGCAGGGCGCTGTACTGGTGTAGAGCGTACTCTCCCGCAGCACCTCCTCGGGGAAGGCCCGCACGCTCTTGACCACCAGGTTAAGCTCCGCGTGGCGGGTGGTATCATCGTCGGTTTTGACCGTGTTCTCCGCCGTCAAAATCACCTCGCCATCGTGCACGAGGAGGGCTCCAAAGGGATGGTTGCCTTTTTTCCCCGCGATGATCGCCAGGTCTATGCACTGCCGGATGAATGGTTCGTGTTCCTTCATGATCTTTCCTCTCCGTGTCCGTTGATGGGCCCAATTACCTATCCGAAGGCCGTAATGGTACCGGTGCAGGCACATTCTACTTCAAGTGGCAGGGTTGCCAAGTATGGAAGGGATACAGGGTCTCGCGGCCCTGGGCTATCGCATTTAGCGCTCCCAGCCCTTGTCCTGTCCGGTCAAGGACAGGGTC
>CAYUIS010000193.1:0-7262 GCA_964444825.1 uncultured Anaerolineales bacterium | reverse complement strand
CTCCTGCACCACCAACTGCCTCGCCCCGCCGGCCAAGGTCGTCTTTGACAACTTTGGCATCGTCAAGGGATTGATGACCACCATCCACTCCTACACCGGCGACCAACGAGTCCTGGACCTGGGGCACAGCGACCTGAGGCGAGCACGGGCGGCAGCGTTGAACATTATCCCCACCTCCACCGGAGCGGCCAAGGCGCTGGCATTGGTCATCCCAGAGCTGAAGGGCAAGTTCGACGGCTTTGCCCTGCGTGTTCCCACTCCCACCGTCTCCATCGTGGATTTTGTGGCCGAGGTAGAGAAGGAAACCACCGCCGAAGAGGTCAACGCGGCCTTCAAAGCCGCCGCTGAGGGACCGATGAAGGGTATCCTGGGCTACTCCGAGGAACCCCTGGTCTCTATGGACTATAAGGGGGACCCGCGTTCCAGCATCGTGGACGGCCTTTTAACGATGACGATAGCGGGCACGATGGTCAAAGTGGTGAGCTGGTACGACAACGAGTGGGCCTACTCGGTGCGCCTGTGCGACCTGGCCAAGTTGATGGTGGATAAGGGCCTGTAGAGAGCGAAGGGACACAGGTAGACAAGGAACCAAGTGAGCGGACCGAGAGCGACGCCGGGCCCCCACGGCCAATATGAGGACACTTGTCTGCCTGTGACCTTGTTCCCCAAGGAAAAATAATGAACAAAAAAACCGTCCGTGATATCGACGTGGGCGGCAAGCGGGTACTGGTGCGGGTGGACTTTAACGTGCCGCTGAAGGAAGGGGCCGTATCGGATGACACCCGTATTCGAGCTGCTCTGCCCACCCTAAACTACCTACTGGATCAAGGCGCAGCGTTGATCCTGTGCTCGCACCTGGGCCGGCCCAAGGGCAAGGTCGTGCCGGAGCTCAAGATGGACCCGGTGGCAGTGCGCCTGTCGGAGCTGCTGGATCACCCGGTGAGCAAGCTTGACGACTGCGTGGGACCGGAGGTCGAGACAGCCGTTCAGGCTACGCAAGCCGGCGACGTCATCCTGCTGGAGAACACCCGTTTCCACCCGGAAGAGACAAAGAACGATCCCGAATTCGCCCGACAACTGGCCGCACTGGCCGACGTCTACGTGAACGACGCTTTCGGCTCAGCCCATCGCGCCCACGCCTCCACCGAGGGCGTGACGCACTATCTGCTGGCCGTGGCCGGTTTCTTGATGGAGAAGGAGCTCGAGTTCCTCGGCCAGGCAGTGCAGAACCCGGAGCATCCCTATGTCGCCATTCTGGGCGGCGCCAAGGTCTCTGACAAGGTAGGCGTTATCGAGAACCTGTTGAAACAGTGCGACCGATTGCTGATCGGCGGGGGAATGGCTAACACCTTTTTCAAAGCTATGGGCTTTGAGGTGGGCGACAGCCTGATAGAGGAAGAGGCGGTATCGGTTGCCCAATCGCTCCTCAAGGGCGCCCCAGGGCAGTTGATCCTCCCGGTGGATGTGGTGATCGCCGATGCCTTCGACAACGACGCCAACACCCGCGTCGTGGCCCCCAACGAGGTCACCGCCGGGTGGCGTATTCTCGATATCGGCCCCAAGACGGTGCCGACCTTTGAGTCGGCCCTGGGCGGGGCCAAAACCGTCGTCTGGAACGGTCCCTTGGGGGTGTTCGAGATGGAAAACTTTGCGCGGGGGACCTTTGCGGTGGCCGAGATACTCGCTAATCTAGACGCAGTGACCATCATCGGCGGCGGCGACTCGGCGGCGGCTGTGCGCCAGGCAGGACTGGTGGACAGGATGACGCACGTATCCACGGGCGGCGGCGCCAGCCTCGAGTTCCTGGAAGGCCAAGCGCTACCCGGCGTGGTGGCACTGGCGGACAAGTAGGAGACAACTATGCGAAAACCATTCATTGCCGGCAACTGGAAGATGCACAATACCATCGAGGAGGCTGTCGCGCTGGTAGAGTCACTGCAAACGGCGCTGGCGAACGTCAAAGGCTGCGATGTGGCCGTGTGCCCTCCCTTCCCCGCCCTGGCGGCCGTACGTGAGGCATTGGCCGGTTCGGCCATCGGTCTGGGGGCGCAGAACATGCACTGGGAAGAGAAGGGGGCCTTTACCGGCGAGGTCAGCCCTCAGATGCTGGAAGGGCTATGTGACTATGTCATCATCGGCCACTCGGAGCGCCGCACGCTCTTTGGCGAGACGGACGAAATGGTGAACAAAAAGCTGCACGCAGCACTGGCCCACGGCCTGAAACCTATTCTGTGTGTAGGCGAGAACCTCGAACAAAACCAGGCGGGCGAGACGGAAGTCTTTGTGGGTGGCCAGGTGCAGGCGGCTTTCGAATCCATCAGCGCCGAGCAGGCGCGCACCATCACGATTGCCTACGAACCGATCTGGGCCATCGGCACCGGGTTACCGGCAACCGGCGAAGGAGCCAACGGAATCATAGGCGGCACGGTGCGCAAGACGATCGCCACGATGTACGGCGAAGACGTGGCGGCCGTTGTACGCATCCAGTACGGCGGCAGCGTCAAACCGGGCAACACTGCCGAGTTCATGGTCCAACCAGACATCGATGGCGCACTCGTCGGCGGCGCCAGCCTGCGGGCCGACGATTTTGCAGCTATCGTAAAAGGCGCAGCAAAGGCAAAGTAGAAAGCGTGGCCAAAGACTGTGTGGAGCCACTATGCAGAGGATCGGACGCAGACGAACGCAGACACACGCTGTTTTTTCCTTTTGAGAGAAGAGTCCTCTGGGCTTTAAGCACACTGACATAACAGAATCGATCATCAAGGGGTTCTACACAGTCTATCACGCGCTTGACTATGGTTTTCTCGAAAAGATCTACAGAGGCGCGATGGCCATTGAACTGCGTAGATTGGGGCTGGACGCGATCCAAGAGGCACGCATTAATGTCTACTATGACGGTGAATTGGTTGGTGAGTACTTTGCCGACCTGTTGGTGGCCGATGCTGTAATAAATCTGCGCCATCTGCGTCCTACTATTTGAATCCGATGACACATCCACCTTCCACAGACTCTAGCTAGACTCATCCATCGAGCGTGGGCTCCACGAATGACCTGGACACCGTTCCTCGGGCTGGCAGCAACGATGGCGCTTCTACTCCTGGTGGAGCGATGGATTCACCGGCATCTGCAAGGTGTCATGATGCTGTTCACCGGCGATTCCGAGATAGCAGTCGTGCTCTACGCACTGCCTTTGCTGCCAGGCATTATCGTCCACGAACTGAGCCACGCGCTCGCGGCCGTGCTGCTCGGGATTCGTGTGGGGCGTATCTCTATCCGGCCGAAACGTGCGGGAGAGCGAATCCAACTGGGCTTTGTCCCAATCGAAAAGACGGATGCCGTACGGGCCACCCTGATCGGGGTGGCCCCATTGATAGCCGGATGTTTCACCATCCTGCTGACCGGATACTGGGTGTTCGGGCTGGACACGATAAAAGGGGCGCTGGCCGACAGCGACTGGAGCAGCTTTCTGGCAGAGCTGGCGAGGGCGCTGAGAGCACCTGACGCCTGGATTTGGGCCTATGTGGTCTTTAGCGTGAGCAATACGATGCTGCCCAGTCGAGCCGACCGCCAGGCATGGGGGCCGGTGATCCTATTCCTGCTCCTCACCGGCGCGGCGATCTGGCTGATAGGGCTGGGACCGGCCATCATCGCGGGACTGGCCAACCCGCTCACCATCGGCGTGCAGTGGCTGACGACGATGTGCGCCATCACGATCGCGATCGATCTACCCTTTGCACTGCTGATCTCGATGACCGAAAAGGTGTTGGAACGGGTCAAAGGATACCAGGTCGATTACGTGGCATAAATAGAGAAGCAGGAGGCAAGAACCTGGCCGCTCAAACCCGTGTCTCCGGGGGTGTTTTTCGGCCCCGAGGATGGGGGCTAGAGCCGTTTTGCGATAGGTACTGAGGTGCTCACACCCCGTTGCCTTCATCTCGGGAAAGATAGGCCAGCACAATCACTACCACGATCCCGATCGTCAACAGCGCGATCAGCTTGTAGAGCCACGACGATATGATGAGGGCCAGCACCCCAAAGAGCGCACAGAATCCCCAGTAGGTCAAGACAATCGCCCGCTCCGACAACCCCAGATCGCGCAGACGAAAGTGAAGATGGCCCCGGTCAGCCTGGGTCGGAGACCGGCGGTGGCGCAAGCGATCGAATATCTGCCAGGCCACATCCACGACCGGCAGCCCCATAACGAGCAACACGGTAGGCACGCGACCACCCGCGATGAGCCCCAGGCTACCCAGACCATAGCCCAAGAAATAGGCCCCAGCGCTCCCCAGGAAGACACGGGCAGGAAAAGCATTGTAGGGCAGAAAACCGAGCAGCGCACCCAGAAGGGCGAGCGGCAGGAGGGCTACACTCGGCTGCCCCACCCGGTGCATGTGGACCGCCAGCACCAGGCATAGAATCGCGCCCACCCCGGCGGCCAGGCCATCAAGTCCATCCAGCCAATTGACGGTGTTCATCATCCCCATCACCCACAGGATGGTCAGAGGAACGTAGAGCCACGGACCCCACGCATAGTCACTCAATGCCACCAGTCCCAACGTGGGCACCGTAAAACGTTCCAGCCAGAGCAACGTCCCAAGGGCGACCAGGGACAGCAGGAACTGGAAGAAAAACTGTGGGCCCGGCGGCAGATCCAGGCGATCATCCACCAGACCGAATACACACGCGGCCAGCCCCCCAATCAGTAGACCGCTCAGCCGCGTGAAATCGCCGGCGCTGTAGCCCCGTGTGAGATCACCACGCCACGCCGCCGCACCGAGGGCCAGCACAAAGGCGACGAGCAGCGCCACGCCACCCATCCGCGAGATCTCGCCCCGGTGGGTGCGGCGGCCTCCAGGCCGGTCGACGATGCCCAGACGATGGCCCAGACGACGAGTGATGGGTGTGAGGCCTAGCGACAGGAGGAATGCTACAGAGAGGACCAGGATATACAATGTCATTTGTCAATGGACTATAGACTGCCGGTTCACTACCCGGTGCCGAACAGCCGATCCCCCGCATCCCCCAGACCAGGCAGTATGTAGCCGTTCTCGTTCAGTCGTTCGTCCATGGCAGCAAGGTATATGGGCACGTCAGGATGGGCAGTGGTCAAACGGCGCACTCCCTCAGGCGCCCCGAGGACACCCACGAACTTGATGCGCCTGGCCTCCCAACGTTTGAGAATATCAACTGCTGCCACCGCTGATCCCCCCGTAGCCAGCATCGGGTCGAGGATCAGACAGACGTCCACGGTGGAACCGCCCGGCAAGCGGCTATAGTACTCCACCGGCTGCAACGTCTCTTCGTCACGCGAGAGACCGATGTGCCACACCTCGGTGTTGGGCATCAGGTTCCATATCCCCTCCACCATCCCCAGCCCAGCACGCAGGATGGGGACAAGCCCTACCCGCTCAGACAACTTCCGGCCCTTGGTCTGTGCCAACGGCGTGGTGACCGGTACCTCCTCCGTCGCCAGGTCTGCCGTGGCCTCGTAGACAATGAGGCCCGCCACCTCTCGCAGCAGTTCACGGAACTTTTTGGGGTCGGTACGGGGATCACGCAGCAGGGCCATCTTGTGATGGACCAACGGATGGCTCGAAATATGCACCTCTGGCGTCACACCTCACCTCCCGGAGAATCGAGACTCTAGCCAGGGACCTCAAGGGTTTGAATTGTACCCCCGAGATTGCGCCTTGTCAAAGAGCGTGGCAGGGTGATCCCATTTGGAAGAGCAGGATTCCATGGTCGTGGATGCTGACCTGCTCTGCTCCCTTTGGATCACCAGATCCAAAGATTGAGCCTGCCAAAAGTCTGGATCTGGCGATCCAGACTGAGCAGGTCGGCCAAACGCGATAGCCCTAAAGAGCGTGGATCTGTCGTTTACCCAGTTGGGCGCTTTTGGTGTATAATTCTGTCCTGAGAAGCCTGAGATGGACAACAGAAGCGACGAACGAATCATCTCCCCCCGGCCACAGGAGGGAGAGGAAATCATGCTCGATCGAGCCCTGCGTCCCCAACGTCTGGGCGACCTGACCGGCCAGGACCGGGTGCGGGAGAACCTTACCATCCTGATCGAGGCGGCAAAAAAGCGGGGGGAGGCGCTCGATCACGTGCTGCTACACGGCCCGCCTGGACTGGGCAAAACCACGCTATCCCACATCATCGCCAACGAGATGGAAGTGCCCATCCGGATCACCTCTGGACCGGCTATCGAGCGGGCGGGCGATCTGGCCGCCATTCTGAGCAACCTGCGCGAGACAGAGGTGCTCTTTATCGACGAGGTGCACCGCCTGGGACGGGTCGTCGAGGAGATCCTGTACCCGGCGATGGAGGACTTTGCCCTCGATTTTGTGATCGGCAAAGGACCCAGCGCTCGCTCCCTCCGTCTCAAGCTGCCGCGTTTTACGATCGTGGGAGCGACCACCCGCCTGGCACTGCTCACCGCTCCACTGCGCGCCCGCTTTGGGGCCATGTTCCGAGTGGACTTTTACGAGCAGGAGGCACTGGAGACGATTGTGAGCCGCGCCGCGCGGGTATTGGAGGTAGAGATAGACGACGGGGGCACGACAGAGATCGCCCGGCGCGGTCGGGGCACGCCTCGGGTGGCGCTGCGGTTGCTCCGGCGCGTGCGCGACTATGCCCAGGTACGGGCCGACGGGCACATCACCTCCGCGGTGGCCCGCCAGGCGCTGGCGCTGCTCGAGGTAGACGAGCGAGGACTGGACGACCTGGACCGGCGCGTGCTGCACACCATCATCGAGAAATTCGACGGCGGGCCGGTGGGATTGGACACCATCGCTGCCGCCATCAGCGAGGAGTCGGACACCATCATGGATGTCGTCGAGCCATATCTGCTTCAACTGGGCTTTGTGGATCGCACACCCCGCGGGCGAATGGCGACGGCCCGCGCCTACGAACACCTCGACCTACCCTACAAGAAACCGGAACAGCCGACGCTGTTGTGACAGACGGAGCAAGCGGCATGAACGGGCTGGAGATGATGGGCAAGTGGCTGATGGTGATCGGCGTCGCGCTGCTGGTGCTGGGAGGGCTGGTGTGGCTGCTCTCGAAGGTGTCGTTCCTGGGTCAACTGCCGGGCGACATCCGTATCGAACGGCCTGGTTTCACCTGTATGGTCCCGCTCGCCAGCTCTATCGTCATCAGCATCCTGCTGACGATCCTGCTTAACCTCATCATCCGGCTCCTCCACCGATAGAGACAGTGGGCACCTCCGCCCCACGTTGGACCACCCCAAGCCTCAGGTA
>CAYUIS010000192.1:4512-7374 GCA_964444825.1 uncultured Anaerolineales bacterium | reverse complement strand
ATGAACAGCAAAAGGATCCATAATAGGTTTCTTGGCGGCTTTAAGATTCGGGTCATTAGCTACCGTTCCAAGCAGTTTCCTCACTTCGTCCGAGATTTCCAAGCAGAAGTCCCATTTGGTGAAGTCGACAGGAAGCCCATGTCTAAACTCGTACTTTTTCCCTTGCCAAACAACTGCTTCACTAACCCGAGTACGATGGAAATACACGCCGTTGTTATGTACTGTATTCCGTATGAGTCGGAGTAAATCCAGAAGCTCAATGCTTTCGGGTGGATAGGCTGAAAGCTTCGACCTTAACAAGCACTCATATATGGACTTAAACTGCGCGGTTCCGTTGTTACATGCAGTTGAGTCAATTGCCCTCAGAAAAACACGAAATGCACTCTCCGTGCACGAGAATATTTGATGAACGAATGCTATTTTGGAAAAGTCAGAGAAACCGTCCACTGTGGTTTCAATGTCTGCTCGGCTTGCATGTTTGGCAAATGCGCGCCACCAAGCTGGACGCAAAAGACTCCTATGGACGAAAGTCAAGGCGAGGTATGTCGAGGTGAGAATTCCAAGCAGCCGAGACATACAGGTAACTCGAATGTCCAATGACGGATCATATGCTGCGTAAGTCGAGGTCAGATCATCTATATCGATCAGCACCTTGCGCCTGATTACTTCAAGCTGCTCACTCAACTGACGCACATCCTCTACCGATAGCCCTTCACGTTCTCTCACTGATTCCTATCCTTGTTATTCATGAATATGACCGCGTACTGAACACCAACAGGCATTCAGCTTGCTCCTACCCGCGTGCTGATCGGCATTGAGCTCACCCGCCCGCGCCGTCGCCGAGGGACGTTACCTCCATACCTCCCTCGGCGCGGGATGTCGCGGTTTGTGTCTCCGATTGTAGTGAATCCGCCCCAGTTCCTTCTTGAGCCAACCTCCTGCAAGTTTCAATGAACTCGTCCCACATCGTCACTTGGTACATGGAGCTTCGGAAGTCGTCAATTGCTACTCTGGTCTTCTGCTCGGGTACAGGTCGTCCGGCAACAAAGTACAGTCCGCCGTATAGGAGCAACGTCTCAAGCGCATCTGGAGTGAGCTTCTTCCAGAGAAAACTGATACGCCTGTGCGACGTGCCGCCTCTCGAATAACATCAGGAGCCTGTTCCCAAGGTACTTGTCGTGAACTCAATCCTCATAGCCTTACCTTCTGCAATGGCAAGAATCGTCGTCTTCCCGAACACAAACACCCGCCAACCTTGACGGCCAGCGGGCTATGTCCTATGATGTCGGCTACCAGGAAACGCCTACCGTCCTGGTCATCGCCTCGGACTGGTCGGAGTCGCGAGGCGTTTCTCGTTTGGCAGGTGTTAGTATAGTCCCAAGTTGGGGAGAAGTCAAAAGCAAAATCAGGGTGCAGGAAAAGCGATGACTTGCACGCCGCGACTGGGCAGGGTAGAATTCAGCAACAAGCGGGAGGTCAACACAAATGGTTCTTGTCTATTGGGCACGCCATTACCAGTTCTGGGAGCGGGAACATCCCGAGGTGAGCCTAGATGCTTAAGGTCCTGCGCTATGTCTTTGCCAAGGAAGCCCGAGATTTGCTGCGCGACCGGCGGGCGCTCCTGTTCCTTTTCGCCACGCCGCTCCTGATGCCCTTGCTCGGCGCGGTCGGCGGGGCGTTTGTGGTGTGGCAGATCGTCCGCCAGACCCGCGATGGACTTCCCATTGTGCTCGTCAATGGGGACCAACTGCCGGGTTTGGTGGCCGAGCTGGATGACCAAATCCTGCTTCAGTTGGTCGATGCGCCCTCGGATCTAGAGGCGGCGCTGCAGAGCGGGGATCTGATGGCCGTGCTCGAGGTCCCCTCCGATGCGCCGGCACGGCTGCGGGCTGAGGAACCGGTTACGCTCACGCTGACCAGCAGCCGCAGTGGCTGGCTGCCTGACTTTGCCGTCACCTCCATACAGCAGGCGCTGCGTGCGTATGAGCAGGAGGTGCTGGCCGATCGGCTGTCCGAACGGGGCTTGGACCAGGCCTGGATCAACCCCATCCGGCTGGAGCGCCGGGCGACGGCAACGATGGGCATTGCCGCCACGCCGGTTGTGGCGGGCAGTGCACCCTCGTCCCTGTTTGCCAGCATCTTTTTGACCATGGCCGTGGTCTCGTGGGTCTTTAGCGGTGGCCTGACGCTGATGGCCGACATGACCGTCGGGGAGAAGGAGCGGCATACGATGGAGCCTTTGCTCATCACCCCATCCAGCCGGATCGGGATTGTGCTGGGTAAAATCACCGTCAGCATCATCGTGTCCGCCATCACCATTGGGCTGTGGTCGCTGGACAGCCTGGCCTATGTATTCTTCCTGTCGATTCTGCCGGCGGAGACGAGCGGCGGCCTGGTCCCATTCGGAGCCGCTCAGTTGGGCAATCTGGGTTTGGCGCTGGTGTGGCTGATGTTGTTGATGTTGCCGCTGATGACCATGGCGAACGGCCTGGTGGCGGCGGTGTGCACCTTTGCCAAGAGCTATCGCGAGTCGAATCTTTTCCTGGCCGCTATTCAGTTGCTCCTGCCCGGGCTGGCGCTGGTGGCGACCTTTGCGGTAGGCAACAACCCTCCCAGGGCCGTGTACGCGTTGCCGATGGTAGGGGTGTTGGTGGCGATGCGGGATCTGTTCGGCGGCGGGGTGATGCCCGGGGTGTTGGTGCTGACGTGGACGGCGGCCGCTATTTATGCCATCGTTGCCATCCTGCTGGCGGCCTACACCTTTTCCCGCGAGTGGGCACTGATGCGCGGCGTGTAAAAGGCCTCGGCCGAGACACAGCTCTCAGCCCCGTCTCGGGGGCGCCTTGCGCGACGAGAATCCCC
>CAYUIS010000192.1:0-4412 GCA_964444825.1 uncultured Anaerolineales bacterium | reverse complement strand
GCCCCCGTCTCGGGGGCGCCTTGCGCGACGAGAATCCCCTGTTGAAGCTCGATTTCGTGAAGGCCGCCCTCGGGGACGAGGGCTAGGAGCGCTAAATGCGGTTACCATATACGCTGGCCCTGTCCAGGTTGTGTTTTTTGTCCAATGATGCTAAACTGGTCGTTGGGGCGGTATTCGGTCTCCCCACATATCGTCTACCAGCCTGGCGTTCTACCAGCATTAAGGAGGTCGAGCGATGGAACGGCTTAAGAAATTCTGGGATGCGTTCAAGGACATTGCCATTCTCTTCTCGTTCGTCGTCAACTTTGTCCTGGTCGTTGTGCTGCTCGTGGTGAGCATACCCGCCCTGCGGGCCACCTTTGCGCTCAAGACCGGAATGGTCGAGCCGCTGCTGACCGGCCTGGACGATGCGTTCATCGGGCTGGGCGAGGCCACGATCGACACAACGGTGCAGATAAACGAACTTATTCCCATCCAGTTTGATCTGCCTCTCGACCAGCCACTGCCCATAGACTTTCAGTTGCCCATCGAGCAGGATACGACCGTGGTGTTGAATGCGCCGGTGCCGCTGTACATGCCGGCTAGCTTCAATCTGCCGGGCGGAGGGGGGTCGATCAATGGGGCTGTCTCCCTTTCCCTGCCTACCGGTATGCAGCTCCCGATCAGGCTCAGCATGCTCGTACCGGTCAGCCAGACCATCCCCGTGCTTATGAGCGTGCCCGTCAACCAGACCATCCCCATCCAGATGACCGTGCCGGTGCGTATCAAGTTGGGTGAGTCTGGGCTCGACCCGGTGGTGCAGGAACTCCGAGGGGCCATTCAGCCGCTGAAAGTGCAGATCGAGAGTCTTCCGGATGGACTGCCCTTGCCTTGAATTCAAGACCTGTTAATCCGTACATCGCCGGTAACCCTATCCGGGACGCGGAGATGTTCTTTGGTCGCCAGGACGTCTTCCGTTTTGTCAAGGAAACCCTGGTCGGGCGCTACCAGGATAACGCCATCGTCCTCTTTGGAGGGCGGCGCACGGGCAAAACCTCGGTGCTCTATCAGATGGAGCGCCACCTCGATCCTCGCTACGTGCCTGTCTTTGTGGACCTCCAGGGGATTTCGCTCGAGGGCCTGGGCGAGATGTTGTGGGGTGTGGCCCGCCAGGCCGTCCGAGTGCTCCGCCAGCACAAGGGTATCGGGTTGAGCATCCCCTCCCGTGAGGACTTCCGCCGGGACCCGGAGGGATGTTTCCGGGATGGCTTTCTCGATCATGCCCTGCAGGCCCTGGGGGATGGTCACCTGTTGCTGATGCTGGACGAGGCCGCCCGTCTACACGAGCAGGTGCAAGCTGGGCGGCTGGAACCTCGGGTCTTTGATCTTTTGCGCAGCCTGATCCAGTACCATCCCCGTTTTACCTTTGTTTTCTCTATGGGCAGCGGGTTGGAGGAGATGCGCCAGGATTTTGCGCTGCTGTTTAATCTGTGCCAGTACAAAAAGATCAGTTTTCTCGGCCGGGAGGCAGCCGAGGCCCTCATCACCGAGCCGGTAAAGGAGCACTACCGGGTCGCGCCCGGAGCGGTGGCGCGTATTCTGGACGTCACCCACGGGCATCCGTATTACACGCAACTGGTGTGCAACCGCCTGTTTGCCCGCTGGACCCGCCAAGGCGGTGATGAGGTGATGCCCTCAGACGTGGAGGCGGTCCTTGGGGAGGCGGCAGAGCAGGGGATGGCCAGCCTCCAATATGCTTGGGAGGAGGCTTCCGACGCCGCCAAGGTGGTCCTGGCAGCGCTGACCGACCTGATGCGAGGGAACAACCGGCCGATCAGTATCGATCATCTGCGCTCGGGCCTCTCTGCACAAGGGATAGAGGTCGCTCGCCGTGGGATTGGCCGAGCGCTGCAGGAACTGGTGAGGCGGGAAGTGCTGCGCCTCGCCGACGGTGGCTACGTCTTCACCGTGGACTTGATGCGCCTGTGGGTGGACCAGTACCAGCGGCTGGAATGGGTAAAAAGCAGCATCTCGCTTGCCGGGGAAGCAGCCCTCCCGGCCGGGCGCGACTGGGTGCGCTGGGCGTCGGTAGGAGTCTCGGCTGGACTGGTGTTGCTGTTGATTGGTCTATCCGCGGTCGTCTGGCGCAATGCAGAGCAGACCAGGCGTGCGAGCCAGGCCACCGTGACGGCCATCTCGGGCACCATTGCGGCCCTGGAGACCCTGGTTGCGCGAGGCGCCGCTGGCGATGTTCGGGCGGAACTGGCAGCGCTCCAGACCAAGAGCGCTCAGGAGCAGGCGACCCTGCAGATTCCGACCAATACCCCGGCCCCTACCGCGACGCCGACGCATACGCCAACTATGACCCCAACATCGACCCCAACATCGACCCCCACGCCCACACCGAGCGCGACCCCGACAAGGGTCCCCAGCCCTCTTGATACACCTACGCCATCCAGCGCTGCCATTGATGCAATCTGGCCTCGTCTCACATCCCAGAATCTCGAAGGATGTTGTCCGGCCCTCGCATATGCGGCCAGCGATTCCAGTGTGAGGATAGATCTTGACATAACGAAAGGATAGATATGTCCATCAACCCTTTCACGTATGGCAATCCCATCTCAAATCCATCCCGTTTCTTTGGCCGGCGGGCCGAGGTCGAGCAGGTCTATACCCGCCTGCTGAACGCCGAGTTCGAGTCCAGTTCCATCGTCGGCGAGCGGCGTACGGGCAAGACCTCCCTGCTTTACTACATCGCGCATCCATCCACGGTAACCGCCCGCGGGCTGGACCCAGCTCGTTATCTGTTTGTCTATGCGGATCTGCAGATGGTGAATCAGCGGACCACCCCCACCCGTTTTTGGTCCCGGATTTTGCGCCGGGTCGCGCGGAAGCTGGATGACGGGGAGCTTCAAACCGCGTTTGAGCAGGCCAGCGTGCAGGAGGAGATCGACAGTTATACGTTGGATGATCTTTTCTACCTCGCCGATGAGGCCAACCTTCACCTGGTCCTGCTTTTGGATGAGTTCGAAAACGTCACTGAGAATACCAACTTTGACACCGACTTTTTCTACGGCTTGCGTGCTTTGGCGATCCATCATAACCTGGCCTTGATCACCGCCAGCCGGCAGGAACTGATCACCTTGTGCCACTCTGATGCTGTGCGAGCTTCTCCCTTCTTTAACATCTTTGCCAACGTCAACCTGCCTGCCTTCGAGGAGGGGGAGGCCGATGCCCTTTTTGAGCAGCTCCTCCAGGATACCGGCGTCCACTTTACCCCGACCGAACGCGCGCTGGTGTTCGACGTCGCTGGCCGCCATCCATACTTTCTCCAGGTCGCCGCCCACTTTCTCTTTGCCGCGCACGCCAGAGGGATGCCGGCGCAGGATAGAGGACAATACCTGCTGCGGGAATTCAGGGAGGAGGCCATCCCAAGTCTGGCCGACTACTGGCACCATTCGGACGATAGCGAGAGGATCGTGCTCTCTGCCCTGGCCCTCCTGGCACGTCAGGGAAAGGCCGGGAAGCAGCGTTTCTCCTCGAATAGACTAAAGCAACTCTATCATCGTTCCGATCTGACCCTCACGCGGCTGGAAAAGCGGGCCTTGATCGCTTCCGAGCCTGATGGGTATACCCTCTTCTCGAGGGTGTTTGGTGATTGGATCATCGCCGAATTGACCGACGTGATGGCCGACGCGCAATCGTACGAGGAGTGGCTGGGGGCTAACCAGAGCGCCCTGCAACGGATCTCGCGTTCAGCCCGGGACGAGGTGCGCGAGTTATTGCCCCAGGTCAAGGCTGGCTATCGCCAGTTTATCGTCGAATGGCTTTCCGATCCGCAGACGTTGGTCAGTGCAGCCGCCCTGCTGCGGAGTGTCTTCGGCTGATGTCTCAGCCTCCAATCTGCGATTATGAGGGCTCTGCCTATCGCACCGAGTTCTGGGGGCAGGGACGCGAGTACGAGGATGGGGCTGAGCGGGCGGCGCTGCGCCACTTACTACCGCCAAGCGGTGGCCGGTTGGTCGAGATCGGCGCAGGCTATGGGCGTTTGGCCGACCTTTACAGCGGCTACGACGAGGTGGTGTTTTTCGACTATGCGCTCTCACAATTGCGCCAGGCCCAGGAACTATGGGGGGAGGGTGGCGCTGGGGGTCGACCCCGGTACATCTACGTCGCCGGTGACTTTTACGACTTGCCCTTTGCGCGCGGCCTTTTTGACACGGTGACGGCAGTACGCATCATCCACCACGCCGCCAGTGCGCCGGCGGTATTGCAGGGAGCGGCACAGGTTCTCGCCCCCGGTGGGACCTTTGTATTGGAGTTTGCCAACAAGCAAAACCTCAAGGCGATTCTGCGCTACCTCGTCCGGCGGCAGGATTGGTCTCCCTTCGACCTGGAACCGGTAGAGTTCGTAAAGCTCAATTATGACTTCC
>CAYUIS010000191.1:0-7420 GCA_964444825.1 uncultured Anaerolineales bacterium | reverse complement strand
CGGGAGTGGATGGGAGTCGAACCCACCGCGGCCCGCTCTGCGCGACCCGCCACCGATTTTGAAGACCGGGGAAGCCACCGGGCCCCAACCACTCCCTGGTTGGCTGTAAGGATAGCGCGGTTTCCTCGATTAGTCAAGTCGATTACGGCGTTGTCTCTCCGGGCGCGCAGAGGGAGGATCCACTCGCCTTGGCTTCTTGTTCCAGCGCTGCCACCCGTGCCTCCAGTGCCGCGATCTGGCTGTCCTTCATCCTATTTCACTCCTGGTTAATCATCGTCGTATCACAGCCAGCGGGAGCCGCCCAATGGTTGGTGATGGCTGCTTCGGTCGAGGGTGGCTGGCAGCTCTCCCATCCGAGTTCGGTAAAATGCCGCATCCTCAGGTCATATGCGCAATCGTCTCTGACAACGGCGAGTGTCAATTCGCCGTCTTCCAGCTTCCATGTGTAGACGCCGGTATCCTGGTTGCAGTGGGGGTCATTGAACAACCAGATACGATCCTCCCTGACGGCATAGGAGCCAACGGTCCGCCAGCCGCTGATCTTGTGATATACCCTAAAGATACCTTTATCCAGGCCCAGTCTCCACAGCCCTCCCTCGGGTGGGTAGGGTGGGCAGCGCCGGCACGGGGCGCGGTCGGCATACCTGGGGTCGAACTTGACGTAGGTGCCATCCAGGATCGTAGCGTTTGGGGAGGGTAGGGGGGTGCTGTATGGGTAAGGTATTCGTTGTTGCAGCTCGGACCAACCGCTTGCTGGCGTCGGTGTCGGCTCTGAGTCTGCGGTCGTTGTATGTGCCCCGTCCGGCGGGGTGGGGGAGCACGAAACGATCAAAACGAGGTGAGCGAGGACGAGCGCGGTGATGCCCGCGCTGAGGGCGGCGATGCCAACGCCAAGCGGTGAAAACGGTGCTTTCGAGCGTGTCTTGAAGGCCATTTTTCCTCCTCTACCCCTGTGGACGATCGAACGCACTCGACAGGAGGTGTATTACCTGCTATAATGATATTGCTGGTGACATTATAACGCTCACCGTTCTACCTGTCAAATCGGTTTTGCCGGTAAAGTAGGTGCGGTGGCGTGAGGGGAGAAGTCAGACGGACAAGATAAAGAGAACGGCAGACAATCTGGAGCTGGTCGGAGGGTGCTTGTGTCTGGACTTTGCCAACACGGTGAGCGCCCGCGCCGGGAGGCAACGCCGCGAATACCTGAGCACCTATGGTGAACTCGTGGCCTGGAGCCGGCACGCGGGCATCCTCACGGGTGGCGAAGCGGATGCCTTGGTGGCTGGCGCAACCCGCAACCCCGATGCAGCGACGGCTGTGCTTGAGCGTGCCATCGCCCTGCGGGAGATGATCTACCGGGTGTTTTCGGCGTTTGTCGTCCTTCGACGGCCTGAGGTGCAAGATCTCGCGGCTTTGAACGCCGCCCTCTACGACGCGCTCAGCCGGCTCGAGATCCGTCCGTCGGCGGGCGGGTTTGAGTGGGCGTGGGTCTCGGCTCGGGACGATCTGGACCGGATGTTGTGGCCTATCGTGCGCTCGGCGGCTGACCTGTTGACGTCCGAGGACCTCGGCCGGGTTCGGGAGTGCGCCCGGGAGGGCTGCGATTGGATGTTTGTGGACACGAGCAAGAACCGCAGCCGCCGCTGGTGCAGCATGAGC
This sequence comes from uncultured Anaerolineales bacterium, assembly GCA_964444825.1. GTDB lineage: Bacteria > Chloroflexota > Anaerolineae > B4-G1 > B4-G1 > CAYUIS01. The sequence goes on along the minus strand of CAYUIS010000191.1, from coordinate 5,761 downwards.
CTGTGCGGCAGCCGCGTCAAGGCCCGCCGCTACTATCGCCGCAGAAAGGGGCATGATGCCATTCCTGATTGATGGACACAACCTCATCGGGCAGATGCCCGACCTGGACCTGGAAGACCCCGACGACGAGGCCAAGCTGGTCGCCCGGCTGCGAACCTATTGTGCGCGCGCAAGAAAGCGCGCCACGGTGGTGTTTGACCACGGTCTGCCGGGCGGGCGCTCCCTCCCGCTCTCCGGCGGGGGTGTGGAGGTGGTCTTTGCCTCCGCCAGCCGTAAGGCGGATGGGATCCTGTGTGAGCGTCTGCGCCGCGCCCGCGACCCCCGTGGCTTGACCGTGGTCAGCTCGGATGGAGAGGTTCTGGCGGCGGCTCGCGCCCGCCACGCGCGTGTGATCCGCTCGGAGGATTTTGCTCTGCAGTTGAGCCTGCCGCGCAGGGTCGAGACCGGTGAGGCAGAGCGGGATCGGCCTGTCTCACCCCAGGAGGTCGAGGAGTGGCTCAACCTGTTCGGCGCTGAGGGTAAGGACGGAGATGAGGACAAGCAATGATCATGACGGGGTGTGCGTATCCTGCCGGGCCTTATTTGGTGTTCCTGGCGACGTAGCGCGTAACGTAAGAGTTCGGGCCTAGCTATCCCTTTTTTTCCACAACCGGCAGAATGCACACAGCCCTGGCGCGCTGGTCGGCTGGCCGCAGTTGGTGCAGGGCTGTAGCTCGACCTCCTCGGGCCGTTCGCTAAAGAAACCGGCCTTGCGGGTGCGCAGAAAACCGAGATAGAACTGCAATTTCGTCCCGGGCGATTCCTCCTCCATACGGTTGAGGATATCCTTGTGGCGCAGGCTGGTCGCGCCCACGGCGTGGGGACACTCGTCATAGATATAGTCGATCCCGCTGATGAGCGTATAGGCGGCTGTCTCCCGTTCGTACAGGCGGCAGAAGGGTTTGACCTTGCGGGCCAGCCCGTCGCCGCTGGCTGGCAGCACCGGGGCCTGGCGGGCCAGGTAGCCCGTCTGCCAGTGGAGCACGTTGCCAAAGAGCACCGCCACTTCGTCGTCCAGGTTGTGCCCGGTGGCGAGCACGTCGTAACCGCCGTCGCGGGTCACGCGGTTCATCACGTGCCGCTTGATCAGGCCGCACACCGAGCAGGGCTTGTTCTGCCCGCGTCGCACCCGCCGGGCGACCTCCGGCAGCGTCTCCCCGTACTCGGCCTTGATGTCCACCACGATAAGCCGGGCCTCGGGCCGCTGAGCGACGAACTGCTCGACCTTGGCCCGTGAGGCAGCCGAGTAGCAGTTGGCGCCACCTATACCCAGGTCGATGGTCAGCCCGTCGGCTTGGTAGCCCAAGTCTAGCAGCACGTTCCACAGCGCCAGGCTGTCTTTGCCCCCAGACACCGCCACCAGCACACGCGCGTCAGGGCCGAACATGTGGTATCTATCAATCGCCCGCTCCGTCTGGGCGACGAACCACTCCGGGTAATGGACCTCGCACAGCGCCAGCTTGTGCTGGCGCATGTTAAAGACGGCCTGGCGTGTACATTTACGGCACTTCATCCACGATCCTCGCTACGCTGCGGTGTGGTGGGATTGCCACCTCACCCGCCCGAGATCACGGCGACGAGTTTGAGCTCGTCCGCCTCCTCCAGCATCACATCTCCGGTCAGGAGTTTGCCGTCACGGACGGCGAGCACGGTTTGGGGAAGCAGACCAACCTCCTTGATGGCCTCTCGCACCCGCCACCGTCCCTTCAACTCCCACTCTTTGTCACGGTAGGTGATCTTCATATCTACCTCGGTGTCGTGTTGATACTTTGATTGTACACGGAAGTGGATCAGTGGGCAAGGGGGGAAACGGGCGAGGCGCATTTGTCGTTCGGGGCACCTGTCATTGCGAGCGAAGCGAAGCAATCTCCACGGTGCGGAATGGGAGATTGCTTCGGGCACAAGGCGCCCTCGCAATGACCGGAAAACCAGAGTGCCCCCAGGAGCAAATACACCTAACGGGCGGGCTGGTGGGGCAGGGCTATCGCATTCAGCGCTCATAGTCCTCGTCCCCGAGGGCGGCCTTTACGAAATCGGGCTACAACAGTGGATGCTCATTGCGTAAGGCACCCCGAGGACGGGGCTATGAGCTGCGGTCGGCCTAGTGCGACCGTTCCACAGGCGCACAGGTAGACGAGGGGATCGCTCCCCCTGTCTACCTGTCACCCTAGTACGCGTGGGCGTAAATACCAAACTGGTTCTGTGCTCGCCAGGGACACCTGCACTTGTGGCGCAGGTACAAGTGTCGTCAGATCCCGGCTTTGCGGCGAGAACGACGCTTCAGACGGGAATCTGACAGTCTGTCCTGAGTCTGTCGAAGGAATCTCCTTTGAGCAGGGAACCAGATGCTCATTTCCGCCGCGATGCACTAGAAGGTCAGAAACCAGGTTTCTCTGAAAGTGTTATGCCGGAACCTTGGGCAGTTCCTCCAACGCCAGTTCGATCTTTTCCTGCTCGAGCGCATAGTCGGGCAGTTCCTCCCGGTGGAAGGCATCGTAAGCCGCCAGGTCAAAGTGGCCGTGGCCGCTGCAATTGAAGAGGATCACCTTCGACTCGCCCGATTCTTTGCACGCCATCGCCTCGTCGTACACGGCCTGGACCGCGTGGGCCGTCTCGGGGGCGACGATAAAGCCCTCCGCCATGGCAAAGCCCTCTGCAGCTCCCAGGACGGCGTTCTGGTGATAGGCCCGGGCTTCTGCCTCTTTTTGATCCAGCAGGGCGCAGATGCTGGGCGCCATACCGTGGTAGCGCAACCCACCGGCGTGGACGGGGGCCGGGATGAACCCGTGCCCCACGGTGTGCATCTTTGCCACCGGGCCCGTCTTGGCGGTGTCGCCCCAGTCGTAGGCATACGTGCCCCGCGTCATGCTGGGGCAGGCGGTGGACTCGACAAAGATCGCCCGCAGGTCTGGTTTCGTGCCATTCAGCTTGTCCTTCATGAAGGGAAAGATCAGGCCGGCGGCGTTGCTGCCGCCGCCAGCGCAGCCGATGACAATGTCTGGATAGTCGCCAGCCATCTCCATCTGCTTCCTGGCCTCCAGGCCGATGACCGTCTGGTGCAGCAGCACAAAGTTGACCACGCTGCCCAGCGAGTACTTGTACCCGTCGTGCGTCATCGCGTACTCGAGCGCCTCGCTGATGGCGATACCCAGGCTGCCCGTCGTCTCTGGATCCTTGGCCAGAATGTCGCGACCGGCCTGGGTCTCTGAGCTGGGGCTGGGCACGACGGTCCCTCCCCACGTCTCCATCATGATGCGCCGGTACGGCTTTTGGTGATAGCTGATCGTGACCATGAACACCTTGCACTCCAGGCCAAAGAACTGCGTGGCGAAACACAGCGCGCTGCCCCACTGGCCGGCCCCGGTCTCGGTCGCCAAGCCCTTCAACCCCTCTTCCTTGGCATAATAACACTGGGCCACGGCGGTGTTCGGCTTGTGGCTGCCCGGCGGGCTGACCCCCTCCCATTTGTAATAGATCTTGGCTGGCGTATCCAGCGCCTTTTCCCAACGGACCGCGCGGTAGAGTGGGGAAGGGCGCCACATCTTGAGCACGTCCTGCACCTCGTCCGGGATTTCGATGAACTGTTCCTTGCTGAACTCTTGCTGGATCAGCGCCATCGGGAACACGGGCGGCGGCATCGGTGGGTTCTCCATCACCTCCAGCGTCGCCGGATGAAGATAGAACGGCGGCGGCTTTTTCATATCCGCCAGGATGTTGTACCACTGCGTCGGCATATCCTTCTCAGCTAGGAAATACTTGTACTGTGTCATCTCGTAACCTCCTCTGTGGATTGATTTGGAAAATCGGTTCGCACAACTCTGTTATCGTCTCTCGATAGCTCTCTCCTTTCGGATGTCTGGGGAGTGGGAGGGTGGGGGTCCTGTAAGAACGCGCTGCGGTCGCTGAAAAACGCCTTGTAAAGCTTATAGTGTGTGGTCTCTTCGTAGGCTACCTCCTTGATGGGGGAAGAGTCAAAGCTAAAGATCTGCGCCCCAGGATAGGCCAGCAGGATCGGTGAATGTGTGGCTATGATGAACTGGGCGTGAGCCGTTCCCTCCAACCGTTGCAGCAGGTTCAGGAACCTGATCTGGCTCGCGGGGGAAAGCGCGGCCTCGGGCTCGTCCAGCAGGTACAGTCCCTTGAACTGGTAGCGGCCGCTCAGGTAGCTCAGAATCCCCTGCCCGTGTGACAGCGTATTGATGATCCGTCCTCCGTGGTACTTGAGCCGGCCTGGATCGCACAGCGCCACGTCGTCCAAAAAGTCGGCCAGGTCGCGGAATGTCTCGGCCCTGAACAGCGATCCTGGGACCCTGCCGTTCGTCCAGGTCAGGCTGACATAGTCCGTCAGGCGATCCTCGTACGGGTTGTTGTGCGCGACGTGTCGTTTCGGCCTGTCCCATATGTGGATCCCGCACTTTTTCGTGATCGCCTCCAACAGGGTCGACTTGCCCGATCCGTTCTCACCCACAAAAAACACCACCGGCCGTCTGAGCGTCAGCTCGAACGGTTCCCTGAGCACGGGGATGCTAAAGGGATAGCACCGTTTTGTAGGATAGTCCCCGCTGTGCACGCTTACTTTGGTGAGATACATATCTGCCCTCCCTCGTAAACAACAAGACGCCCGTCCCTTTCTGCAGGGACGAGCGTCTCTTTTTGACACCCGCGGTGCCACCCTGATTAGGAGGCCCTTTTCGCCTTAGAAACACAAAACGCGCCCATGATGGCGCGTGATATGTGAAGAGCCAGCCTCACTCATTGGTGCAGGTACGGTCCCATCTGTCTTGGGACGATACCCTCAGCCGTGATAACGGTGGCGTCTCCGGCCCGGACTACTCCAGACAAACTATCTGGTGTGTTTGCCTGTTTCGGCGGGCGACTCCCGGGCCCATTCAGCACCGGCGCTGGTGTCGGGCTCTCAGCTTATGCCCGACTCTCTGAACCCCGCTTCGATACCTACTCTTCCCGATCCTAGTCTTGCTATCCTGTTGTGTCTACAGTCTACCACACCCAGGTTACTGTGTCAAGTTCGTTTTGAACAGTTCGTTTTGAACAATCACCGTGGGTGGGATGATGCTGTCCGGAGAGGCCCTACTCAGTCCCCTCGATGTAGGGCAGCAACTCGTCGACCATCGCCTCTTTGGGGCGGAAGCCCACCAAACGTTTGACCTCTATCCCATCCTTGAACAGGATCAGCGTCGGGATACCGCGGATGCCGAGCTGTCCTGGGGTGTTGGGGCTGGTATCCACGTCCATCTTGGCCACCTTGAGGCGGCCATCGTAAGTAGCGGCGATCTCTTCTACGACCGGAGCGACCATCCGGCACGGACCGCACCACGCGGCCCAAAAGTCCACGAGGATGGGCTCTTTGGCCTGTAGCACCTGGGCTTCAAATGTGTCGTCACTAACCTTGAATGGTTTCGCCATATCGGCCTCCTGAAGAATGGGGCGCATTATCCTACGGGAGGAACCTTTTGTCAAGCCTTTATCTTGAGATTCGGCCATAACTCCGAATACCCCATCTGGAGGGCGATCTCCTGGCCGATATTGAGCGGCTCGCTGAACCTGCCCCTGCGAGACCTGTCGGTCTGGATCAAGGACCGCGACGCCTTCCACTTCTACGTGCGAGTGCACGCCACGAACGGCAGCGACTACTACATCCTGTATGAACCCACCAGCGGGTCTCCCTACCCGTCCGGCAGCTACGCCATCGTGCCGGTGGGCA
>CAYUIS010000190.1:0-7422 GCA_964444825.1 uncultured Anaerolineales bacterium | reverse complement strand
GTGCCCAAGACCACCCTCGATCAGATCAACGATTGGGTGGACGCGCTGGGCGTGCGACGCTCCCACTTTCTGGGCATCGCCCTCGTGGCGGGGGTGCGCTCCCTGATGCGGGCCAGCGCGCTGGAGATGTCGCTGCCCCCAGAGAGCGGTTCCCAGCCCGAAGGCGCCCCATCCTCCGAAGATTCGACGCAGCCACCAAACGAATCAGGCAACGGCGACAGCGCCGCCCTCAACAAGACCATAGAGACGCTCACGGCCGAGGTGGAAAGCCTGCAGGCCGAGGTCAAGGACCTGAAAAAGGCGCTAAAGAACTAGCTCAGGTCCTAGCAGAGCGGTAGGGAATACCCGAGGCGACCGGCCCGGTATGGGCCACATAACCATATCTTGAAGAAAGGAGAGTCCGATGGCAGAGAAGGGCAAGAAGAAGGACAAGAAGAAGAAAGACAAGAAGAAGAAGGGCAAGAAGAAGGACAAGAAGAAGGACGAGTAGCTTCCAGTCCCGCCAATTACAGTTGTGGGCGCCAGCGGCGGTTACGTCGCTGGCGTTCGCGTACGTAGGGACGTCGAAGCAACCGCCCCTTCGGTAGGCCACCGGATCAACGGCCCAGCGCCCGCTCCCCCGCCTCCGCCAGGGCCAGGAGATCGTCGAACCAGCGTTCGAACTGCTCCCCCGTCACGGCTTGAGCGCGCACGCGCAGCCATATCCTCTCGAGTTTTACGTACACCTCCACCAGGCCAGGGGTCTCACCGCCATCCATCAGACGTTGGAGCGCAGCCGCGCTCGCCGGGTCCTCGAGCAAGCGGCGCGCCAATTCAGCATCCTCGGCATATACCTGAAGGCCGGCCCACCCGGGTGGCTCCAGATTCAGAAGCGGGCAGTCCCGGCAATCCAGCAGCGGTCGTTGCCGTCCCACCGCCATCCTGAAACCCAGGTCGGCAGCGACGCTCAGATCCACCTGGGGTGAACGGACCCCGTAGCCGGGCAGCGAGGTCACCTCGACGTCCCGGCCATCCACCGCGCCCCGATACCGCCGCCCAAAGGCCAGGTAGCGCTCCGAGACCAGCCCCACCGCCTCCAGCGCAGGATCGAGCCCGCGGCCTGCCCGCAGAAAGGACGACACCACGTGGACGGCCAGCCCGACGATGATCCCGATCCCCAGGACGCCGGTGATAATGGCGGCCGGTAGATTCCGCCCATCGCTGAACAGGGGAGGAAAGGGACCCGGCAGGGGTATCCACAGCACGATCAGGGCACAGGCCAGGAGCAGGACAGAAGGAACCACGATCAGCAGCAGTACGCGCAAATCCCCCCTATGCTCACTCTAGTCGAACCTGATCGCGACCGGCAGATCCTGCGCGATCTCGATACAATACCGCATGTCCTTGAGCGTGGGCATCACCTTGGTGTGCTGCCCTGCCTCGTTGATCGCGCGCACCCGTTCGAGCAGGTCCTCCGGCGTGGACTGGGCCAGCGCCTCGATCGTGTCCGCCCTCGCCTCGTAGAGAAGCCGGGCAAACACCGGCCCCACGCCGGACACCCGCACCAAGTCGGACAGCTTGACCAGCTCTGTCAAGGCATCGTCGGATACTCCGGCCAGGGCTGACAACTCGGCCCGAGCCTCCCCGGTCTGCGCCCGAGCAAAGAGGTGCTTGGAGTGCTTGATGCCCACCGCGGCCAGACGCTCAACGGCCTCGGCGTCCACCCCAGGCATACGGGCCAGGTTCACCGGGTTCGGCAGGTAGGCGTTCACCTCCCGCCTGAGTATGACCAGGTAATCCTCCGGCAGACCGGATGCCAGAGCGAATTCGCTGAGCCTCTTTTTTGTCTTTAGGGTGTCGACGATATCCTGGAGATTCTCGATCCCCATCGACGCCAGTATCCCGAAACGCTCGGGGACCTTTTCCTTGATAATGCGCCGTCCGGGCAGCACCTCCTCCGTCTCTACGAGCCCGCGCAGCCGATCTAGGCTGAACTGCGTCAGGTCGATCGTGTATTGATCTGTCATTCAACTGTCCTCCGTGGGATCACTTGAGGCCATAAAAACCGGCCTGCATCTGGGAAAACCAGAACAGCTCCACCACCTGAAAGCCGACCTCACTCAAAAGCGCCAGATGTTGATCGACGGTGACGGGAAAGTAGCGGGTGTTAAAGCGGGTGAGATGCTGCGCCACAACCTCGGGAGACCGCCCCTGCCGAATCTGAAAATACTTCCAGCGCTCCAGGCCGAGACGAATGCCGGAATCCGTCCGGGGCGCGACGTTCTCGAAAGTGACAAACAGACCATCATCGGCCAGCACACGATAGCATGCCTCGACCGCCCGTCGCCGCTCCGGGGGCTGGAGGTAGTGGTGGACCTGCATCGCCGTGATGACCTGGGGGACCGCACCGTCGAGTCTGGATGGCAAATCCTGGCTCGTCACCGGTTCGAGGAACCGCAGCCAAGATGGATCCAGATCCTGGAAGCGGCGCGCCGCCTGCTCCAACATCGGTGCGGACGGGTCTGCGAGCAGGAACGTGGTCTCGGGGAAAAGCGGCAGCGCCAGTTCGACCAGGTATCCTGTCCCGCAGCCCGTATCGAGCCAACAGCCCGCGCCGGGCATCGCCCGGTGGACAAGATCGACCGCCTCCCGGTGCATCGTCTCGTAGAAGGGGATCGTCTGCCTGACGTGCCGATCATAGTCGGACGACTTGTGGGGTGTGGTGTTGTCGAGCGAATTCATCTGTCGGTCCGGGAAAGCACCCACAAAAACCGCGGCGGAAGGTCTTCCCTGTGTGCAGGCTCGCTACTGGGGATTTCCACCGCCTCATGGTCATATGCGCCGAGATGCGCTTTCAACCAGAGCTAGTGACCAGCTATCGCTGACGGGATTCCAGCCAACGCTTAAACGAACTCTGGCTCTCCTGAGATGGCCTACCCAGCAGGATGTTTTCCACTCTCACATCCTCGTCCAAATCAGGCCAGTGAATGCCTTCACCGTTCCCAATCAAGCGCCAGTTGCTCCGCTCTCCAGAGCTGGCGTGCAAGAGCCGCGGATACCACGTCAGCGGAACAGAGGTAGTACGCCCATCCACGAGGTCAACAACCAGCATATCCTCGGTGACAGTGACATGCTGTGCCGTGGCCTCGCGCAGATCAATCGCCAAAGAAGTCATTCCAACTCCCTAACAACTGGTGTCTATTCTCCTCAACAATCTTTTGAATCCGGCCGAGTTCGTGCCCACTGAAACCCTTGCTCCTCTGAAACCTCACGGGATCCAACCAGAACTTGGCAGTGGAGTTATCCCGCTCAATATGAATGTGAGGTGGCTCATCACCATCACCTGCGTAGAAGAAGAATCGATAGGGACCAATACGTAGAGCAGTGGGCATTCGAGATATCCGATGGTATGAGAATCCTCACAACCTCACTCTATTTTACCACAGTCTGTCAAAGACTGCGAACGAGCCAAAGTGGTCGGAGTATGACTGCTTGAATCAATCCGCATCCATCGAACACTAATCCAGCGATATTGTCTGAGCCCATCCTCCTCTCGAAGAGAACGAGAGCTACAATCTGCCCATTACTCTCGCTCAACCGGCATGATGAGGCAATTCGGGCCACCCGTGCCCTTGACGAACTCTGACAGATCAAGCGCGTGGACCACCAGACCCAACGCGTCAAGTCGCTCGATCACCTCGCGATTCGAGCGCTCGACGATGACCTCGTCGTCGCCCAGACAGATGATGTTCGCCGTGACCCGTCCACCGCAAGGAACCTCGATCAGGTCGAACCCCTCCAGACACTCACGGGGAACCAGATCGCCACAGAACAGTATCCGCTGGGGTCCCAACACCATCATCGCCTTGTCCAGGTGGAGCACAGAGTCGGGCAGGTGCATAACCCGCATCTCGTACGCCATATCGCTCAGAAGGACACCAAGCTGCGCCACGCCCTCGGCGTTCGTCCTGATGGAGCGCCCCACAAAGGCGACGGAACCAGCCAGAACGACGTCACCACCTTCAACGGTCCCTGGCGCTCTGATCTCTCCGACACAGGGCTCGCCCATCCCGTCGAGGACCCGTGACATCCATTCCTCCTCGCCCAGTCTCGTATCCAGGCCGAGCCGCAGCCTGACGTAGCCATTGGGGGTGGACAGCGCCGTATCCCGGGTGAAGACCGAGTTCGGATGGTCGCCAAGTTCAGGAACGTCGATCACCTGGCTCCCAAACCCCGCGATACGCGATTTGAGCGTTTCGTGCTGCCGGATCGCCAGGCTCTTGTCCGCGAGCTGGGCGATGTTGTGCCTTTCGAGGTCGTCCACGTCAAAGTACTCCACCCTGGGTGTGCAGACGACGACGCGTGTTAACCGGTCACCCTCATTCCTCAGCATAGGATCTCCTTATACTCCCCGCGGGGAGAATCTTCCTCCGTAGAACACCTGATAGAAGAACCTCCTCCCTGGCACCTTACGGCTCTCAAAGGCCCGGACTAGCTCGCCATCATCATATGCCACACTGCGGTACTCGAGCGTGTACGCCCCGTCACGAAACTCTGCCACATAGTACCTGGCGACGTTATCAGCGGAACAGCCTAGCGAGCCGGGATTGACGTACCGCATCCGCCCGGCCAGGTCGGAAAAGGCATGATGGTGACCGTAGAACGCAATGTCGGCGTCCTGCCGCGCGAACAGCCGGTCCATATGGCCGACGGTGGGCTCGAACACGAGCAGCTCAAAGTCGGTGCCGGACCGGGTCAAGGCATAATGCTGGAATGTGACCCGCACACCGTCGAACTCGCGTCTGATACCATAGGGCCAGGCGGCAACGAGCGGTTCAAGCTCCTCGTCGATCTGCTCGTGCGTCCACCGCGCGTTGAGCTGGACGTTCCGCCAAAGCCGGCACGCGAACTCGTCCTCTCGATCTACCCACTCGGGCGGAGAAACGGGAAAGCCGTCGACCAGCCACTCATCGTGGTTGCCCATCACCAGGCAGAGATTGGGTATTTCGAGCAGTTTTTCCAGGCACTCGGCCGGGTACGGCCCGATCCCGATCACATCGCCCAGGTGAAAGAACCCGTCGTATCCGACCCCGCTCTGCCCGACGTCCTCGAGGACGGCGTCCAAAGCCGGTAGATTAGCGTGGAGATCCGCGAACACGACGATCCTGGTTCCCATACCATCCACTCCTCGACGCCAAACGGCGGATACGCCCCATCAGCGCCTATGGCACACTCCCAGCGCCGATGGCCCCGGCGAGCGTCCGCGCGAATGGTTCATACCCTGTATACACCTTGGCGTTCCAGCCCATCTCCCGAGCCGATTCCACGTGTATGGCAGAGTCATCCCAGAACAGTATCCTGTCACCCGTCAGTCCCAGATCCTGCTCGATCGCGGCATAGTAGGCGTGATCTGGTTTCTGACATCCCAACTCGCACGAAAAGTACAGCCGGTCAAACATCCCGGAGAAGCCCATCTGCGTCCGCATATACTCGGCCCGGTGTCGCTCCTGATTGGTCGCCAGGCAACAGAGGGTGCCAGACTGCCGCAACCCGTGAATCACATTTATCACCCGTTCGTCGGCGGCATCCTCGACCTCGAACCAGGTGGCCAGGAATTCGCCCAACGACCCCCGCCATCCCCATTCGTACAGAAATGGGGACAGCACGTCCTTGATGTCGGCCCGGCCCACCAGACAGCCCTCGAACGTGGTCCGGAAGAAGGCGCGCGTCATCTCCGGGGTGATGGCGTGCTCCCGCTCCAGGTATCGGGCAAAGCGCCAGGGATGGATCACCACCCCATCGGCGTCATAGATCACGGCTTGAATGGTCACACGCTCTCTCTCAAAGGCAGCGGTCCACAGGAAACAGGGAGCCAACCGGCTCCCCCTCAGCGAAACCGGTCGTCGGATCGTTTCCCCCGTACCTGGGCGGAGGCTGTCTCCAGCCAGCCTGTTCTGTGCGCCCCAGGCGCATTAAAGGCCGGGACGTAGGGCTTGAGGTCGAGCAGGGGTGTACCGTCCAGGATGTCCACGTTCTCGATGTGGAGGACGTTGTCGTCGCGCCTGACCAGGCGGACGACGGACAGGCCGATGGGGTTGGGACGCTTGGGTGCGCGGGTGGCAAAGACCCCTCGGGGCTCTGTATCCATGAAGGGGGTGACGATCAGGCGGGCCTCCTTGACCCGATGGAAGTGGTAGAGCAGGATGATGTGAGAGAAGCCCTCCAGATCCTGCAACCCGGCCGCGAACTCTGGCCAGACCTCGACCGAGCCCTTGACGCCCGCCGCGCCTGCCGGCTGGATGGGCATCCCTTCGATGGTCTGAAAGGGGCTGTGGATCACGCCGATTGACCGATAGCTGATGTGCATGTGCGTATTCCTTCGTCCCAGGTGGATGCTGGCTCTAGGGTCAGTATACACCAGGTTCGGGCCTTCGGTCAAGCGGCGGTGCTGTGGGGGTGCCTTTGCTCCTGGGGGCACTCCGGTTTTCCCGTCTTTGCGAGGGCGTCTTTTGCCCGAAGCAATCTCCCATTCCGCTACGTGGAGATTGCTTCGCTTCGCTCCCAATGACAAGTGCCCCGAGCGACAAATGCACCCTGCTATGGGGCAGAGTTAACGCAAAGGCGCAGAGGCGCAAGGACGCGGAGTTTTTTGGGGTTTCTCGGCGCTGCGATCCCTGGCTGGCGGGAGCATTCGGCGCGGGCTTGGGCCGAGGCCGGGGATGAGCTGGGTTTCGTGCCTCAACCCAGCCTACAGGCTGTTCCCAGACATCCAAGTTGACCAAAACCGCCGATTTCTGTCCGTCCGAGTCCACGACAAACTGCACAGATTTGACAGAAAGATACTTCGGCTGTACAACATGAGCGTCGTCGAACCCCCATCGCAATCCAGATTGTCCAACCAAGACTCGAGGTCACATGGCCGATATTCGACTAGCTGCGGAGATACATTGAGGCTATCCTTCTTCTCTATGTGCCTCCGCTCAACAGGAACGGCTTGCTTGGAGGAGAAAGGGGATACGACCCCGCTCAGGCGGATAGCCAGTCAATGAAGCTGACGACTGGACAGGAAACGCAAAACCGGGCTTAGCACGTTCAACAGTGAGTCGGATACACGCGGAGACTTTTACACCCATCGCAGCCTATCTCCGCACCGTTAGCCTAGCCGCCGTGTTGCGCATTGTGCTAAGCCGAACTCAAGCAACTTGTCCAGAGAGAGACATCTGTTTCGAGTTCGAGTCCTCGCTTTGTCAGCCACTCATACTTGCTGGAGTGAAGTCAGGGGCGAGAAATGTAGACGAAAATGCAGGTAACTTTGTATAGTGAGGAAGGCGGGCTAACCGTCATTGCGCCCGACCGCGCTATGCGCGTGCGAATCGATGGCTCCGTGGTCTGAGACGGTGGTTTCCAGCCGAGTTTCTCACGCTAGAGCCGCGCGGCGGGTGA
>CAYUIS010000189.1:0-7580 GCA_964444825.1 uncultured Anaerolineales bacterium | reverse complement strand
CAGCAAACGGCAGACGGGATGAGTTTCCCGTCTGCCGTCTAGCACTCACGGCACTTTGTCCGCTGCCTGCCGACTATTGTCTACCGCGAACTACTGCTCCTCAATCTCGTACTTATACGACCCCAGCTCCGTCGTCACCGGCGCTAGGCCGGAGACGGTCAGCATGGCCCGGTCCGTGCGGTTATCCAGCGGGATGACCCACTCGCCCACTTGGTCCTCGTCCAACACCAGCCGCTCAACCGTGGTCTCGGGGCCAAAGAGGACCATCTGCACCAGCCAGCGTTGCGCCAGCACGTTGGCGTGGCGTATAAAACCGGCAGGCTCCCATCCATCCTCGTCCTCTTCAAAGTCACCAAAATAGTCGATCTCGGAAATCGTTATGTCGTCCACCACGAATCCTGGCCGGTTGACCGCATCGTCGGTGATGTACTCGAAACGGATCAGCACCTCCTGTCCCGCGTACGGGGAGATGTCTATCTGCTCCTGGATCCACTCGGCCGGGTCGCCGCCACTCCTGCCAGTGTAAGCCCACCCAAAAGAGTTCCCGTTCGGATCGGTCGGCGTCCCGGAGGGTGTGGTCAATATCTCCCACGTCTCCCCACCGTCGACGCTGATCTCGACATAGGCATAGTCCCAGTTCTCTTCGATATCGTACCAGGTCCAGAACTCTAGTGTAGCTTCGCTCACATCTGACAAGTCGAAGGCACGGGTGAGTTGCATATCAGAGTCATCCCCCCGGTTCGACCACCACATATAGCGCCCACTGTGGGCCTGAGTGTTGACCAGGCCAATCTGCGTGGAGCCGGTGAATCGAAGGGTCAGCGGCCTGTCGCTGTGCACCTCGATATAGTCGGTGCCGTGCTGATGGACGGTTTCGGACGTTGAGACAGGATAGTCGGCCTTACGGTATGTGACCACGATGTCGAAAGACGGGGGGTCGATATCCTCATATCCAAACCGTCCATCGGCAATGTCCGGGTCATCCAACAGGTTGGCCACGATCCAGTCGGCATATAGGTCCTCGTAGGCCAGCCCGGCGCCCAGCTCGTCTATCACCGCCTCGACGCTGGCAAAGGAGTTCTCTTCATGGCCGACCAGCGCCTGAGTGGCATCGGGGCCAAAACGATCCAGAAAGTAGGAGGTGAAGAGGTACCCCGCACCATAGTTGGCCCCCGCTGCACCGGGACCCTCGGGCCAGGAGTTTAACTGTGTATCTGGCGACATCGCGAATGTCCACTCCGAGCCCCCGACGTCAAAGCCGTTGAGATACATCGCCAGTTCGGAGAAACCCTCATTCAGCCAGGTCTCCTCGTTCCGGTCGTTGTACCAGTGGATCATGTGCTGGAACTCGTGGGCCAGCACGCCATTGTAGAATGAGTCGTTGATCGTCACGTTCTCGATGTTGATATAGAACATCTCCATCTCATTCGAATCCTCCCGCACGGCGGAGACGAATTCATCGGCACTGGAAAAATAGCCCGCGACGGTGCTCCCCAAATCACGGGCGTGGAGAATACTGAGGTGCGGGTCGTTGTCGACGCCAGGGCTCCACTCGGAGCCGAAAAAGGAGCGATTAGTGGAATACGTAGACTTTTCAAACAGTTCTGCAGCCGCCCCCAGGTCGTCCCGGTCGAAGCGTACCCCCTCCTCGACCCACATGTAAACGTGCTCGGTCCTGTACTCCAAGATGGCATAGACATCAAACTGCTCATCGGTATCGACGTTCGAGGCCCGGAAGACACGGCGAGTGCCCACGGCGTAGTCAGGGGAGCCATCCGGATTAACAGTGCGCGATGAGTCCGGAGGTAAGCTCAGCAGCCGAATCGCCAGGTCGTGCAGATCGCGCACCGGCACGACGGTGTTCTCTAGCAGTGCTTCCGTCTCCGCCCCCACATCTCCCACCGGTTCACGGGTTAAAACGGGCGTGACCTCCGGCGTAGGCGTGTCATAGACCGGGGGCACCGCCGTCTCAAAGACCGCCGTGGCGATCTGCTCCCAATCCAGCCCAGGCCACCATTCAGTCGGATCAAGACTACCACAGCAGCAACAACAACTCACCGCCGCCAACAGGGCGGCGGTGGCGATCAGCACGGCAAACGTTCGATGCATAAAGTGTCTCCTCGTCTAGTGTTTTGCAGCCAGCAGTGGCAGTCAGCGCGCGCGAACGGAGCCGGCTAGCCGCCGATGGCCAACGATGGATGCGCTAGCGTCTCGGCCAGTTTCAACACTCCCTGCGCCAGCGGCGAGTCAGGACTGCTGATGGTCAACGGTGCGCCCTGTGCCAACGCCCGCGCTTGAGCCGGATCAAACGGGATAATGCCCGCGGGAGTGCGCTTCAGCGGGCGCGTGATCGCCTCGGCCGGCAACTGGGCGCCCGGAGTCACCTGGTTGATGATCATGTGAAGTTTCGATGACCACTGCTGCAAAGCGCGCAGCGTACCCACGGTCGTCTGCAGGGACGGCGGTTCGGGGGTCAGCACCAACCCCACGACGGTAGCAGCCTCCACAACCCCCATCGCCACCTCATTCAGCGTCGATGGCATATCCACCACAACAACTGGGAAGCGCTGTTGGAGTATCGCGAGCACCCTATGTACCGCCTCCCGGGAAACCGCTTGATTGACCACAGGGACAAAGGGAGAGGCCAGCACATGGAGTCCCGAACTGTGTCGCAAGAGGCGTGTCTCGACAGCCCCCTCATTTGGAGGCGCAGCAGAGCTCTCGATTAAGCCTGCCCAAGTCGGCTCGGGACGCAGGCCCAACTGCAGCGCCACGTGTCCCGACGAAAAGCAGAAGTCCACCAGGCAAGCGATCTCTTCTTCACCAGCCTGCGCAAACGCCAATGCCAGATTCGCTGCCAGCGTAGTGACGCCTACGCCGCCCCGCAGGCTTGTCAGGCCAAAGAGTCCGGCGAACGCGGCTGAAGCTTCTGCGTGGGTGGCCAGCATGGCATCCACCTTTTCCATCAGCTCCCCCATCATGACCGGCTTGGTGACATATTCGTCAGCACCGGCCTCCAACGCGGCACTCCGATCCATCGGCTGTGCCCGGGCGGAGAGGATGATGATGGGGATGGACGCTGTAGCCGGATTAGCCCGCAGTTGGCGACAGACCTCATATCCAGGCATACCCGGCATCATCACGTCGAGGATCGCCATGTCGGGCGGGTCGGCGGCTGCTTTGGCCAACGCGTCAGGACCATCAGCGCTGAGCGTAACTCGATGCCCACCGCGCTGCTCGAGCACCATCCGCATCATTTCCAGGAGATCAGCTTCGTCGTCGACAACCAGAATCTTGGCCATCGGTCCGTCATCCCTCCTCAGGCTTTATGCAAAAGACTCCGATATGATCCTTGTTGACCAATATCGCCCCACCCGTGAAAAAGACCTCCGGGCGGATAGAGGACCTCATTTCTCCATCCACAACAGGGACGAAATAGTCGGTCCCGGAGGTGAGCACTGTGCGCAGGTCCAGTTTACCCGAGAGGCGTATATAGCCCGTGATCTCAAAAGACGGCACTGTAAGAAAGAGCTGACGCTGATAGGTGCCAAGATAACTGCCATAGCTCTGTTCACGCAGCAGTCCATCCTCCTGGCGAGACACAACGACAGCGGTGACGTTATCCTTACACAGGATTGAGGAACGGTAGCTGGCGATAATGTCCGCAGGCCGCTCCACGTTCGAGATGTAGGCATCCTCCAATTCCAGGAAAGACGTTGTGGCGTTGTTAAGTTGAGCAGCCAGCTTGTTGTAGCGCACATCCACGCGACCAGACAGACGGTGCCGATAAGTGAAAAAATCAGCCACCAGCCATTCCGTGCCCACTTGCTCCCGCATCGCGATCCTCCTTAGAATCTGTCCGTAAATTCGCTCAAACCCCCGTCTCGGGGGTCTGTTTCGCCCCCGAGGACGGGGGCTAGAGCAATATTAGGATAGGTACTTAGTCAGATGGACAAGGGGGATGATCCCCTCACCCCTAGTCTGTCGATTCTACAGGCTGTGGGAAGACATAATGCTTCACCAAGCCCCACTTCTCCGGCGGCCAATAGCAGAGCCAAGCCTTCCCCACGATATCCTTCTCGGGAAACACACCCCAAGTGTGCGAGTCACTGGAATTACGACGGTTGTCCCCCAAGACAAAGTACTCCCCTTCTCCCAGACCCCACACGCCGGAGTAGAAACCCGGACTGGCAATGTAGGGTTCCCCCAGCAGGACACCGTCCGCCAGAACAGTTCCACCCTCAATCTGCACCTGCTCCCCAGGCAACCCTATGATGCGCTTGATATAGTCTTCGTTGGGGTTGTTGGGCGGGTGAAAGACGATCACGTCTCCTCGCTCCGGCGAATGAATCCAGTATACCACTTTGCTGACGACCATATACTGCCCATCTTCCAGCGTCGGCTCCATACTTGAGCCCTGTACCTGAAAACGCCCCGTGGTTGTGTTAAGGATCAAAAAGATAATGCCAGTCAGTAGGATGGTCTCCAGAGTCTCGCGCAGAAACGAACGACCACCGAAAGCACGAGAGAGAGAGATTCGTTCGCTGTCCGAGGAGTGATAGAATTCTGGATCTGCCGCAGGTAGCTGCTCCCTCCATGCCTCTTCGGGTTGGAGTTCTTCCAATGATCCCCCTCCGTCGATTAGGTTGCCGCATTATAGTACAGGAGTGGCGGAGAGGCAAACCTACCGGAACCGGCAACAGGGCGAGTAGTGAGATGGGAATTGACTTTTTGGCGTCTCCCCAGTACAATGGGGGCGCTAGAGATTTCCAATCCGTCATCCTCGATTCCGGAGCGAGCAATGAGCGAAGAGTCTATTCTAATCGTCGATAGCAATGAAGCCTTTGCCACCATACTCAGGGAGGCTCTTGATCAGAGTGGCGAGTATCAAACGACGGTAGCGAAGAACGGAGACGAAGCGTTGGCAGCACTGACTACCGGCAGCTTTGACTTGGCTATCGTGGATCTGGGACTCTCTGACCCGGATGGCGTCGCTGTAGCTCGTACAATACGGCATCAGAAGCCTGACATGTGCCTGATGTTGATCCCGATTATGGGCGAGGATCTGCCACGCGCAGCCGCCAGCCTGAAGATACAGGGCATTCTAACCAAACCCTTCTTCTTCCCCGAGCTGCCTGGAATCGTTGGCAAAGCACTGGGAAAGGAAACAGATCAAGCGCCAGCTATCGCCGAAGAGCCAGCCGTGCCCGATACACCGCCTGTCGTCGAAGCGGCGCCCGTGGAAAAAGCTCCAGCCGTCAAAGCCCCGGTCGCCGCCCCCCCTGCTCCTCCCGCCGAGGCCGCGGAGCCAGCCGGGGTGGCTGCCGATCGGATGGCCGAAGTGCTGAATGGCATCTCTGAGAAGCAAATGCAGAGAATCGTCAAGGCGATGACCAGTTTGGCACAGGACATTAGCGCTGAAGCAGTGATTCTGAGCTGCGAGGGAGGACTGGTCGCCCACGCCGGTCGACTCCCTGAGGAGGAGGCAAAGGGGTTAGCCCAAATCGTCGGAGAGAACTGGCGTACATCAGCTCGCGTGGCGCGAATACTGGGCCAGGAGCAACTGCGCTTTGAGCAAAGTATCGAAGGCGGCGAACACATGCTCTACTCGCTTGCCGTCGCCGGGGACATAATCCTGTCGGCCGCCCTCGGTACGGGTGTACCCCTGGGTATGATCCGGCATAGCGCCAAGACGACCTGCGATGAGCTGGGGCGCTTCATAAGGTAGGCGGCGGAGACCGACCTATGCCCCGTCCGATGCGCCGCCCCATCATTGCCGGGAATTGGAAAATGCACTTGGGCCGGGTGGACGAGGCGCTCGCTTTTGTGCGCCAAATCCGCTACCAACTGAACGCAATCGACGGGGTGGACAAGATACTGTGTCCACCCTTCACCGTACTGGCAGCCGTGGCCGACGCCATCCGGCCCACGCACATCGGTCTGGGCGCCCAGACGATGCATTGGGAAGACCAGGGCGCGTACACCGGTGAGATCTCCCCCGCGATGCTGGCCCAGGTATGCCAATACGTCATCCTGGGCCATTCGGAACGCCGCACGGGCCGCGTCGCTCTCCCCGATCTTGTCGACGGCGCTGACCAGGCCGACGGAACAGAGACCCGCTTTGAGGGCGACATCGCAGTCAACCACAAGGTCCACGCCGCCCTGAAGCACGGCCTGACGCCCATCATCTGCGTGGGGGAGAATCTGGCGCAGAATGAGGCGGGCGGCACGCACGCGTACGTCGGCGACCAGGTGCGCACCGCGCTGTCTGGCCTGACGCCCGGGCAAGCCGAAACGTGTATCATCGCCTACGAACCACTGTGGGCTATTGGCACCGGCAAGGCCGCGACTCCGGCGGACGCCAACCGCGTCATCGGCGTCACCATCCGGGGAGCCATCGGCGATGTGTTTGGAGAGACCACTGCCCGCCAGGTGCGGGTGCAGTACGGTGGCAGCATTAACGTAGAAAACATCGCAGCCTTTATGAGAATGCCAGAAGTGGACGGTGCATTGGTAGGCGGGGCCAGCCTCAGACCCGCCTTTGTGCAACTGGTACAGCGGGCGGCATCCGCGGCCTAGATAGGGTACACCTTCTTTGTGTGTTCTTCACCCATCCTTTACCTTTTCGTGATTTCCACCTTGTATAATGATGTTGATTCGCATCCTATGCTAGTCTCGATGCGATCGCCCTTGGCGAAAGGGGGACAGAGAAATGCACAGCAGCGAGGTTCACCTCTCAATCACCCAGTTGCTCAATCTGATCGGCCTGGCCCGCAAGACGGGGACCATGGCATTTGACACACAGGAAGGGCAGGCACGGCTGCACTTTCGAAACGGTCACCTCATCTATGCAACAGTGAATGGGCAGGACATCCATCTGGCCGACATACTCTTCCAGACGGGCAAGATCACGCAGAAGCAGGCGCAGGCAGTACGGACCGTGTTCAGCGCCCGGAGCGAGAAAGAGCTTGGGGCGCTACTGGTTGAGATGGGCTACGTCAGCCCCGACGACATCTTGGACGGCGTGCGCACCTTCATACGCCACAACATCCATCACCTATTCACCTGGTCGGACGGGGTCTATCGTTTTGAGTCGAACGTCCCATCCATTTCAGGTCGAATCACCACCTCGGTGGATCTGGAGGCGATTGTCGCCGAAGGTAACCAGCACTCCTACGAAGTGGAGCGCCTGCACCAGGCAGTGCCCGACCTCGATGTAGAGCTCAGGTTGGTGGAACAACGGGAAGCGCACGCACACGGCATCAACCTGAGTGCAGAGGAATGGCGCGTGGTTCCCCTCGTCGGCCAGCCGGGCAACACAATCCGCCAGATTGCCCAGCACTATGGTCTGAACGACACAGAGATTCGGAGAGTAGTAGATGGATTACTGCAGGCGGGACTGGTCGAGTTTGCTCCGGCGGAGGAAGCGATCACATCCAGCCCATCCAGAACGCACGCCAGTCCCATCGTCCAGGCGGACCGCCCGACCACCCGAAAGGGCAATCTCTCATCAACAAAGCCGCTTCGAAAACTAACAAAAACACCGGGAGACCTGAAGGATCTCCCGATGTCTGCATAGC
>CAYUIS010000188.1:0-7621 GCA_964444825.1 uncultured Anaerolineales bacterium | reverse complement strand
CGGGGCTGATGGTTTGGGCCACCAGAACCTCGCGCCGGCCCGTGATCCGCGCTGCCATACGCAGAGACGTCGCGCTGGCCTGAAAGCCATCGTACGTGGGCACGTTGACGACATCCATGTTCAAGAGCTCACCCATCATGCTGGTGTATTCAAAGAGGGCCTGAAACCTCCCGTGATCGTCGTAGGGCTCCCCAGCGTAGGCGGTCAAGAACTCGCCGCGCCCGTTCACCTCATCACAGACAGACGGCACGTGATGCTGATAGCATCCGGCTCCCAGAAAGCTGATAGTCTCCCCTGCCGTCCTGTTCTTGGCCAGGATGCCCTCGACGTGTCTCCTTAATGCGTATTCGGAAAGACAGGGTTCAGGTAGTTCCATACCTTTCCTGAGCCTGAGGTTCTCCGGCACATCCTCGAAAAAGTCGTCGGTGCTCTCTGCGCCGACCTCCTCGAGCATCTGCCTCTTCACTGCGGGCACGGAATTAGGGATGTAGGGGTAGACAACCGATCGTTTTTCGCTCATACCTTGTTCCTCCCTGGTTTTTCTGACGTCTCGATTCGCGGGGTGCTTCTGCGGGTTGTTATTGTACCACAAACCTCCATTTTCGCATCAAGCGATCCGGACGTCAGCATCCACAGAATGAGCCGTCCAGATACTCACTTGGAAACAAAAACGGCGAGTGAGATCAGTATGAACCTGATCCCACTCGCCGGGATAGAGGGTTACGTTATACCGCAGTACCCAATCACTCGTACCGCAGGGCGTCGATCGGGTTCAGGAGTGAGGCACGGCGGGCGGGATAGATACCAAAGAACAGACCCACAGCCGCCGAGAAGGTCGTCGCCAACACCACCGCCTGGGATGTGACAACCGAACGGAAATCATCGATCAGCGCAGTTATAACAGAGGCGCCGAGCGCCCCGAGACCGATGCCCACAAGCCCACCAAGCAGGGAAAGGGTCATCGCCTCCAGCAGGAACTGCCATAGGATGTCCCGTCGCCTGGCCCCCACCGCCTTGCGGAGCCCGATCTCGCGGGTGCGTTCCGTCACTGAGACGAGCATGATGTTCATGATACCGATGCCGCCCACCAACAGGCTGATTCCAGCGATCGCGCCCAGAAAGGTGGTCAGAACGCCCGTGATCTGCCCAAAAACGTCGACAATGTCGGACTGGCTGATGATGGAAAAATCGTCTTCATCCCGAAAGTCGATGTCGTGCTGATCGCGCAGGATTGCAGCCACCTGCTCCGTAGCCGCATCCATACGATCCTCGCTCACGGCCTGGATCATGACGGCCGACACGGTCAGGTCCCCCGAGCGTCCTCGCGATGGGAAGAGGCGCAACTGAGCCGTCGTCAGAGGCACGATGACGGTGTTGTCCTCGTCGCTGAACTGCGACCCACCCTTCTCCTCCAGGATGCCGATGACACGGAACGGTACGTTGTTGATCTTGATCGTCTGGTCAAGAGGGTATGGGTTGTCGGGGAACAGATCGTCGACGACGGTCTTTCCCAGCAGCGCAACGCGGGCCCGGCTGTTTAGGTGCTCCTGATCGATAAACACCCCGACCTCTGCTGCCCAGTTACGGACCTCGGCGTATTCAGGCGTGACGCCCAGCACCTGAGGAACTGTGTCTCTCTTTCCAGTAGCGACTATTGTGGAGCGAAAGAGCTGGGGAGAGATAGCCACCACATCTGGGGCACGGACAGGATCACGTAGAGCCTCCACATCTGCGTTGGTCAGCTCGGCGGTCCCTACCTGCGAACCGGGTGGTCCCGACGTTGTCTCTTCCTCCGAGCCCGGCAGGACAAAGAGCAGGTTGCTACCGATGCCCTGGAACCTCTCCTCGATATAGACGGAAACACCCTCGCCCGCCGACATCAGCGTGATGACGGCCCCGACGCCAATGATGATGCCCAACATCGTCAGGGCGGATCGTAGCTTGTTGGCCGCCAGAGCACGAAAGGCCAGCCGAATGCTTTCCAACGCGTTCACGACGTCTCACCTCCAGCCACAGCCACCAGCGGTTCCGCCACAGTCTCTTCGTGGGTGATCGCCCCGTCGTACAGATGCAGGATTCGGCCTGTGTGTTGGGCAATCGTCAGGTCGTGAGTCACCAACACCACCGTGATCCCCCGCTCGCGGTTCAACCCCTGCAACACGCCCATCACCTCGGCCCCTGATTTGCTGTCGAGGTTCCCTGTCGGCTCGTCTGCCAGGATGATCGAGGGATCGTTTACCAGCGCCCGGGCGATTGCGACCCGCTGCTGTTGGCCGCCAGAGAGTTCATTTGGCGTGTGGGATACCCGATGTGCCAACCCTACAGTCTCCAGCGCCCACAGCGCGCGCTTCTTACGCTCGCCGACCGGAAGGCCTCCATAGATCAGTGGCAGCATCACGTTGTCGAGCGCACTGGTGCGCGCCAGCAGGTTAAAGGTCTGGAACACACAACCGATCTTGCTGTTGCGTATGCCCGCGAGCTGATCGTCGTCAAGATGGCTGACGTCCTGACCGTCCAACAGGTACTTCCCCCGGGTCGGCTGGTCGAGACAGCCCAGCATGTTCATCAGGGTGGATTTTCCCGAACCGGAAGGGCCCATAATGGCGAGCATCTCGCCCGCGCCTATCTCCAGCGAGGCGTCGCATAGAGCGTGGACTTCAACTTCGCCCATCTGATACACCTTGCAGATGTCGTCGAGCTGGATAAGCGGTGTTTCCATAGACAACTCCTCATCCTCCGTGGGGTCCAAAGCTAAAGGAGGAGTCTTCGACCCAGATGGCCTCGTCTCCCTCGGATAGCCCACTCAGCACCTGAGCGATCCCCTCGTACCGGATGCCCAACGCCACGTCCGTTCGCACGATCTCCTCCCCCTCCCGCTGATTCACATATATCTGTCCCGTATCCTTATCTACCCGTACCACCCACGTGGGGATCTTGAGCACGTCGCTCAGCTCCTCCACCACGATCGTCGCATTCGCCGTCATATCCGCCCGTACCGGCACATCCGTCTTTTCCAGAGCAATCACGACGTCGTAGGTCACTACACCACCATCGAGGGCAGCTGCCGGCGCGATCCGCTCGACCTCCCCCGTCAGATCGGCCTCCGGGATCGCGTCAAGACTCACCCGTGCCGCCTGCCCCACCACCAACCGTCCCACGTCCAGCTCGTCCACTCCGACCATCATATGGAACTTGGAGGTGTCGAGCAACGTGATTGCTGGCCGGCCAGCCGGAGCCATCTCACCAGCGGTGACGTTGACAGCGGCGACCACACCATCAAAGGGCGCGTACAGCGTGGCCTTCCCCAGCGCCAGTTCCGCCAGTTCCAGCGCAGCTTCCGCCTGCGCCACCTGCGCCTTGGAAGCGGCGGTCTGCCCAGCAGTCGCACCGGCCACGAGCATATCGAGCTGAGCCTGGGCGGCATCCCGCTGTGCTTCGGCGGCCGCCACGTTGGCCCGAGCCGCCCGGACAGCATTCCCATCAGCGCCGTCCAGCACATCGTCAAGTTGAGCCTGGGCTGCGGCCAAGGAGCTATCAGCCAGATTGAGATTGTAGCGTGCCTGCTCCTCGGGTGCACCCAGCGCAGGACAAATCGTCTCTTTCGTGCCAGTACCGGGAATCTTGAATGTCACGCACTTCATCGTCATATCGTGGATGTCTTCAGCCTGCCGCTGCTGCGTCAGCGCCGAGGCAACATCCGCCTCAGCAGCCGCGATCTGTCCTCCAGTGGCACCCGCCTGAACTTGGGCCAGGTCGGCGTGGGCAGCGCTCAACCGAGCCTCCACAGCTCGGACATTGGCTTCTGCAGATTCGACCTCCTCCGGACGAGCATCACCCTGAAGCTGGGCAAGACGCGCCTCCGCAGACGTCAGCGCTGCCCGCGCCTGTTCAACCTGCAGTGCCAGCTCTTTGCTGTCGAGCCGTACCAGGACATCGCCCGCTTTTACCCTGTCCCCCACCTCCACCGCCACCTCGGCGGTCCGACCGGGGAGCTGAAGGACCAAGTCTACCCGCGACTGGGGTTCAATACTGCCGCTGGCAGAGACTGCCACGAGCAACGTACCTCGCTCCACGGTGGCGGAGCGAACCTCCGTCTCCATTTCTGTCTGGCGGGGACGCCAAACGAACCAATAACCGGCCGCCGCGATAAGAACGACGCCTAGAATCACAAATAGTACCGTACGCTTCATTGGTTCCTCCCCACCCCTCACTGAGGCCCAAAACCGAAGAAGGACTCTTCGACCCAGATGGCCTCGTCTCCCTCGGATAGCCCACTCAGCACCTGAGCGATCCCCTCGTACCGGATGCCCAACGCCACGTCCGTTCGCACGATCTCCTCCCCCTCCCGCTGATTCACATATATCTGTCCCGTATCCTTATCTACCCGTACCACCCACGTGGGGATCTTGAGCACGTCGCTCAGCTCCTCCACCACGATCGTCGCATTCGCCGTCATATCCGCCCGTACCGGCACATCCGTCTTTTCCAGAGCAATCACGACGTCGTAGGTCACTACACCACCATCGAGGGCAGCTGCCGGCGCGATCCGCTCGACCTCCCCCGTCAGATCGGCCTCCGGGATCGCGTCAAGACTCACCCGTGCCGCCTGCCCCACCACCAACCGTCCCACGTCCAGTTCGTCCACTCCGACCATCATATGGAACTCGGAAGTATCGAGCAGAGTGATGGCTGGCAATCCAGCCGACGTCATTTCGCCCACAATGACATTGGCAGCAGCGACCACTCCGTCGAAGGGTGCGTGCAGCGTGGCCTTTTCCAGCGCTAGCTCCGCCAGTTCCAGCGCAGCTCCCGCCTGCGCCACTTGCGCCTCGACGTCGGTGAGTTGCTCCTCGGTAGCACCGGCCAACAAAGCATCAAGCTGAGCCTGGGCGGCGTCCCGTTGGGCTTCCGCCGCCGCCACGTTGGCCCGAGCCGCCCAGACTGCATTGACATCGGCGCCGGCCAGCACATCGTCGAGTTGGGTCCGAGCCGCGGCCACTGCCTCATCAGCAGCGTAGAGATCGTAGCGCGCCTGCTCCCTTCTGCCCCCGTCCTTCGTTTCCTTAAACGTCCTGTCGTGGGCAATGAGCGTGACCCTGTGCTCCAGCTCCGCCGCGGCAAGCTGAGTCTCTGCAGCGGCGATCTGGGCATCGGTAGGGCCCGCCACAATCCGATCCCGGTTGGCCGCGGCGGCGTTCACCTGGGCCTCCAGAGCGCGTAGATTTGCCTGGGCCGACGCCACTTCCTCGGAACGCGCCCCCTCTCTCAGTTGAGCCAACTGTGCCTCCGCCAGAGCCACAGATGCTTCGGCCTGCCGAACCTGGAGCGCTAGTTCTCCGGTCTCTAGTCTGGCCAACACGTCACCTGCCTTTACCCTGTCCCCCACCTCCACGAGCACCTCAACGACCTCGCCGGAGACCTCGAAGGCCAGGCTCACGCGGGCCTGAGGTTGGATGCTCCCGCTGGCCGAGACAGCCACCAGCAGTGGGCCTCGCTCCACGGCGGCGGAGCGGATTTCTTCCTCCTGGGATGCTGCCGTCCGGCGCGCCCGCAGGAAGAGAGCCCCTCCCGCTGCCGCAACAAGGACAACGCCCAAAATAACGTAGATTATCGTGCGTCTCATTCTTCTTTCTCCATTGATGACCACGGTTCAAAAATGACCAGGGTCAAATTATAGACAGATCACCGAAACTGTCAAGCTCGACGCGGTGCTCACAGTGTAATACAAGATCCAACCCCGTGCCTACGGGGTTGGTTGGAACTACCTTTGAGTTCGGTTGTCAAGAGTATGAATTCAGTTGAAGGCTCAGATTACCGTCCCACTAGAGATGATGGCATTCTTGGGAATCACGACGACGCCATCTCGGATCACATAGTTCTCCGTCTCAAACATCTCCTCGTCGGGGGCGTGAGGTCGGATGACGACCCCTTCTCCGATGCGGGCGTTCTTGTCGATGATCGCCCCCTCAACCATGCTGCCACGACCGATCCCCACATTTGGTCGCCCCAACCGACGGTTCTCTGCCTGACGCTCAGGCGTCTCGTAAAAGTCCGCGCCCATCATCACCGTTCGCGCAACACGGACATCCGGACCAATGACGCTGCGCAGCCCGATCACCGACTCACGAATCTCAGACTTTCGGATCAAGCATCCCTCCGTCAGCACCGTCCGCTCCAGATCACAACCATCAGCACGAGACGCCGGTAGAAATCGAGGCCGGGAGAAAATGGGATGTAGTGAGTCGTAGAAAGCAAAGGGCGGGTCAGGCAGTGTGAGAGCCAGGTTGGATTCATAGAAGGCACGGACGGTGCCAATGTCCTCCCAATAGCCGTGAAAAGGATACGCGTAGACGCGCCGACCCTCAATAGCTGCGGGGATAATCTGCCTGCCAAAGTCCTCCGCATCCGATGCCATCAACACCTCCTGCAACACATCGGGGCGAAAGATATAGATACCCATCGATGCCAGGTAGGGTCGATCGCTATCCGGTATGGACTCTAGCCCTGCCAATTCATCAGCCGCAGGCTTTTCGTGGAACGACGTAATCCTTCCCTCTCCGTCCGTCTTGAGGATACCAAAGCGCGAGGCGTCGGCCGCAGCCACCGGTTGTACAGCAATGGTCACGTCAGCCCGCTCCTCCCGGTGTAGATCGACATAATCCGCATAATCCATACGATACAGGTGATCGCCCGAGAGGATCAGGATGTCCTCCACACGGCTATGGGTGAAACGCGATAGTTGCTTGCGGACCGCGTCGGCCGTTCCCTGATACCAATCCATGCCGGTGGCCGTCTCCTCGGCTGCCAGGATGTAGACGAAGCCCTCGGAGAAAAGGTCAAACTTGTATGTCTGGTAGATGTGACGATGGAGCGAGGCTGACAAGAACTGGGTCAGAACATAGATCTTGTGGATACCCGAGTTGAGACAGTTGCTGATGGGAACATCGATCAACCGATACTTGCCACCGATGGGCACGGCCGGTTTCGCTCGCATTTTGGTCAAAGGGTAGAGACGACTCCCCTGCCCCCCACCAAGAATCAAAGCCATCACGTCTCGCATCGCCATGTCGTCTGCCTCCTAGTCTTGCTGACGCTATCTTACACCAGGACCGGATTTCATGCCAGTTGATAGACGGAAAAACGATCGATGGGCGTACGCGCGGACCGGTCACAGGGTCAAACGCCTGCCAACTCGCCGGCCTGCCGCGCATTCGCCTACTGGCTCTGTGTCCATCACGCTAGTGCTCCAGCGCGGCTTGCACAGCGGCCTCCGCATCGATGAACCCACACCCATAGGTGTTGTTGGGCACGCCCGTCACCCCACCGCACGCACAGACAGGGTTCGAGATCAACCCAGCGAACATCCCCTCCTCCACCTGATCCTCCACTGTACAGATGTTATCCACCGGCTTGGGTCTGGCCGTCTGGCAGATCAGTGCCTCCGTGGCATCGATATCGCCTATGAGAGTCGGGTCCGCCGACCACAGGAGCGCCACCAACCCCGCGACGTGCGGCGTGGCCATCGACGTGCCTGGGAAGTTGGCGTAATCCCCACCTGGCACGCTTGAGCGTACGGAATCTCCTGGTGCGGTGACGTCAGGTTTGATCAGACCATCCACCA
>CAYUIS010000187.1:0-7704 GCA_964444825.1 uncultured Anaerolineales bacterium | reverse complement strand
AGAGGAGCGGTCTACGAAACCGAAAGTTGTGGGTTCAAGTCCCGCCGGGCGCGCCTTACATCAAGGTAGCGCATGTCCTGAAGGTGTGACGATGGGCCAGGCGGATCGAATTGCTACCCCCGTTGATTGGCTCTTTGCCCCCGACTGGCTCACGCTGGAACAGGTTTGTTTCCTGTAAATGGGGATTATCCCACTTCGCTTGAGCGCGTTGTGACGTTACCCACTTACCCGTGGGAGACCTGATGCCGAAAGGCGAGCGCCGCCATTGATGTTGTAGGGCCGACCTGATTGGATCGAGACATCATCTGAGTCAGACAGACGCACAAGGCCCCACCCTACACAGACCTTGAATTCTAGTCAATTCTTTGCCCTCCAGTATACACCAATTCCTCGGATCGAGTTGTCTCACCTATGTTAGTCCAGGGGGGCGGATACAGATACTTATACGAACCGCTGCCGAATCTCTGAGCTCACATAGTCAAGCGTCGCAACAGTGATGGCGATGAACCAGACGGCGATACCCGCCGAGCGATAGTCCAGAAGACGGATATACTGCACCAGGAGAAAGCCAATACCGCCACCGCCCACCAGGCCGATGATCGTGGACATACGAACGTTGATGTCCCAGCGATAGATGGAGAAGGAGACAAAGGGCGGAATCATCTGTGGCACCACGGCGTACATGATGGTCTGCAAGCGCGTCGCGCCGGTCGCCTGAATGGCCTCGATGGGGCCGGGATCGATGCTTTCAATCGCCTCCGAATAGAGCTTACCCAGCGCGGCGATGGAGTGAACAAAGAGAGCAATCACCCCGGCGAACGGCCCCAGGCCGACCACCGTCACGGCGAGGATGGCCCAGATCATGGGCTCGATGGAGCGGATGATGTTCAGGATGGTGCGGGTGACATAGTAGACGGCCATCGTAGCCGGAGAACCAGACATCAGGTTTCGTGCCGCCAGGAAGCTGACGGGGATGGAAAACACGATACCAAAGAGGGTCGCCATCATGCCGAGGACGATGGTCTCTATCATCTTTTCGATATTGCGCAGCAGGACTTCGCTCGGTTTCAGACTCCCTATCTCCGACACCTGCCGAGCCTCCACATGGTGAACCACGCGGCCCTCGGCGCTTGGGGGAATCAGCATATAGGGTATGTTGATCTCGATCTCGAACGCTCCTTGGTCGTCGGTCACGAGCGAGACGTACTCTCCTTCCTGGCGTATCCGAAACTGGTTGGAGACGGGATCGACCCACCATATTTGGGTCTCGGTGTTAGGGGCAAAGCCTCGTCCTACCAATGTGAGCAGGGTGCCGGGTACAGTTATGAGTTCGTTATCCCGAGCCTCCTGTACCGAGAGGTCGCCGCAGGTCGGGTCGGCCACCACGTAGGGCTGGCCGGGTGTCTCTTCTGGGGGCGAGGGTGGGGGTTGATCGTCGCAGGGAGTCAAGATGTCGGCCCCGGCGCTCGTTGTCTCGATGTCCCGCGTGACCGCCGCCTTCCAGGGCCATACGACCCGGGATAAAGGGTCTTTGGCGTCCGAGAGCTCTGTCACAAACTTGTACAGGTTTATTTCGCTCACCTGCCAACCCAGGGCAAAAAAGAGCAACACGACGAGGGCGAAAACGCCAATCCCGCCTCGTCGCCGGGCTTGAGCCTGCTGGTAGGCGTCCCAAGCGGCCCACAGCCACAAGGCCACGATGCCCACCAGCGTCGGAATCACGAACAGGGGCCGTCGCCCAATCGCTTTGCCGAGCGTGTCCATAAACCCCGTCTCACGAGCGGCCAGCAGATTGACGCGCCATACAAAGAGACCGATGATCATGATCGTGGAGCCGATGAGAACGAAACCCCGCTGAAGCTGGCGGGCCAGCACCTGCCCCAGCCCTGGGAAGATTAGAGACGCAATGCCCGCCACGGGCGGGGGCACCAGGCTGGCCTCGGCCACTTTCTGAGTCGTCCGCGTTGCCATTACGCCTCCTTCCCTTCTGTCCGGCCTACGCTCACCCGGACCGCCTCCTGTCCATAGATATCTTTGAATTCCTCGTCGGTCATCGCACGAATGTCCGCGCGGCTGCCTCGATAGACGATCCGTCCATCGCGCAGACCGACTACGCGCGTGGCGTACCGCTGTACCAGGTCCAGGTAGTGCAGGCTGCACAGGATGGAGATGTCTCTCTCCTGATTGAGCTGTTCCAGATAGCCCAGGATGGTATGAGCGAGCACCGGATCCAGGCTGGCTACCGGTTCGTCGGCCAGGATCATACGCGGTTCCTGCATCAGCGCCCGGGCAATCCCCACGCGCTGCTGTTGCCCACCACTCAGTTCATCTGCCCGCTTGCGGGCCTGTTCAGTGATGCCTACCTGTTCCAGCGCCTGCATCGCCATCTCCATATCCTCGGCTGGGAAGCGGTGCAACAGGCTGGTCCAGGGGTTTACGTAGCCGAGTCTGCCGGCGAGGACGTTGGTGAGGACATTGGAACGCTTGACGAGGTTAAAATGCTGAAAGATCATACCAATCTGGCGGCGGATCTCGCGCAACTGGGCAGGTTCAGCCGCCGCGATGTCCACGCCGTCCCACATGATCTGTCCCTCGGTCGGGTCGATCAAGCGGTTGATGCAGCGCAACAAGGTGGACTTGCCCGATCCACTGAGGCCGATGATGATCAGGAACTCGCCATCCTCTAGCTGGAAACTTACGTCGCGCAGGGCGACCGTCCCGTCGTCGTATACCTTGGTCAGGTTCTTGACATCAAGCATTCTCCCTCCTATTGGAGCGAAGGGGGACAGACAGTCCCCCTTCGCTTATTCATTCTTCTGTTGGGTATCTAACTGCTAGCACGGGCACGTGCCAACTAGTCCCCGAGCAGGTCCTCGGCGCTGACCCCGGCGGCCTGCAGAATCTGCCGGAATGCGTCATAGTAGGTATTATCCGCCTTGATCAGCTCCTGCCACGAGTATGCGGTGTCCAACGCCTCCACGCCCGCTTCCGTCGCGGCGATGGCCAGCAGCCCATCCACGATCTGAGTCCGCATTTCCTGGTCCACGGAGGTCTGGAACTGGACGCCGTCGTTCGGGATGTCGGGCTCGAGTGCGATGACGACGACGTGTTCCATCACATCGGGATAGTCCTCCTCGACGGTACCGCGGGCGTCCACGTAGGTGGCGCCGGCGTCGCAATCGCCGTTGTAGACGGCGGCGACCACGGCGTCGTGACTGCCAGCGTCAACGACCTCTGCCAGCCCGCTGTCGGGATCGACCCCGGCCCCTCTGAGCATGATCGAGGGGATCACCCAACCGCTCGTGGAGAGCGGGTCAGGACGGCAGAAGGTCTTGCCGTTGAGTTGTGAGATATCGGTGATGCCACTGTCAGCCCGGACAATGAACTGGCCGTTGTAGGTGGGGCTGCCGTAGCGCACGGACAGCATCGCGGCCTCGGCGCAACCCCGGTCGGCGGCCATGACGTAGGCGAAGGTAGCCAGCGATGCCATATGTGCCTCGGCCGGATCGGCGCACATCGCCTCGATCGCCCCGGCATACTCGGTGGCGACCTTGACGTCGAAGAACAGGCCGGTCTCTTCGTGTAGCATTTCGGATACCGTCTCGGCGCCAGTGGTCACGCGCTCCGTCTCGCCGGAGGGTACAAACACCCACACGATGGGGTTGTTCTCAGAACCCAGCTTCCCCGGGCCACAAGAAGTTAGCAATCCCGCGGCCAACAGGCTCACAACCAAAATGATCAACGCACGCTTGCTATTCATGTTATTTCCTCCTGTTCAAAAAGTGAGTTATAGAATGGACAACCTGGGGACACATTTTCCTATGTGTGTCTTGTGGCCATCACCTCCTTTCGACGTGCTTGCCACTCCACAACACCAAGCATATATCAGTTTTCCGGAAAATGCAAGCTGGCGAATCGACTCGGCGCGCGTTTCACTTCTAAGCCAAGTTCTGCCACATCAACGGACGAACTGGATGTCTGCGCGCACGGCCTCAAGTGGCGACAAATCCCGTTTCTGGTATCATGGTACCATCCTATGGCCGAAACACGACTCAATTTGAACGAGGAGGTGTCATGAGGTATCTGACTCACCTGGAATGCTCCCTGTGTGGCAAGACGTACGATGCCAATCAATTGCAGAGGCTTTGCACTGACTGCGCACGTCCCCTGCTGGCCCGCTACGATCTGCAGGCGGCCGCCGCCCAGAGACGCGAGGCCCTCATAACTAGCGAGCCCACGATGTGGCGATATCGCGCCTTGTTGCCGGTGCAGGACGAGAATCATGAGATAAACTTGGGAGAGGGATTCACTCCCCTGCTTCACGCCACGCGTATAGGCCAGGCACTTGGATTGTCCCAGTTGTACATCAAGGATGAGAGCTTGAATCCCACCGGATCCTTCAAGGCGCGGGGATTGGCGATGGCGATCTCTCGTGCTCGCGAACTGGGCGTGAGAGAAGTGGTTATTCCCTCGGCCGGCAATGCGGCCGGCGCGATGTCCGCCTACGCGGCCAAAGCCGGGCTGAGGGCTCACGTCTTTATGCCAAAGGACGTGCCGATCCCCTTCCGACTCGAATGTCAGGCCTTAGGGGCCGAGGTCACGCTGGTAGACGGCCTGATCACCGATTGCGGCAAAGAGGCACGCAAGGGTGCCGAAGCACACGGCTGGTTCGACGTCTCCACGCTCAAGGAGCCCTATCGCCTGGAGGGCAAAAAGACGATGGGCTATGAGCTGGCCGAACAGTTTGGCTGGACCCTTCCCGACGTGATCATCTATCCCACAGGAGGAGGCACCGGCCTCATAGGGATGTGGAAGGCCTTTGGGGAAATGGCTGAGCTGGGATGGATCAACGACCACCGGCCGCGGATGGTGTCGGTGCAGAGCGAGGGTTGCGCGCCTATCCCACGTGCCTTCCACGCTGGAGAGGAGTTTGCCACGCCGTGGAAGGGTGCAAAAACGGTGGCTGCAGGGCTACGGGTGCCCTCTGCCGTTGCCGACTTTTTGATCCTGCGGGCTCTGCGCGAGAGCAACGGCACCGCCATCGCTGTCTCTGACAAAGCACTGGTGGAAGCACAGATGCGTATTGGCCACCTAGAGGGTATGTTTGTCTGTCCAGAGACGGGTGCTACCCTGGCAGCATTGGAACAGTTGTTGGCGCAGGGTTGGGTGTCTCCTGACGAGCGCATCGTGCTGTTCAACACAGGCACTGGGCTCAAGTACCCCGACGTATTCGCATAACAAAACGGTGGTTTCCAGATCCTCGCCCCCCCTGAGAACAGGAAACAAACCCATAGGCCCAGGGGAGCCTGTGTATTTGCCCTGCACCGGAGCCGGACGTTGGCGGTTCCTGACCCTCGGATAGCAAGGCATGTTGTGACTCAGTGAGGCGGTAAGTAGAACAGGCAATTGACAGTTCGTCTGTTCTCATTTACAATACCAAGGTTTGATCAAAGATGTGCTCCAGCATCAATGTCTGATGTCGTTAGCACGGAGTTTTGGCACGATCACGGGCATAATCACGAACATTATTACGAGCGTAATCGCACGATTAGGAGGCTGGGCTTTATGAAAGACTATGGCACGGAAAAGCTGCGCAATGTCGTTTTTCTCGGGCACGGCAGCGCGGGCAAGACCTCGCTGGCAGAGGCGATGCTCTTTGCCAGCGGCGCTGTTAACCGTATGGGCGAAGTTGAGAAGGGCACCACTATCGCTGACTTTGACGAGGAGGAGATAGGTCGTCACATCTCGCTCAACCTAGCTCTTGTCCCCGTTGAGTGGAAAGACGCCAAGATCAACGTGCTGGACACCCCTGGGTATACCGATTTTGTGGGCGAGGTCAAGAGCTCAATTCGGGTAGCCGATCTGGCATTGATTGTGGTGGACGCTGTGTCCGGCGTTGAGGTAGGTACAGAGCTAGCGTGGGACTTTGTCGAGGAGCAAGGGCTGCCTCGGATAGTGGTAGTCAACAAGATGAACCGGGAGAACGCCAGCCTGGATCGCACGCTGGAGTCGTTGCGGGAGACCTTTGGCCGGAACTTTGTCCCGATGTGCCTCCCCGTTGGTGCAGAGGGGAATTTCGCAGGGGTCATAGATCTGGTAGGGATGAAAGCCGTGATGGGAAGCGAGGGAAAGATTGAGGACATCCCGGACGATCTGGCTGACCAAGCGGAGGAAGCTCGTGTGGCGCTGATTGAGGCCGCCGCTGAGGCGGACGACGAGCTTATTATGAAATACTTGGAAGGGGAGGAACTGACCGACCAAGAGATCCAGGCAGGTCTGCGAGCCACGGTGCTCAGTGGCACGGCCATCCCCGTCCTGGTGACAGCGGCAACGGCGAACCTGGGTACGTCTACATTGCTGGATGCCCTGACCGGTTACGCACCATCGCCCGTGGACCGGGGGGCGGTCACGGCCCAGGGGGCGTCGGGGGAGGAAGAGATCGAGCCCAACGAGCTGTCGCCACTGGCGATGCTGGTCTTTAAGACGACGGCCGACCCTTACGTTGGCAAACTGACCTACTTTCGCGTCTATGGCGGAATGGCGGAATCGGACGGTCGCGTCTACAATAGCCGGGCTCAAGAGGACGAGCGGCTGGGCCA
The DNA here is from genome assembly GCA_964444825.1 of uncultured Anaerolineales bacterium. Classification (GTDB taxonomy): domain Bacteria; phylum Chloroflexota; class Anaerolineae; order B4-G1; family B4-G1; genus CAYUIS01. The sequence continues at coordinate 1,105 of CAYUIS010000187.1, read as the reverse complement.
AGTTTATGTGATGCGCGGCAAGGAGCAGATCCCAGTGCCTCACTTGCGCGCCGGGGACATCGGTGCGGTGGCCAAGTTGGCCCACACGGTCACCGGGGACACCCTGTGCGACAAGGCGCATTCGTTGAGTCTGCCCGGTCCTGCTTTTCCCTCGCCTCTCTTTGCCGTGGCGGTCAGTCCTACGAGCAAGGCCGATCAAGCCAAGCTGGGACCCACGTTGAGCCGTATCTGCGAGGAGGATCCCACACTGCACTGGCGGCAGGATCCCACCACGCGCCAGACGATCCTGGAGGGAATGGGAGAGGCCCACGTGGACATTGCTGTGCGCCGGATGGAGAACCGCTTTGGTGTTGGGGTCGAGACCACAATACCCAGAGTGCCCTACCGGGAAACGGTTACCAGGACCTACTCCGATTCCTACCGCCATAAGAAACAGACCGGCGGCGCTGGCCAGTTCGCCGAGGTACATATGCGCCTAGAGCCACAACCTCGCGACACAGGGTACGAGTTCGAGTGGAAGGTTTTTGGAGGGGCGATCTCGCGCTCGTTTGAGAGCTCTATCCAGAAGGGCATCAAGCAGGTAATGGATCAAGGGGTAATCGCTGGCTACCCGGTGGTGGATGTGAAAGCGGCTGTGACCGATGGCAAGGAACATCCGGTGGATTCTAAGGACATTGCCTTCCAGATTGCCGCACGTGAGGTTTTTAAGAAAGTGATGTTGGGAGCCGGGGCCGTCCTACTGGAGCCAATCTACACGGTAACGATCACCGTGCCTGAAGAATATACCGGCGACATCATGGGGGATCTGAACACGAAACGCGCCCAGGTCCAGGGCATGGATCAGCGCAGCGGCAAGACCATTATCACGGCACTGGCGCCACTGGCAGAGATGCAGCGATACGCTACCGACCTGCGTAGCCTGACCCAAGGCCGGGGAGTCTTTTCGATGGAACTGGACCACTATGCCAATGTGCCCACTCACCTAATGCAGGAGATTATGGAGGCCCATCAGAAGGAAAAGGAGAACTAGCCAGGGGCTGGCTCCGGATTCTGGTGGCCTGAATGGCAGAAGGGCCCGCTTCCGAAAGGGGCGGGCCTTTTCGTT
>CAYUIS010000186.1:0-8104 GCA_964444825.1 uncultured Anaerolineales bacterium | reverse complement strand
TGCTAGGTCAGCCATCAGCGGCCTTGTGAGCCTGAGGGAGAGTAAAGATAAAGCGACTACCCTTTCCATCAGGACCATCTTCGATCCAGATCCGTCCACCGTGGGCCTCAACCGCCATCTGGCAGAAGGTCAATCCTAGTCCGACGCCCCCTTGACTGCCCCGCCTGCCACGCCCTCGGGTAAACTTTTCAAAGACACGTGTCCGCTCCTCAGGAGGGACGCCAGCGCCGGTATCTACCACGTCAACCCGCACACTCTCTCCCTCAGCCTGAGCTTCCACCCACACCTGGCCATCGGGAGGAGTGAACTGGAGGGCGTTGTCCACCAAATTGACCAACACGCGCTCGACTACATCCCGATCGGCTAGGGTCAAAGGCAAACCTTCCGGTAGTCTGCTGTCCAGCGTGACGTCCCCTTTCTCAGCCAAGGGCAACAGATCGGCCACCGTGTTCTCCACCACAACGCCCAGATCTATGGGCCCCATACTGAGGGCCATCGCCCCTTTTTCCAGGCGCGCGATGTCCAGCAATGTGTCCACCAAACGCTGCATACGCTTGGTCGACTGTCTTATTGTATGTATCACGTGGACCGAGTACTCGGAATCGCTCTCCACAACCTGGACGCGCGCCAATAGATCCAAGCCTGTCTTGATCACCCCAAGAGGGTTGCGGAGATCGTGGACGATCATGTCCGACATCTCCTCCCTCAGACGCAAAAGTTCCTCCAAACGGGTCTTTTCCGAGCGCAGGGCCCGCACCCGATCTGCCGCCCGGTGATATGACTGACTCATCGTGATCCGCACCACGTCCGCGTAGGCGAGCCGTTCCCCCATCGTGCCGACAACTTTGGCCACCAGTGCCGGCGCCTCTTGCATCGCCCGCTGGAAATCAGCATCGGAGATGTGAACCACCTCACATTCCCTGGCAGCCATTACAGTGGCCACTCGCGGCTGCCCGGTGGCCGCTCCAATTTCGCCCACCATCTCTCCGGGCGCTATGATCGAAAGGAGATAGGGCTCGCCGCCCTCCTCCCAGTACACCCCCAACCACCCGGATCTGAGGTAGTATGCACCATCGCTCACCGAGCCCTGACGGCACAGAACCTCGCCCGGAGCCAGCGTCATTTTCTCCCCGTACCGATCCAGAATCTCTTCAAAGTCCATATTGCTTCATTCGAAACAAGAACCAGGCCCGCCTGTTTCCCCATCACCCATCGCAGACAGGAAAGCGGCTATGCTCCACCCTCCCGCTTGACGGCCAGTCGCGCGACGACCTGCCTCCCACCCGCTATCCCCAAAAGCCCAGCCAGAACGAGCCCTGGAACGCACAACCACTCCACCGCCAGCCCCAACCCAATCCCTCCCACGACCAACACCAGGGCAGCGCTGGCGACAGCCCACCGCTCCGACAAACGGAGACGGCGCCGGATCAGGACTGTGGCCAGGCTCAGAACGCTACCCAGCGCCAGCGCGCCCGCCGCCCAGGGAGCATTCCGGCGCAAGACCCAAACAACGACAGGTGACACGCGTCGCCGATCTTCCAACTGCACGCTGGCAAACTCTTGTCCATTCCAGGCAAACGTCTCGACACGCACCGGTTGCCACACCGGGGAGCCAGCCGGTGGGAGATCACGTCGGGTCTGAACGGCCGATTGCCCCTCCCAGTTCACCACCGTCGATCTCGGGCGCGTCACGCCGGCCAGGCTGCTGCTAAACTTGCCCAATCCCACCAAGTACAGATCGGGCGTATAGCGAAAGACGGTCAAGTCGTCTGTGTATCGCAGAGGGGTCACAAAGTCTCCCCGCTGTCTATCGGCCCCCTCAGTGACCACCAGCAATTCCGCAAGACCGTCGCCGGTCAAGTCACGCCACTCGGTGCTGGCGTTAACTCCATCCAGTTTCCACTCGTCAGTCCGAACCCAGCCCCCCCCAGGCCGACTAAACAACAGAACGCCAGAACCGCCCAGAAAAGCATCCTCAGCCGGAACTCTCAGAGTCACAACCGCCAGCGCCTCTGGCAGACCATCCCCATCAGCATCAAACTCTTGGTAGCCTGCCAGTTCATATCCCGCGTTAAAAAAGGGCCGGGCCAGCAAGAGAGGCATCTGGTCGTAAGCTGTGTCCGGCACAATCCCTGGCACAGACCCGCCACCACATCCGGTCAGAAAGAGACAGAAGCCCAAGGCGACGACGAGTGCATCACAACGCCCCTTTATCGCCATACTCGGCTATCCTCGTTACTCGGTATGCCCACAGCCTCAGGTCGGCAGCAGTTCGGGTCGCAGTTCGGGCGCGTAGGCATCAACAACCCGCGACGTGATGCCGTTCGCCCGGATAACGTCCGCATAGAGATGAGCGCTGGGGCGCGGCGCGCGCACCTGGGTTGCAGGATCGAGTGAAATGAGACCAAAGCGCAATGTCCAGCCATCCGCCCACTCGAAATTGTCCACCAGTGTCCAGTGATAGTACCCCATCACAGGATAGCACATCTGGATGGCGTGCCATACCTGGTGTAGATGGGACAAGAGATAACGCGGCCGCTGATCGTCGTCGTCATCCGGAATGCCGTTCTCGGTGATATAGATGGGCAAGCCCAGGCGCGCCAACCGCTGAACGCAGCGGAAAATTCCCCGAGGGTAGAACTCGCCATAGTCGCCGTCGAGCAACTCTGCACTCTCGGCGTGCTGGCGTCGACCGAATAGCGACTGAGACTGCGCACGGTCAAAGGCCACCAGATCGCGCGTGTAGTAGTTGAGGCCGATCCAATCCAGCGTGCGCCGCAGCTTCCAGGCGAACCCCAGGCCCAGAGGCAGCGTCCAGCGCCCCTTGGCCAGAGCCGTCAAGATGGCCTGGTTAAAGACCCGATCCGTGATCCGCGTGACGCCCCGATCCAGTGGCGAACGAGGATTGAGCGGATCAAAAACGCGCATATTGTGGGCAAGCCCGACACGGGCATGGGGCTGAAGGGCGTGGATTTCTTTGTAGGCCGCAGCGTGGCCGTTCAGCATGTTGCGTATCACACGCAGGCCCTTTTGGAGATCAGATTCGCCGGGAGGGAAAACGCCGTCCACATATCCAAGGAATGCGTATATGTTGGGCTCGTTGATGGTGCACCACAGATCGCAGTGGGGAGCCAGTACCTCGACAGTACGGCGCACAAAGCTGGCAAAGCGAGCAACGGTCTCAGAAGCTTCCCACCCTCCCTGCTCGGCCAACCAGCGCGGGTTACTAAAGTGGTGCAATGTCACCATTGGCTCAATGTCTCGCCGGCGGAGCCCCTGGAGCATTTGGCTGTACCGCTCCAGAGCCGCATCGTCAAACACGCCCGGACGAGGTTCAATGCGCGACCATTCGACCGACAGGCGCATAGCATTCACGCCCATTTGGGCAGTCCGGTCAAAGTCAGCCTCGGCGTTTCGCCACCAGTCACAAGCCATCCCGGAGGTATGCCCCTCTTCGATGTGGCCGTCCGTCTGCTCCCAAGCCCACCAATCGTTGAGGATGTTCTCCCCCTCGACCTGGTGAGCGGCAGTGGCGACACCCCACTTGAAATTGGCCGGGAAATGAAACGTGGCTCTAGGCAGCGCGTCCAGCACTGGTTCAGGAGCAAAACTGTCAGCTCCGGCGGTGGTCGGAAGGGGCTCGAGCACAATCCCGCCCATCGGAATGTCAACCTCTGCCAGAGCCGATTCAGGGAGAAGCGGTTCTTCCGGTGTTGGCTCCCCATACATCCAGCCCACGTCCGCATCCTCGAACGGATCTTGACCGAGAACCTCGAGATACAGTGTTCCTTCCTCCCGATCGATCCATTCCATGTCCGCATCTTCGAACGGGTCGTGGCCCAACACCCGATCACGATCCTGCGTGTCATCAGAGCTGTGCTTACCTTCAGCCATCACCCAGAACCCTCTCCACGAGACGCCGATAGTCGGACGTAGCAGAACCACGGGGCGAATACTCGTATATCGTCATATGATGACTGGGCGCCTCGGTAAGCTTCGTGTTCATCCGAATTGGCTCAGTGACCCTGTTCGCAAAGTGGCGCTGCAGGATCCCCAAAACCTCCCGATCCTGCCTCACGCGGGGGGAATAGAGCGTGGGGACAATCAAATAGAGGGACACGCGATGGCCCGGTATACGACTGACAGCCTTTAGCGTCCCAATCACCTGCCGCACCCCTATCATGGCCAGATAGCTCGTCGCTACCGGCACGACAAGCTCCCGCACGAACTGTAGCCCGCTCTCGCTCATAATACTGGCCGAAGGCGAAAAGTCAACGACCACGTAATCGTAATTGTCTTCCACACCCTGCAACCTACTGGTCAGCACCCTCCGGGCAGAGTGGTCATCGTTCATACGCCACAGCTCACCCTCAGCCTGGAGCAAAGTCGTATCACTGGCAATCAAATCGAGATTGTAGCGGGCCTGAACGATGGCATCTTGGACCGTTGCCTGCCCCAGGATCACCTGAGCAAGCGAATAGGCGTAGCCCACGCCTAGGCACGTCGCCAGGCTGCCCTGAGGATCCAGATCCACACACAGGACCCGTTTCCCCCGCAGTGCCAGACCGGCACCCAGATTCACAACGGTGGTCGTCTTGGCTGTTCCACCTTTATAGTTCAAGACTCCAATACATCTGCCCATATTAGTCCCTTCCCGCCCCTCCATATGCGGAGGTGCTCGATCCCCAAGCAAAGGGGCTGCGCACGGTCCTTATTGTACTGCGGGTTGCAGATAGGAGCAAGCCCACAAAATCCAGTCGTGGAACAACAAGTCCATCAACTGGGTGCCTCAAAAGGGCGAAAATCACTCCCACGCACGCTTTCCGTAGCGCCGACGACGATAAAGGCGTTCGAGTCCACTTCATACACGATGCTCTCCAGATGAGACACTTGCACTTCGGTCACGGCACAGAGAAGCACATCCTTTGGCTCGCCCGTGTACATCCCGGTTCCCTTCAGCGCCGTTACTCCCCGACCCAGCTCTCCTAGAATCCGGATGGCAACCTGCTGTCCACGGTCCGTGATAATGGTCGCTATCTGCGCCTGGCGACGCGGTCGCCTTAGCAGCGGTCCAGTCATCACCTGTATGCGCTCCTCCAACCATTTCACAGCCTTTGGCAGACCCTCTGGCGAGGCTAGAGAAAAGGACGACACCAACGCAAGCAGGATCAGTCCACCATAGACGATGCCCACAGTGGCCACTATGTACGTTCCTGAAACAAAACCAACGGCCGCTCGCTCAAGGACGGTGATCAAATCCGCGGCTAGAGTCGGGTGCACAGCCAGCTTCAAGCCCCAACTCAGAAGCAGCAACGCGAGCAGCCAGACATAGTTCCGTTGGAACCGCCGTCCCATCGCCTGCCAGCGAGCGATTGGAAAAGTCGGATGCACCAAGCTTTCCTTCAGAAAAGATGCCCAATCTGGAGAAGGGCGAAATGGCGGCGCCAACATTGCGGCGAAAAAGTCGGTCTCCATCAGATGCACCCGATACGCCCACAGCACATAGTACTGGTACCGACGGGCCTCAATGTAGAGAAAAGTAATGAGTAACACCAACACCAGCAGAAGCACAAAGTGGGGATTGTTGGACGAGCCAAAAGCAAAAGTGAGCGCTGCTCCTACCGTGACCACTGCCCAGTTGGTAGTAGCATCCAGCCGCGTGCGCCAGGTATTCGAGCGGGCCAACTCGCCCCGGTAGAGATGGACCATCGCCGATGTAAAATGACCTGGCTCCAAATGATACCCACGAAAGACCCACGTGTCGTTGTGCTCCCCTGCCGGGGATTCGGCATCCTGGCGACTGTCCTGCTCAGCCATCCTGCCTCACGCGTTGTTCAAAGTGCGCAATCGCGCGTCGGAGGAAATCTTTATCCAACCGGCCCAGCGGAGAGGGAGTCTCCAAAATGCGGCGCGGAATGCGCAGTCCCGCCAGGTCAAACCCCTCCCTGGTCTTAAAGTCATACTTGCGCCGCAGAGTATCGCTGCCCAGCCTGATCAGATCATCGGCAGAACGCTCGAAACCGGCAGTCGCCAACGCCTGCAGAACCGTCTCCGGCGTGTAAACCTTGCGGGCAAAGAAACAGACCACCAGGCTGCTCAGTACCTGGCGCCAACGCTCTTCCTCCAGTAAGATATCGGCAACCTCTGCCGGAGTAAGGGTCTCTCCCTCAGCAGCCAACCGTTGATCCAGACCATAGCCGGCGCTGTCCAGGTGGCTGTGTCGCGCCCCGGTCAGATAGGTCAAATGAACGGCGGGCCCAGTATGGTAGCCAGGCATCTCGTTTCCGCCAAACGCCAGCGCAAAGTCAGCACCTCCATAGACATCTGCGGCGTGTTCCACACCGTGGGCCAACGCGGAGTAGAAATCGTTAGGCTGCAACACGATCCGGCGCACTGCCTCAATATAGGTTGCATAGTCCCCCCACTGTAACGTCAACCCGTCTGTCTCCTGAGTGGAGATCAGCCCTCGATCCATCGCCTCCGTGGCCCAGGCCAGCGTCACACCGGTGCTCATCACATCCAGCCCTTCTACTTCTGCCTGGTCCATCAATTGAAGCATACCAGACACATCCGATCCACCCAGCATACTACCCATGGCGAATACTGGCTCGTGATCATATCCGAGCATAGAGGTCTTGTAGAAATAGGGCTCCTCGGGATGCGGAATGCGCAGAGCAGCCAGATGGACGCACGCAACCGGGCAATGGGCACAGGCCAGCCGGCGTCCCAGATATCCTTCGGCCAACCGCTCCCCGGATATCGCCTCAGCACTCTCAAAACGGGCCTGTTGCAGGTTGCGGGTCGGCAAGGCCCCAATGGCATCCAAAGGCAGCACGTTCATCGCCGTGCCCAAGTCGTGATACTTTTGCATCAAGGGCGATTCGGTGGCGGCCTGAAAGACCCCATCGTAGGCCTCCCGATAACCCCTGGGATCAGCAACCGGCAAGGAGCGGCGCCCCGTCGCGATCAAGGCTTTTAAGTGCTTGCTGCCGAACACCGCCCCCAACCCAAGCCTCCCAAAATGACGGTAGGTCTCGGTGATGACGCAGGCGTACGTGACCCGTCGTTCTCCGGCTCTGCCAATGCGCATGATCGTGCGCATCCCCGACCCCGACTCCCGTTCGCGCAGGATGCTACCAACCGTGTAGCTGGACCGTATGCCCCACAAAGCAGACGCATCACGAAAGCGCACCTGATCCCCATCAATGACCAGATAGATGGGACTGGGACTTGCCCCCCGCAGGACGACCGCGCCGTATCCAGCCATTCGCAGAGCGATAGCACTACGCCCTCCAGAATGGCTCTCACCGAGATTAGCAGTGTGAGGTGATTTGAACAGCGCCACTGTCTTGGAGGCCATCGGGAAGAGGCCCACCAGCGGTCCCACTGCCAGGATGATTGGATTCTCAGGTCCCAGAGGGTCAGCTCCCGGCGGGCACTCCTCTTCCAAGAGACGAACCGCCACCCCAGTCCCGCCCACACTGTCCTCAAAAAGGTCGCACCGCTCCTCAACCCAGAAGCGACGGCGCGATAGATCCACATACAGCACCCGGCAGAGCGGGTCACCGTGCAGCATCAATCACCTCCTCGACCTCGGCCAGCTCCTCCAATTCCAGGACATCGTAGGGACAATACCGGGCACAGTAGCCGCAGTAGACGCATATCTGAGGCTTTGCTTGTGCCGAGTCCCAAAAGACCGCTCCCATAGGACAGGCGTCGATACAATTGCCGCACCCGATACAAAGCTCATGTCGCAACCGGACGCCACCTCCAGGGCGAGGTACGAGGGCATCGGTAGGACACACACGGGCACAGGGTGGATCTATGCACGCCCGACATACGACGACCACAAAACCCTTTCGCATCCCCCCAGCCGAGTGGACCCCGATACAAGCTCCTTCCAGCCCACCACGGCCCAGCCGGCGGACACAGGCAAACATGCAGGCCTGACAGCCGACGCAGCGATCTACATCCACGACGGAAAGTCTTTTGACCACTCTGCTACCCCTATTGACTAGGAAACCAGGATCCCATCCCAACCAAAGAAACCAAATATCCTCCTCTCCGACATTATTATAATCTACTAGCAGGAAAATGCCTACTG
>CAYUIS010000185.1:0-8141 GCA_964444825.1 uncultured Anaerolineales bacterium | reverse complement strand
ATCGTTGGTTTTTGCAGGCGTTTGGAATGATATTTGGGTGATAGGTATATGATAGAGAGTCAACACGTTATCGAAACGCGGGATCTGACAAAGCGCTTCAAAAAAGTGACCGCCGTGGATGGCCTTGACGTTAGCGTCCGCAAGGGCGAGGTCTTTGGGTTGCTGGGACCTGATGGGGCCGGCAAGACGACGACGATCCGCATGCTGTGCGCCATCATGGATCCCAGCGAGGGCAGCGCCCGTGTGGCGGGTTTTGATACGGTGAGACAATCCGAGGAGATCAAGAAACGCATCGGTTACATGCCGCAGCAGTTTTCCCTGTATGGCGATCTGACGGTATTGGAGAACGTGACCTTCTTTGCTGACGTGTTTCAGGTGGGGCGGCGAGAGCGCGAGGAGCGCATCACCCGTCTGCTCAGGTTTGCCCGGCTGACCGAATTCAAGGGGCGACGTGCCGCCCATCTTTCGGGCGGCATGCAGAAGAAACTGGCTTTGGCGTGTACATTGATCCACTCGCCAGAGGTGATCTTTCTGGACGAGCCGACCACCGGTGTGGACCCGGTCTCGCGTCGGGAGTTCTGGGATATCCTCACAGAGCTGCATCTGGAGGGCGTCACACTCTTTGTCAGCACGCCCTATATGGATGAGGCTGAACGTTGCTCGCGGGTGGCGCTGATGTTCGAGGGGAACATTATCGTCTGTGACGAGCCAGAGCGGATCAAGGGTCTCGTGGAGGGAGATCTGCTCGAACTGCGGCCAGATCGGCTGCGGGAGGCAAGCCGCATCGTCGAGAAGCTGCCCGGCGTGCTGGAGGTGCAGACGTATGGCGATCTATTGCACGTGTTCGTGAAGGACGGGGCGGCGATCGTTGAGTCGACATCGGCCATCCGAGAGGCATTGGATCGTGCTGGCATCGCCGTCCTGGGAATACGCCAGACCCGCCCCAGGATGGAACAGGCCTTTGTCTCACTTATCCGGAAGCGTCTACAGGGGCGACAGATAGAACAGACCATTAGGGAATAGGTTGGAGAGACGGCTGTATGAGTATGAACGAGTATGCCAGTGAGGTCGTTGGTCTGACAAAACAGTTCGGTGATTTTACGGCGGTGGACAAAGTCACGTTCCGCATCAAAAGTGGGGGAATTTTCGGTTTTCTGGGGCCCAACGGAGCGGGCAAAACGACGACGATCCGGATGTTGCTGTGTCTCTTGCGACCTACAGCGGGACGGGCCTCCGTGTTGGGCTATGATATTGAGCGCCAGCCAGAACAGATTCGCAAGAATATCGGCTATATGTCTCAACGGTTCAGCCTGTACAGCGATCTCACCGTGAGCGAGAACCTGGATTTCTATGGACGCACCTATGGGGTGCGAGGAAAACGGCTGCGCCAGCGCAAGCAGTTTGTGATCGAGATGGCGGGTTTGAAGGGACGGGAACGGGAGTTGACGCGCAATCTCTCCGGTGGCTGGAAACAGCGATTGGCTCTCGGCGCGGCGATTCTACACGAGCCGGAGATGCTGTTTTTGGATGAGCCGACGGCAGGGGTCGATCCGATCTCGCGTCGGGCGTTCTGGGATCTGCTGTATGACCTGGCGGATAGCGGAACGACCATCTTTGTCACCACCCACTATATGGATGAAGCTGAACACTGTCAGGATCTGGCCTTTATCCACAACGGGCGCATCATCGCCCAAGGCGCGCCCGAGGAGATCAAGCTGAACAAGATGCGGGGGCAGGTATTGGAGATCGACTGTACCGAAGCGGATAAAGCACTCGTCATTCTGCGAGAGATGGGGCTGTTTGAGGAGGTGGCTCTGTACGGCGCGTTGATCCACGTAGTGGCTGAGGATGTCGCGGCGTACGAATCCCGAATCAACCAGGCATTAACGGGGGTGGGTATACATATACGAGCGATGGACGCCATCGCTCCCTCGTTGGAGGATGTCTTTATCTCCAGCGTAAGAAATCACGCCAATTCACAGGAGTAGGATATGAAACGTCAGCTAATTGTTCCCATCAGCATCATCGTTGTGGTCGTCCTTGTCGCGGTTGGGGCGGGCATCTACTTGGCCATGAACCCGGCTGTCTGGGAACAGGTGCAGATACAGATGGCCCTGGCTGAACCAGAGGCCGCAGGTTTGACGGCCTCCGGGTTCGTCGAAGCCGAGGAGGTTGCTATCGCGGCGGAGTTGGGAGGGCGCGTGGTTGAGCTTCTGGCCGACGAGGGGGAGGAAGTCGAGGCTGGGCAGATATTGGTGCGGCTAGACGGCACGTTGCTGGAAGCTCAGATTGAGGTGGCGGAGGCCGCCGTCGGCGTCGCCGAAGCGGGATTGGCTCAGGCGCTGGCAGGGGCCCGCCCAGAGCAGATTCGTAAGGCGGAGGCTGATCTGAAACAGGCGCAGGCGGGACGCGACGGCGCCTACCAGGCCTGGCAGGATCTCATCGCCATACGTGACAATCCTCAGGATCTGGATGCTCAGATTGTTCTGGTACGGGCACAGATCGCCGCCGCCGAGGCTGGACTGGAGCAGGCTACCGCGATGAAGGACGCCGTCGAGATTGCCAACGATGCCTATCGGAAAGGGATGAGCGCCCTGAGCGACGCGAGAAAAAAGATCGCGGAGATTCCCGAGCCGTACCGCCCTGGTCTGCCGGGCCTGCAGTTGAATGTTCACCTCATTCCCAATGCGTACTGGAAGTCCTGGGTGGGCGTCAACACCGCCCAGGCTGGATTGGACGGGGCGCGGGCTGCGTTGGGTGCGCTCCGCGCTATGCGGGACAATCCACAGGAGCTGAACGCTCAGGTTGATGCTGCTGAAGCACAATACCTGGCAGCCGAAGCTACCGTTGAGATGGCCGAGGCTCAACTGGATGGACTGCGGGTGGGGGCCACGCCGGAGGAGATCGCGGTGGTCGAAGCGCAGGTCGAGCAGGCGCGCGCTGCCCGGGAATCACTGCTCGTGGTACGTGATAAACTGGTCATTGCCACACCCGTTGAGGGGCTGATTCTGGAACAGAGCATACACGAGGGGGAATTGGCCGCGCCGGGAGCCACCCTGCTTACCGTGGGCGATCTAGGCAAGGTGACGCTGACGGTGTATGTGCCTGAGAACAGGTTGGGCCACGTGTTCATCGGCCAGCAGGTAGAGGTCCAGGTGGACAGCTTTCCGGAGAGAACGTTCCTGGGGACTGTGATCGCGATTGCCAGCGAGGCAGAGTTCACCCCGCGCAATGTGCAGACCGAGGAAGAGCGCGTCAATATGGTCTTTGCCGTGTATGTGGAGATTCCCAATCCCGACCACGCGCTCAGGCCAGGGCTACCAGCGGATGCCGTGATCATCACCGAGGAGCAGTAGAATGGGCAAATCACAAACGTCAAGGGCCAGATGTCAGATGTCAAACGTCAAACTCGTTATCAGCAGTCTGGTGTTGGTCGTGCTTCTGGTAGGCTGCGACGGCGCAGCGCCGGACGACCGGATCATGGCCTCAGGCTTTATCGAGGGCGAGGCAGTGGTCGTTGCACCCGAAACCTCGGGCCGTATCGTGGAGATGCTGGTGGAGCGCGGTGATGAGGTGCAAGCAGGAGATGTGTTGGTAACCTTGGGCGATGCGCTGATCCAGAGCCAGCGGTTGGAGGCCGAGGCGGGACTGACCGCTGCGCAGGCTAACCTGGATCGCGTGCTCGCCGGGGCTCGCTCGGAGGCGGTCGCTGCTGCGCGGGCCGCACTTGCCCAGGCGGAGGCCCAACGGGTAGGCGCAGCCCGGGCGGTGATCGATGCACGCGACACCATCAGCAATCCGCTCTCTCTGGATGCCGAGATCGTCGGCGCACGCACCCAGGTACGCCTGGGAGAACAGAACGTCGAGATGGCGGAGGCAAACCTGGCGGAGCTGGAACTGCGGCGCAGCGTCTACGTCGATCAGGAGGGGCAGGATGAGCGTGGTTGGAATCTCCAGCTTCAGGCCTCGCAGGCAGCCCAAGAACAGGCCGAGGCCGAGCTGGCGGGTGCGCGGCAGTACCTGGGCGCGCTTCTTGCTATACGTGACAATCCTCTAGCGCTCCAGGCCCAGCTCCACGTAGCGGAGATGGAAGCTCGCATCATCGAGGCGCAGGTGGAGGCTGCCCAGGCAACGCTTGATGAACTGGAGGCTGGTTCGACGGAGGAGGAGGCCGCGGTAGCGAGGGCACAGGTGCACCAGTCGGAGGCCGCCGTGCATCTGATTGACGCCCAGATCAAACATCTCACTCTGGACGCGCCGATGGACGGCATCGTCACCAGCCGCAGCGCCCAGGTTGGAGAGACTGCCACGGCGGGGCTGCCAATGCTCACTATCGCCAATCTGGACGAGGTGACGCTCGTCATCTACATCCCAGAGACCCGCGTGGGACAGGTGCAGGTGGGTCAGAAGGTAGAGGTTGAGGTGGATTCGTTTCCGGAGCGCGTGTTTGTGGGTGAGATCGTGAACATAGCGGGAGAGGCAGAGTTCACCCCACGCAACGTGCAGACGAAGGAGGAACGGGTCAACCTGGTGTTTGCCGTCAAGGTGAGCATACCCAATCCGGACCGTGCCCTCAAGCCAGGTATGCCCGCTGATGCGACGGTCCTGAATTGAGATCGCCAGCATCGGGCGAGTCAGAAAGAAGCCCCCCACACTGTGGGGGGCTTTTGAGTGATGGGCCTTGTCCTCCAGTAGCGCTTCTTCCACCACTGTGCCGGGAGTGATGACGCGCACCACGTCCCGGCGCACCAAGCGGCACACCTTACGGGCATCCTCGAAGTTGCTCGGCAATGGCGACCTTATGACCGTGGGACAGGAGTTTGGCCAGATGGGGGAAGTGGGCCTTGAGTTGGCGGTGCTGCCGCAGCATCGGTGTGGTTTTCTGCATCCCAGGATCTCCTGACAGAGGATTACAGACCAGCCCACCATACCGTCAAGGTCTGGCTATGCAGTTGGCCCTCAGTGGTTTGTTCTTCTAGGCTCGTCCACTCGACAAGTGACGGGAATGTGGATAGTAGACACGTGCGTTAGCCTGCCCTGGTGAAAGCAATCACAGCGTCGGCTACTGTCATCACTTCCTCCTCGCGCAACTCGGGGTAGAGAGGCAGTGAAAGGACCTCGTGCGCGGCGGCTTCGGCCATTGGGAAGTCGCCAGCCTCGTGGCCCAGGTCCTGCCAGGCTGGCTGGAGATGCACCGGCACGGGGTAATGGATCAGGCTGCCGATGCCCTGCTGGTGCAGAAAGGCACGCAGTTCGTCCCGATGGGGATGGCGCACGACATAGAGATGATATACGTGATTTGCCCCCTCCGGTTCGAAGGGCACCAAGACTCCGCTCCCTGTCAGCCGCTCACTATAGAGGCTGGCCAATCGTCGCCGCCTGTCGTTCCAGTCTTGCAGATGACGCAGTTTGACCCGCAGAATAGCAGCTTGCAGCTCATCCAGACGGCTGTTCAGTCCCTTTGCGCCGTCGATTTTCCTGCTGATGTACCGCTCCCGCCAGCCGTATTGCCTCAATAGACGCACCCGCTCGGCCAACTCCGGGTCGTTCGTGACCACCATCCCTCCGTCGCCGCACGCTCCCAGGTTCTTGGTCGGGTAGAAACTGAAGGCGGCGACATGGCCGCAGGAACCAACTGGCTGGCCCCGGTATTGCGCGCCGTGTGCCTGGGCGCAATCCTCGACTACGAACAGGTCGTGCCGCCGGGCGATCTCCACGATCGGGTCGAGATCGGCAGGACAACCGTAGAGGTGCACAGGGATGACCGCCCGCGTGTGGGGCGTGATCGCCGCCTCCAAGCCAGCCGGGTTGAGCGTGTAGCGTCGGGGATCGATGTCCACCAACACTGGCTGGGCGCCAGCCAACTCGATGGCGACCACGGTCGCGGCCGCGGTATGGGGCACGGTGATGACTTCGCTGCCAGGGCCTACGCCGCAACCAGCGAGCGCCAGTTGGAGCGCGGCGGTGCCTGAGCCCACCCCGATTGCGTGCGTGACGCCGCAGAAAGCCGCGAACTCGCGCTCGAAGGCCGCCACTTGTTCGCCCAGGATGTACCACCCGCCTTCGAGCACCTGCGTCACTGCGGCGTCAACCTCGCCCTTAATGCTGGCATATTGTCTTTTCAGGTCGATTGGAGAGATCACGGACAGGTCACCCGTAATGTTCCCGGTGTCTATGGTAGAAGGCGATGGTGCGCTCCAACCCTTCCCGCAGCCGCACGGTTGGCCGCCAGTCCAGTTGGGTGCGGATCTTGGCATAGTCGCCATGGTAATCCCCGATGTCGATCCGTTTTCGATCGGCCGGGAACGGGACGATACGATAGCTGCCGCCGCCGTTGATCCCGATGAGCAACTCTGCCAGTTCGAGCAGACTGATTGGATCGTCGCTCCCTAGGTTGTAAATCTGCCCGTCGGCCGTCGGGTTAGCCGCGGCCAGCAGTAGCGCCTCGACCACGTCGTCAATGTAGTTAAAGTCGCGCAACTGCCGCCCATCGCCGAAAATCTGCAGCTCCTGGCCCTCGACGATCTGGTGCAACCACCAGCCAAGGAAGGTCTGACGAGCATCCTTGACCCGCATGCGTGGCCCATAGGTGTTGGTCATCCGCAGACTCACTATCCGCAGGCCATGCACGCGGTTGTAGACCAGGTGATACCACTCGCCCGCCAACTTGTTGACGCCGTTGATGTCGGTGGGTGCAAGGGGGTGGTTCTCGTTCACAGGCAGGTACTGGGGGCGTCCGTAGAACTGGCGGGTGCTGGCATACACGATCTGGACGTCTGGATTATGTCTGCGGCAGGACTCTAGGATAGAGAGTTGAGCCCGGCAGTTGATCTCCAGGTCGGTAAACGGATCGTTCATACTGTCCAGGTGGCTCACCTGCCCGGCCAGGTTAAAAATGATGTCGTGGCCGCGCACGAGGTAATCCATGCCGTGTCTGTCCCGCACGTCGGCGATGTTTACCCGCACCTCATCCTCGATACCCGCGATGTTGAACAGGTTGCCGCCATAGTCGGGAATCAGCGAATCCACCAGCAGCACCTCGGCCTCCAGTTCGACCAGCCGTCGGGCCAGGTTACTTCCAATGAAGCCCAAGCCACCGGTGATCAGCGTCCGTTTGCCCGAGAAGAAATCGTGGGCCTGCCGTGAGTCCTCAGGCCCTGGGTCTGAGGACCGGGGGTCTGTCGAATGGGTTGTGGGATTTGAGGCTTGGCCGTTTGTCATACTAGGTGCTCTTGTCGAGGTGCTCTTTGCGCACGATCAGTTTCCACCACAGCACCGCCAGATGGCAAGCAGTGCGGAAAAGTCGTTGCCAGTTAAAGAACTGGGAGACACCATATTGACGATGGTAATGGTGCACGGGCACCTCAGCGAAGACGTATCCGGCATCTTGGAACTTTTTCACCATTTCCAGACAAATGGTGCCTGTATCGCTTTCTAATTCGATCTTGTCAAAGATGGAGCGACGGATGAGGCGAAAGTCACAGTCCACGTCCCGTAGCTTGAAGCCGAAGGACAGCCGGACAAAGTGGTGATACAGCCGGCCGATGATGCGTCGGCTGATGGGATCCTGCCGCGTGATCTTGTAGCCGTTGACGATGTCCACGCCGTCCTTCAGGGCGGAAACCAGAGTGACCAGCTCGCGGGGGTCATACTGGGCATCGCCGTCGGTGTAGAAGAGCCACTCCTTGGTCGCGGCGGCGAAACCGGTGCGCAGCGCCCCGCCGTAACCCCGGTTCTGCGGATGGTGGATCACACGCAGTTCGGGATACCGGCTGCCCAGTTCCTCCAGCACATCGGCAGTGTAATCGGTGCTTCCATCGTTGACGACGATCACCTCATAGTCGTCGGTCACCTGGCGCAGGGTCAAAAGCGCGGTCAGTACCATGCTGGGGATGGTGCCGCCATCGTTATAGGCGGGGAAAAAGGCGCTGATACTGCGCGGATATGACATCGCTTTCTCTCCCATCGCGGCTGTTCGCTCGCTCCTGCGGATCGCCAGGTCCAATAGATAGGCCGGATTATACACCGATCAGTCCTTTCTGTCATATCCATTCCGGCGTTGTGTAGGACTGCCTTGAGCTCGTCGAAGGGAATCTTGACAATCGTGCCCAATCGCGGTAGAGTTTCAAAGGCGGAGCTAG
>CAYUIS010000184.1:0-8217 GCA_964444825.1 uncultured Anaerolineales bacterium | reverse complement strand
CGCCCAAGGCGCCCCGAGGACGGGGCTCAGAGCTGTGGTCAGCCAAATGCGATCCCCCTATATAATAGAGCCAAACAGGTGCGCTTGAAAGCCTACACCGTCAGCCAGGTGGCGAAAATGGCCGGGGTGAGCGTGCGGACACGGAACGGCTGGCACAGCTCCTAAAGACGATCGACAAGACGATACGCAGACTTACGGAGGATGATATGACGCTGACAGATGAGGAAATGTACGAGGGGTTCACAAAGGAGCAGATCGAGCGCTACCAGCGGGAAGTGCGCGAACGGTATGACCCAAAGCTGGTTCAGGAGACGGAACAGCGGGTCCGCAAGATGAGCAAGGGGCAGTGGAAGGCGCTAAAGGAGGAGGGCGAGCGGGTGACGCGCGCCATCGCCGAGGTGATGGACGAGGCCCCGGATGATCCAAAGGTGCAAACGCTCATCGCCCGGCATCACGCTATGATCGAGCAGTTCTACGCCTGCTCCGCCGAGATGTACCGCGGCCTGGGCCAGCTCTACGTGACACACGACGAGTTCAGGGCTTATTACCAAAAGTACGGGCCCGGCCTGGCCGATTTTATGCAGGCAGCAATGGCCCACTATGCGGACCACGTGCTGGCGCGGGGGGAATAACGGGCGTTCCGCCAGGCGTGTGCTAATGTTCGCCGCTCCGGCCCGCGCGGGCCGGAGCGGCGTCTGTTATTGACGCCCCAGTCGGTTGGCGTTATACTCCCTCTACGATGAACGCCCGGGACGACAATCCTGCCAGCAAGCGGCGATCTTTCCTCCAGTTCCCGCTGGCGCGACTGGGACTGGCGACGATTGCCATCCTTCTCGCTGCCCTGGTCGCGCAGTTGATCCTGGCTGTCCTGCCCTTGGGTGGGGTGAGCGACTGGTCCGCCGGGGCCGCGCTGCCGGCCGTCGTTGGCGTGCGCCTCCTGCTTTCCGCCGGCCTGTCGATACTCCTCACCTACGGCGCATATCGCGCCTACGTGCGCCTGGTCGAGCGGCGCGAACTGAGCGAGCTGGCGCCCGCCGGGGCCCTCCGGGAACTCGGCAGGGGCATCCTCGTCGGCGCGCTGCTGTTTTGTCTCACCATCGGCGTCCTCGCCGCGCTCGGGCTGTACTCGGTCGGCGGTCTCAACCATCCATCTATCCTCGTCCTGTCGCTCAGCGTGTCGATGATCTCGGGCTTTGTCGAGGAGGTGCTCTTCCGAGGGGTCCTGTTCAGGATCGTGGAGGAGAGCCTGGGCACCTGGGTGGCGCTGGCCATCTCGGCGATCCTGTTCGGGCTGCTGCACCTGGGCAATCCCAACGCGACGCTGGCCGGCGCCGTGGCCATCGCCGTCGAGGCCGGGGTGCTCCTGGCCGCCGCCTACGCCTTTACCCGGCGGCTGTGGCTCCCGATCGGCATTCACTTTGCCTGGAATTTCGTGCAGGGCGGCGTGTTTGGCGTGGCCGTCTCTGGCAACGAGATACCGGGATTGCTCCAGGGCCGCCTCACCGGCCCGGCCTGGCTATCGGGGGGCGCGTTTGGCGCTGAGGCGTCGGTCGTGGCGGTCGTGCTCTGCCTGGCGGCGGGGGTTTTCTTCGTCGGCAAGGTTATCCAGCGGGGGCAGATCGTAAAGCCGTTCTGGCGCCGCTGCGTTCAAGTGAAGGGAGAATGATTATGCCAAGCTGGCAATTCCGTATTATCAAGGTGATCTTTCGATTGCGGCGTTTCTTCAATCCTCCCACAGGCGTGCTGGATGTCGAAAAGGCGCGTGCCGAGACCGAAGCACTTGCGGCGATTTTCAAGACAAAGCTGGAGTTAGTCTGTACGCCAGTACATGCCCACACAGTCCCAGCAGAGTGGATCGCTACCCCCGAGACCTCGGCGGAACGTGTGATTCTGTACTTTCACGGCGGAAGCTACAACAGTGGCTCTATCGAAGCGTTTCGTCCCCTGGTTGCGAATATCGCCAACTCGGCCAAGACCCGCGCTTTGATCGTCGATTATCGCCTGGCCCCGGAGCATCCTTTTCCGGCGGCGGTTGAGGATGCCAACATCGCCTATCGATGGCTGCTGGAAAACGGGTTCAGCCCAGATCGTATCGTCATCGCAGGAGATTCGTGCGGCGGCGGGTTAGCGCTCTCGCTTCTGATTAGCCTGCGAGATACTGGTGTGCCATTGCCAGCCGCAGCGGTTTGCCTGTCTCCGTGGACGGATTTGACGTGTACGGGAGACTCCTGGGAGACGAACGCGAAAAGGGACATTATGCTTGATCCTAGCGAGTTGCGAGAATCGGCTCAGGTGTATCTGGGGGAAGCAGATCCTCGGACGCCGTTGGCGTCTCCGCTTTATGCGGACTTGACAGTTCTGCCGCCAGTACTGATCCAGGTAGGTTCTGACGAGCTGATTCTCTCGGATGCCACACGCGTTGCGGAACAGGCTCAGGCTGCAGGCGTCGATGTGAGCCTCGAAGTGTGGGAAGGGATGCAGCACGAGTGGCATTTTGCAGCCGGCATGCTTCCAGAGGGTAGACAGGCCGTAGAGCGTATCGGTCAGTTTATTCAAGATCACCTTGGATAAGAACCTATTGACAAACACCAATACTCGTGGTAAAATGATACCGATTTCAGAAATCGGTTTCTGGGACCGGTATCAGAACCGGTTACCACGCTATGAGGAGCGAAATGCCACGCACGACGATTGGAGATGTTGCTCGCGTCGCGGGCGTTTCCAAAGCCACCGTCAGCCGGGTGCTGGCCGGGCAAACCAAGTACGTGCGCGAGGAGACGCGCCAATGCGTCTTGAAGGCCGTGGACGAACTTGGATACCATCCCAGCAGCGCGGCGCGCAGCCTAAAATCGAAACGTAGCTTTACACTGGGAGTAGTCGGCTACGGTCTGGAGTACTTTGGGCCCTCTTGTACGCTCTCTGGAATCGAGCAAGAGGCCAGCAAGCTTGGTTACACGATCCTGTTGCACTTGATCCGCCAACCTGAGACGAACAACGTCGAACGGTTATTGCAGGAGATGCACTCCCGATACGTAGATGGCATCATCTGGGCCGTGCCCGAGATCGGTGAGAACCGCGCTTGGCTCGGAGACAACACGTTCAGGCCTTCGGTGCCCACCGTCTTCCTCAGCATGGAACCGCAACCCGACCAGTTTGTCGTTGCAGTGGACAACCACAGTGGCGGACTCTTGGCTACGAGACACCTGATCACGCAAGGGTGCCAAAACATTGGGCTAATAACAGGGCCATTGGACTGGTGGGAAGCGCGTCAGCGCAAACTCGGTTGGCAAGAAGCGCTTGAGAGTGTGGGATTACGCGCAAAGCACAGTCTTGTTGCGGAAGGAAACTGGGCAACTTCTAGCGGAGAACACGGATTGGCTCAGCTCTTGACGAGACACCCAGAGATCGACGGCGTGTTCGCCTCCAATGATCGGATGGCCTTGGGTGCGTTGAAAACAGCGCGACAATTAGGACGGCGGGTGCCGGAAGACCTGGCTATAGTTGGCTTTGACGATACCCAGGACTCGGCCTATTTCTACCCGTCGCTATCGACTGTGAGACAGGATATGGTCGAGTTAGGCCGGCGTGCTGTGAGGGAACTCGGCAAGGAGATAGCGTCGAGTCAACGTGGCGATCCTCTTACCCCTAAAACTGTTTTGCTCCGACCGGAGCTGATTGTTCGAGAAAGCTCGCTCTTGACTGAGGTCTAGCGTTGTTCGGCCGATTTTACCAATAGACTGAGGTAGACCGACAGGACAGTTGACAAAAAACCAGGGAGATACCGGCTCACTTGGCGGTAAGGGGTATCTCCCTGACAAGACTCAACTCACAGCGTTCGATGGCGCTGCTCGTTGGTCATCCTCATTATACACTAGGAGTCCCGGAATGACCATCCTTGCGACGGGGTTACGCCTGACCTGGTCCATTCTATGATCAGGTTTTTCGGGTAGCTTTGCACCCTTGTGGTGCTGCTCCTTCCTCCTGGGTGACCTGTCCCTCCTTCCTCGGTGAGGGAGGGACAGGGAGGGAGCTCTCACTATCAACTTTGGTGCCGATACCTGGGCCTACACTCGACGCGCGATTGAATCTCTGGATGGGTTCTCAATTCACTTTCTTTCAAGGAGAGAGGGCAAAATGCAAAAAACAACGTTAGGCATCATTGTCGGCAATCGAGGGTTCTTTCCCGATCATCTGTGCGAGACAGGCCGGGCGGAAATCCTGCGCGTGCTGGAGGAAGAGGGAATCAACGGGGTGATTCTCGGGCCGGATGACACTCACTTTGGCTCGGTCGAGACTTTGGAGGACGCCAACAAGTGCGCTGCTCTGTTCAAGGCGCACGCCAAAGAGATAGACGGCATCCTGCTCACCTTGCCCAACTTTGGCGAGGAACGTGGCATAGCTGACACCATCCGGCTGTCCGGCTTGGACGTGCCGGTATTGGTGCAGGCTACCCCCGACGATGTCGGCAAGATGACGATTGCCGATCGGCGGGATAGCTTCTGCGGCAAGATGTCGGCGTGCAACAATCTGCGGCAATATGGAATTCGCTACACGCTCACCACGCTGCACACCGTGGCGCCCGACTCGGAGAGCTTTCGCCAGGACCTGCACCAGTTCGCGGGCACCTGCCGGGTGGTTCGAGGATTGCATCGGGCACGGGTTGGGGTGCTCGGCGCGCGCCCGGCGGCCTTTATCACTGTGCGCTACAGCGAAAAGCTGCTGGAGAAAGCGGGCATCAGCATCGAAAGTCTGGATCTCTCCGAGGCCTTTGGCCGTGCGAACAAGCTGAGCGACGACGACGCCAAGGTCAAGGTCAAGTTGGACGAGATCAGGGCCTACGTACCCACCGAAGGTATCCCGGCTGACGCACTGCTCAAGATGGCCAAGTTCGCCCTGGTGATGGCGGATTGGATCGCGGAGCAAGAGCTAGCAGCCACGGCGGTGCAGTGCTGGACGGCGATGGAAGAGTTCTTTGGCATCGTGCCGTGCGCGGTGATGAGCATGCTCAGCAACGCGCTCAACCCCTCTGCCTGCGAGACCGACGTCACCGGCGCTATAGGTATGTATGCGATGGCGCTGGCTTCTGGCAAGGCCAGCGCGCTGCTGGATTGGAACAACAACTATGGCGATGACCCCAACAAGGGCGTTATCTTTCACTGCAGCAATCTACCCAAGGCCTTTTTCGCCGACATCAAGATGGATTATCAGGAGATCATCGCCGGGTCAGTGGGCAAGGAGAATACTTACGGCACCGTGGTGGGCCGCATTCTACCGAACGTGCCGTTCACCTACTGCCGCGTGTCGACCGACGATGAGCGGGGCGTCATTCGCGCCTACGTGGGTGAGGGCCAGTTGACCGACGACCAACTAGAGACCTTTGGCGGCTATGGCGTGATCGAGATACCGGATTTTCAGACATTACTACATCACATCTGCGAGAATGGCTACGAGCATCACGTGGCGGTCAACCTGTCGCAGTGTGCTGCTGCGGTGAACGAGGCGCTGGGCAAATACATGGGGTGGGATGTCTATCATCATAGCGTAGCGTAGTACGATAGCGCCACCGATTTGGACGAGGAAGCCAGCTATGAGCAAAGATAAATACACCATCGGCGTAGACTATGGTACTGAATCTGGGCGAGCAGTGCTGGTGCACGTGAGCACCGGCGAGGAGGTGGCCACCGCTGTCCATCCCTATGGCGACGGTGTGATCGATGAACACCTGCCTGGCAGCGACGAACCGCTGCCCCCTGACTTTGCCCTACAGAACCCGCAGGACTATATCGAGGTTTTGAGGGAAACCGTTCCTGCCGTGCTGCGCGAGGGCAACGTTGCCCCCGAGGACATCATCGGGATCAGCACCGATTTTACCGCTTGTACGATGCTGCCTATCGGCAAAGAGGGCACGCCGCTGTGTATGAAGCCCGAGTGGCGGGACAATCCCTACGCCTGGGTCAAGATCTGGAAGCATCACGCCGCCCAGCCCGAGGCCAACCGGTTGAACGAGATCGCTCGCCAGAGAGGTGAGACGTGGCTCGATCTCTACGGCGGCAAGATCTCCTCCGAGTGGCTCTTTCCCAAGATATGGGAGACGTTGAACAAAGCCCCCGAGGTTTACGAGGCGGCTGATCGCTACATCGAAGCCGCCGACTGGATCGTGTTGCAGCTCACAGGAGAGGAAAAGCGAAACTCGTGCACGGCCGGGTACAAGGCCATCTGGAACAAGCAGAGGGGATACCCCAGCGACGACTTTTTCGCCGCGCTTTCCCCTCGACTGCGGCACGTGGTGGACGAAAAGCTCTCGCGCGACATCTGCCCGCTAGGCCAGCGGGCGGGTGGGCTCACGCCAGAGATGGCCGAGCTGACCGGGCTGAAACCCGGGATCGCAGTGCCGGTGGGCAATGTGGACGCCCACGTCGCCGTACCGGCATCCACGGTGGTGGAGCCAGGGCGGTTGGTAGCCATCATGGGCACATCAACTTGCATCATGGTGCTGGGCGAAGAAGAGCGGATCGTCGAGGGGATGTGCGGTGTAGTCGAGGATGGCATCATCCCGGGCCTTTTCGGCTATGAGGCAGGACAGTCCTGCGTGGGCGATCACTTTGCCTGGTTCGTGGAAACTTGCGTGCCTCCAGCGTATCACGAGGAGGCCAGGCAGCGCGGCGTGAACGCGCACCAGTTGCTGGAGCAAAAGGCCGCCCAACAGAAGCCAGGTGAGCACGGGCTGGTAGCGCTCGATTGGTGGAACGGCAACCGCTCCATTTTGGTCGATGTAGACCTGACAGGGTTGCTGCTCGGCGCGACACTGACCACCAAGCCAGAGGACATCTACCGCGCGCTGATCGAGGCCACGGCCTACGGCGCACGGGTCATCATCGAGGGATTTGACGACAACGGTGTAGCGGTGAACGAGATCGTCGCCTGTGGCGGATTGCCGGGACGCAACAAGCTCCTGATGCAGATATATGCCGACGTGAGCGGGCGAGAGATCAAGGTGGCGGGCACGGACCAGGCAGGCGCCTTTGGTTCGGCCATGTTCGCGGCGGTGGCGGCAGGCAAAGAGACCGGCGGTTACGACACCATCTTTGATGCAGCCAAGCATATGGCCCGGCTGCAAAATGTTGTCTACAAACCGGTTCCAGCCCACAAGTCAGTCTATGACCAGCTCTTTGCAGAGTACCTGACGTTGCACGACACCTTTGGCCGCGGTGCGAACGATGTGATGAAGCGGTTGAAAGCACTGAAGCAAAGGGTGCTGGCGGGAAGCTAGGAATACGCAATGCTGGAACGACTGAAGCAAGAACTCTACAATCTGCATCTCGAACTTCCCAGGAACGAACTGGTCAAGTGGACGGGCGGCAACGTCAGTGCCAGGGATCCGGAGACGGGATTGGTAGTGATCAAGCCCAGCGGCGTGCGCTACGAGGTGCTGCGCCCGGAGGATCACGTCGTGGTGAACCTGAACGGCGAGGTGATTGAGGGAGACCTCAAGCCGTCGTCAGACACGGCGAGCCACCTGACCATCTATCGCCATAGGGAAGACGTCAACGGGGTGGTACACACGCATTCCCCCTATGCCACGGCCTTTGCGGCGGTGGGCAAGCCCATTCCGTGCTGCCTGACGGCCATCGCCGACGAGTTCGGCGGCCCGATCCCTTGCGCAGGTTTTGCCCTGATCGGAAGCGAGGCCATCGGCAGACAAGTGATCGAGCACATTGGTTCGTCGAAGGCGGTGCTGCTCAAGCAGCACGGCGTATTCACGATCGGGGAGACAGCCACAGCAGCCGTCAAGGCCGCCGTGATGGTGGAGGACGTGGCAAAGGCAGTGTGGCTGGCGCTCCAAATTGGGGAGGTGATGGATATAGACCAAGAAGCAATTGAAAAGCTGCACGAGCGTTACACTCATGTTTATGGCCAGTGAAGTGACCTGGCACTATCGTCAGTTCGACGCCCTTTTTAGGGAACTGGCATTTCATCCCGGAGAAATGCTTGTCGTCCAAAGCTAAATACGAATTTCAAACCTTTAAGGAGGATCGACATGAAGTCACGAGTTCTGTACGCAGTTGTGATCTTGGGGCTAGTCCTGGGATTGACGGCCTGCCAAGGTGGCGGAGAGGCCGAGAAAGATTGTGCGCCCAATTGCACCTATGCAGACATGACACTGTGCTACCCTCAGCTCGGCGCCGAAAGTGACTGGCGCACAGCCAATACGGCTTC
>CAYUIS010000183.1:0-8357 GCA_964444825.1 uncultured Anaerolineales bacterium | reverse complement strand
TCTCCAGCTTGCCGAACACAAAGGTGGCTCCGGCCTTTTCAACAATGTCCTGCTCGCCCGTCTTTAGGGTGGCCTTGGCTCCATAGGCCCACGAGAATACCGCCACATCACGATTGAGAATCCTGATCTCTTCTTTGCGGGTGGTCAGCTCAAAGCTCGAACACATTTTCAGGTAGTCGACGTTGTTGTTTACATACGTTTGAAAATCGCACAGGGAGCCATCTGTCCCCATCATCAAAAAGTCGGGCGAGTCGGAGAACACGCTGAACGCCTGGTCCATATCAAGGGCCTCACATCCCCGTATCAGCGTGTTGATGGCCTCACGTAGCTCTTCCTTGATCCGCTCCTGTTCGGCGCTCGAAGGAAAGCCTGCGTTCATCCTCACCTCCTACACGAACTTACGATTCTATTCGTGCTCATCGCCTATCGGTCCAAACTGGTGATCTTGTTGTAGCGCTTTTCGCCCATAAGTTGATGCAGGGCTTCGTGTAGCAATCCTCAGGCGCGCCGCTTGCCGACCACCCAAGATGGGTCACGTCACATAGGGTCACGCTGCGCATCTACACCTCGCCTAGCACAACCTCCGGCTGGTGCAGGTAGCCCTGTACTTCCGCGTAGAATCTCCCCATGTGTATGCCATCGATGAGGGCATGATGTCCCTGCACACTCAACGGCATCTTCAACAGATCCTCATCCTCGAAGCGCTTCCCCCACACAAGCCGTGGCACGGAATCTGCCGGGTGCAACCGAAGCGGGTGCATAAAGCTTGTGAACGAAACCCAAGGTATCGACGTCATATACAACAAGTCGTCTCGACTCGGTTCGTCTTCAAGCGTGCGATGTTCTTTCAAATAAGCGATCCGCTCCGCCGCTCTCGCTGCAAACAATGAAAAGTCATCGGTATGGTCAAACGTACAGAAGCTGAACACATCCTCACCCGTCAAGATCGTCGTAGATGGATGTACGATCTCGTGTTCGATCACTTCTCCCGCCCGAATGCGATACCGGAACTCGGGAACTGCGTTCGCCGCTCGTGCGAGTACGTACACCATTGCCACGGTGAACGAAACACCACGATGCTTGACCGCAGGGTAGAACACTGTCACGTCTACGTTGGCGCACATACTAAAGTGTGGATAGTCAAAGGTGCTAAAGAACTCGAAATGCTCACGTCGGGGCCAAGTCTCCAGGTTTAGCTTACGCATACTTCACCTCCAGGTTGACGCGTGAATATCTTCGGATACGGCGCCTATACCTTACCCGGGTAGGGATTCGACCCCCTTGCGTCGCGATGGCTCCCACGCGTGCCCTGGCAAAAGGATTGATCGCTCCTACGGCAGCACGTGCGGATGTGGCCAGGTGCCGTTCGCGCAATACTCTCAATACATCTCCTTCGCATCCTTGGGCAGCGATCGCACGTGTTTCAAGTGAGCGCTGACCTTCTCGTCATCGCGGCGAGGGTAGTCAAAACCAAAATGCTCTGCCACTCGATTGGCCGTCATTCTGAAAAGGTCACACATCGTGTATAGGGCATCCCACGTATCCTCGTAGCCGGCATCCGCATAGGTTTTCTCAAGCATCGCCCAGAGCTCTGGCTCGAGGTACTGCTTGAGGTGTTTTCCGAATTTGCCAGGATTGCACAAGAACTGGGTCTGTACCCCAACATACCAGGTGAGCATTTTCATGAGCTGCTCCCGGACAACTTGGTCGAACATGGTTTTGGCATACGTGATTTCTTCTCTCCACAATCCCTTGGCAACGTAGGGGCATACCCACCAGAATTCGTTGCAGCAATCGGAGAATCGTTTGGCGGTGGGCGGTTTTGGAAGATAATCGCTTTCGCTGGGAGCCGGAAACAGCCCGACAGTGCCGTCCTTATCCAGGAGCAACAGGCTGAGGCTTTCTGTTTCAAACTCGTCGAGCCTGGCAATAGGGAACAGTGTGAGATCAATTCGGTTGCCATCGGCGAACTGCATGAGATAAGCAAAGTGCCCGTCATTCATAGGAGGGGGGTCTTCCATCGCCTCGGGCATCTGTAGGATCATGATCTCGCCGAATCGGTTTATCCAGGTGTGGTCATCCGTGAAACAAGCGACGTCGGTCACGAGGTAGACGATATCAAAGTCCTGAAAGATGTCCCGCCGGGCGTTAGGGTCGACGCGTGAGCCGCTCATGATCACGGCGCGTATGCGGGCGTCGTTTTTTGCGGTATTTACAATGAGCTCAAACATCTCTTGTTCGCTACGCATCATTCTCCTCAATGTGGCAGCTAACGGGGCGCGAGATGAGCCGCGCGGCAGGAGGGGCGATCACCACTCCCGATCCCAATGCCTGCCCTAGAACCGATAGAATGTGCCAAAGACACCGCCTGCCACGATCCCAAACACCGCCCACAACCGGTCTCTGCCTCTGTGCTTATGCCTGAGATCCCAATGTCCTTGACCCCTTCGCGGGCCAACGTTCAACGATGGTCTTTGTAAGCCCTGCTCCGATAACGAGAGCAATCCAAAGAAACGCATACAAGAGCGTTGCGGCGAGAGTCTCACCTGCCCCGGGCGTGTTTTGGACCAGGAACAGAAATACGTCGTGCAAATAGTGAAAGATGATACCCAGCAAGAGGGAGCCGGTTTTCAGCGCCAGATAGGTAAAGAGTAACCCCATAAAGAAAATGCTTATCACATCCACAACCTCGTGTAAATCCAGAGTCAGAGGGTTGAGATGTATCACGGCAAAAAGGAATGCTGCAAAGAACACGGCTTTGCGCTTGGGGTATCGTCTCATAAAGAGTACCAGAATTCTGAAGTGCCCGTACTCCCTCCGAATCCCCTCTTCCTGAAAGCCCAGCTTTCTCAACAACCCCGCCGACGCTTCATGCTCCACGTACGTCAAGGCCTCGATGCGGTTGAGCCAAAAGGGGAACTTGTTGCTGAAACCATAGTTGATCGCGGCTCTCAAGGCTTCAGTCATGATCCCCTGCCGCCAATGTGCGGGGTGCAGATCATACCCGATCTCAACAGAACGGTTCGCCTCGTTCAGGTTGTAGTAGCCACACGACCCAATGACGCGATTTTCCTGCTCTCTTAGAACGATGGCCCACCGCACGCCCAATCCCCGCTCGCGCGGACGTTTACAAGCTTTTCCGCCTGCTCAAGCGATTGCATGGTCTCCACGTTGTGATACTTTGTCCCAACCTGTTGGGAGAAGATCTTTAAGACGGCCTGGGCGTCCGACCGACCGAACTCGCGCAGCGCCAGGCGCTCGGTTTGGAGGACTGGGAACTCGCTCACGCTTCCGCTCTCCTGGTTTTCGCTTTTGTGCACCATCCCGTGTCCCGGCGCGCCCGACTACTGACTGAACAGAGTTCTAGCGTGGAGTATGGTCTATGGAGCCCTTTGCAGTGACCTTGGCATATCCCTGGCGATTGGGATTATACTGCACAACCATTCGCAAGGCAATCATTCGCACGTCATCGGGCGCCTTTCAGCTTGCGGGCGAACGCTCATCGATCCCATTGAGACTTTTCCACGCTTTCAGGGTATAATACGCCTCCAACGAAGCCCAACGCCAGGAGGCCTATGCAAAACAACAAACACAACCCCCGCGCCCACTGGGACGAGCTCACCGGCGAGCACAGACTGGGCGACGCGGGGCAACTATTGCTCGCCGTGGTGTTCTTTATCGTGTGGATCGGCGACACCTTTTTCCTTCGCTGGACCACCTTCCTGAACCCCTACGTACCGCTCTGGATCAGGATACCGGTCGCGGCGGGGCTGATGGTGCTGGCGGGTTGGATGGCCCGGACCGGCCTGGCGATCGTGTTCGGCCAGGAGCGGGAGGAGCAGGGCGTCATCAGGGAGAGCGCGTTCGGCGTGGTGCGCCATCCCATCTATTTGAGCGAACTGCTGCTCTACCTGGGGTTCCTGATGCTAAGCCTATCGCTCGCGGCTGGTGGGGTGTGGCTCGTCGCCATCGGCTTCCTGCACGCCATCTCCCGCTACGAGGAAAGGCTGCTGCTGGCCCGTTTTGGCGAGGCGTACGAACAGTACAAACGAGACGTGCCGATGTGGATACCTCGCTTGAGAAGAGGGTGATCGACTGGAACGGTGTCGAGGGCCTGGACTGCCTGACGATCCTGCAAAAGTAGCAGAGAGACAATTCATTGGTTTCCCAATTGGTTGCAGTGTCTGCGTGGGGGTTTGGGAGATTCCTCGCTCCACTCGGAATGACGGGTGGGAGACTCGGAATGATGGGTGGGAGACTTGGAATGACGGGTGGGAGGGCGGTCCCGCGAGCGACGGAGTGCCACTCCGTCCTACTGAGGCGGACAAGTGCTCACTGACATCAGTCCCATCAGTGGCCTTGGTGATACCAGAACCGCCGAGAAGACCTAAAGAACCTCTGAGGTCTCCGCGTGCTCCGCGACTCTGCGGTGAGATGTGAGCAATCACCAAGCTCCGCTTCAAGACAGGGGCTAGGGCAGTGGATGCACGATCTGTGTGGCCGCCGAGCTGGCCATCCCCGTCGCCACCGCCCCGTAGAGCAGCCGGAAGGTCAGCTCGTCACCCAGGCGCACGGGCGGGTCGGCCGCGGTGACGTCCAGAACCAGGTGGTCGGAGCTAGCCCCCAGGATCGTGACGCCCGGCCGGAAGGGGATCATCCTCTCGATCTGCAGGTCCTGCCGTCCCACGGCCAGGATCGCCCGCCGCCGATCGCCCAGGTCGGGCCATTCGGGTGTCTCGCCAAAGGCGTTGGGCGCGATGGGCCCCTCCGGCACCGAGGGTTTCGTCTCGACCTCGATCACCTCGGCGGTGACCGTAAAGGCGTCCTTGTGCGGAAGCGCTTCCGGCCAGTCGCCGGTGCTATCGACCTCGCCGATCAGGATAGCGCCCCCGATGCGCAGTTGGGTGGCCCGGGCAGGCATCTCGCCCCGCAGGATCAGCGCCAGCGTGGCCGAGTTGCCGGCCGAGATCGTCCCGAACGTGATGCCCAGCTCCCGTTCGACCGCCTCGGCCACGTCCACCAGCAACTGGGTGTTCTCCCGCGTGGGCAGCACTCCCGCGATGCACGTCACGTTCGCCCCCATACCGATCAGTTCCAGGTTGGGCAGTCCGACCATCCCCCGCGCGACCTGGAGGGCGTCTTCGGGCATCACCCCCTCCCGCCGGTCGCCCGTCTCTAGCATCAGGATCACCTGGTGGGTCACTCCCTGGCTTTGCGCGGCCCGGGAGAGCGCCCGCACCGTCTCCACCTGCGTGTTGAGGCTCACCTCGGTGAGGGCCACCACCTCGTCCACCTGGCTCAGGGATGGCAGCCGCAGCATCATCACGGGCGCGTCGATGCCCGCCTCGCGCAGGCGGCGCACGTTGCGCAGGCGGGACTCGGCCAGCATCGTGGCTCCCCCCGCCAGCATCGCCCGCGCCACGTCGGGATGGCCGCAGCAGGCCTTGGTGGCCCCCACGACCTCGATCCCGTGGGGGGCGCACAGTCCGACGATCGTCTCGGTGTTGCGCCGAATGCGCTCGCAGTCTACGTCGATGCGCATGGGGCCGACCTCCATTCTTACCCTTCTATCTCTTGCGCCGAATAGGCGGCGACGATCTCGCTCAACGTCTCCCGGACCCCTTCCGGCAGGGCGGGGGGCTGGTGATGGGCCAGGATGTCCTTGACCTTTTCCCGAGCCACGTCCACGCGACCGGGCTGTCCTTTCTGCTGCCACTCGTTGTAGTTGTCCCGTTCGCTCACCAACGGCAGCGATAGGGCCTCCCGCATATGGCCGACGGTGTGTGCTTGATTCATAAAGACGCCGCCGGGGCCCACCGCCTTGATCAGATCCAGGGCGAGGGTGTCGTCGTCGACGCGCACCGGAGCCAGGAGCCGGCGGATCAGCATGCCAATCTCGGCGTCGACGATGATCTGCTCGTATGTGAGCAGGTTGGAGCCATCCAGCAGGCCCATACCGAATAACACGTCGGCGCCGGCCAGTGTGGGCAGCAGGAAGGACAGGGTATTCTCCCAGGCCGCCCGCGCCCCAGGCTTCCAGGCGCCGGTCGCGCCGGCCCCCACGATGCAGGGGATGTTATAGTATCCGGCCATATGCGCCACCATCGAGCGCAGCCAGATGGCCTCGGGTGAGGCGGCGACGTAAGCGCCGGTGCGTAGGTCGATGGTCGCGGGTCCGCCGGAGTAGAAAACCTTTGCCCCCGGCGTGGCGACCTGCAGCAGGGCCAGCGCGCTGATCGCCTCGGCATTGAGCACCACCAGCGTGCCTGGCAACGTCACCGGCGATGTCACACCCGTCGTCGCCATCGGGTACATCCCCACCGGGATCCCGCCAGCGGCGAACTCGAGCCCGGCGTCGATGCCTCCCCCATCCTGTATCAGGGGCGAAACGGTGCAGACGAAATTGCTAAATATGGGCTGCTCCCGCAGCGCCTTCTCCCCGCCGGCGATCGCGGCGGCCAGCTCGATCTGGCCGCGGGCGTCGCGGGCGCTGGTCACCGACTCGGTGAGCACGTGCTTGCCCGAGTGCACGAAACAGGCCTCCAGTTCGTGGACGGCGAGGCCGGCCGATGGGATATCCTGGGCGCTGACGGTCGGGCTGACGATGTCGATCGTGTCCAGATAGTCGGAGATGAGGGCCATCTTTTCGATGTCGGCCTTGCGCGACTCGCGGCGCACGCCGGTGTCGAAATCGAGGGTGTGGGCCGCGCAGCCGTCCTGGGAGTAGTGGGTGCGCCCGCTGCCCACCTGTAGGTCGTGCTCGCCATCCCGGGCGTACAGCTTGAAGGCGTCGGGGGCCTGTTTCAGCGCCGACTCGACCACGGGCGCGGGGATCCTGACCACGTTGCCATCGATAGCGGCGCCCGCGCCGTGCCAGATCTCGCGCGCCCGCTCAGAGTAGAAGCGGACGCCGCAGGTCTCCAGTACGTCCAGCGAGCGTTCGTGAACCTGCTGCTGCAGCTCCTGGTTGGGGGACAGGGATTCGATCAGCCTGGCCATCGGTGTCATACGTCAACGCTCCTTGTTCTGTTTTGTCGCACCTGGGGCCGATCTGGGGATGGCGCGCCCGGTGGCGTCAGCCCGCTTGCACACGGCGGCTCCGTGGACGGCCCGGTGGTGACGTGTCGTCCGCACCGCTGTGAACGGGCGGTGCGGAGAGGTTGACCCCTGGCGGGGTGGCCTGGAACCGGCGCTTTTGTCCGGAACCAAGCGGCGGGCAGTATACCCGAGCCAGTCCGTTTGTCAAGGGTGGGGGTAGGGAGAGTTGGGTGGCCTCGCTGTGGAGTGTTGCCGGGTGGTGGCTCTCCAGGTGGACATCGAGTGTGGAGGATAACGAATTCAGTGCTGCAGATTCGATGAATCCTCCTGATTCTCAGAGCCGCGTCTGGCGGGGCCAATCACACAGGGCAATCAGGCACTTGACAAACCGAACAAGCTGAAGTATACTGGGCGTAGTTATCAACCTAACGCCTAAGTTATAGACCTAACGCCTAGGGGTAGATAGAAAGAGGCGCTCCACCGAAGCTTGACAGACTAGGAGAAGGCAGTATCATTTGCGCTTGTCTTCACTGACTGACAGTCAGTCGGTACTTGATCAGAGTTGTTTTCGGATGGACGCAAGCTATGGCGCGAATTTCAAAAGCGCCAGACGAACGGCGCAGTGAACTAGTCGCCACTGCCCAACAACTCTTCTACACAAAGGGCTACGAACGCACCTCGGTGAGCGACATCGTCAAAGAGATCGGTGTTGCCCAAGGCACCTTTTATTACTACTACAACTCAAAGCAGGCGATTCTAGAGGCGCTTGTCGAGGAACTAGTTGCACAATCCGTGGTCTTGATGCAAGCCGTTGTTGCAGATCAGACACTGGACGCTATCGCCAAATGGAACAAGACGATTCGAGTCATCAACGACTGGAAGATTGGGCGCAAGGCTGACGATTGACTGGAGGGGTCCTTTTTGTTTCGACAACGAGGAGGTAAATGGTGGGAAAACTCTTGAAAATGGCGTGGCGCAACGTATGGCGCAACTGGAGACGGACCGTGATCGCTGGGATCGCCATCGCGCTGGGGCTGACTTTTATCCTCATGTTTGACGGCTTCCTGGGCGGGATGAACGAGGCCCTTTACGGTAACACGGTCAAGCTGCAGGGTGGCCACGTGCAGGTACACGCGTCCGGATTCCGGGAAAAGGCGAACAGGTTACCGCTGCTGCCTCTAGCTGACCCTGGTGCGGCGGTGGATGCAGCGCTGGCCCAGCCGGAGGTGATCGCCGTATCGCAGCGCATCGAAACCGGCGGCATGGTCAGCAGCCGCGAGGGGACGCTGTCGGTCGTCATCACCGGCATCGAACCGGAA
>CAYUIS010000182.1:2672-8361 GCA_964444825.1 uncultured Anaerolineales bacterium | reverse complement strand
CAGGTCCAGAGGGCCTTCAAAGACGGGAAGTTGGATTTGATACTCTGTAGACATATTATCGAGATTATAGCACACATAGCCAGCTTCACAAAAAGTTCCCTCCGGTTCCGATTTGTGGTATAATCTCAGCTCAGTGGCCTCGGCGTTGGACGACTGAGTGGCCCAAGATAGTAGTTTCCACATAGGAGACGTTTGTGTTCAACCCTATTGATGCCTTTCTCGGGTTGTTCTCTCTAGACATCGGCATAGACCTCGGTACGGCAAATACCCTCGTCTACGTGCGCGGGAAGGGTATCGTCATCAATGAGCCGTCCTGGGTGGCTATTGACCGAAATAGCGGCAAAGTCCTTGCCATTGGCTCCGAGGCAAAGGAGATGGTTGGGCGTACACCGGCCAATATCGTCGCCATTCGTCCTCTGCGCGATGGTGTCATCTCGGAATTCGAAGTCACTGAGGCCATGCTGGACTATTTCATCAAAAAGGCACACAGCCAGATGTTGCTTCCCTTTCCACGTCCTCGGGTTGTCGTGGGTATCCCCAGTGGAGTGACCGAGGTTGAGAAGCGTGCAGTGTACGACGCATCGATCTCAGCCGGCGCACGTGAGGCATTTCTGATTGAGGAACCTATGGCGGCCGCTATCGGGGCTGGCCTGCCGGTAACCGAGGCGCGTGGTAGTATGGTCGTGGATATCGGCGGCGGCACTACCGAGGTGGGGGTCTTTTGTCTTGGTGGCATCGTCGTCAGTCGCTCGCTGCGCATTGCCGGTGATGAGATGGACGAGGATATCATGCAATATGCTCGTCAGAAGTACAATCTGTTCATCGGCGAGCGTATGGCCGAGCGTACCAAGATCGCCATCGGATCGGCGTATCCTCTGTCCGAAGAGATGACGATGGCACTGCGTGGGCGCAATCTGGTCACCGGTCTGCCCGAGGAAGTTGAGGTCAGCAGCATCGAGATCCGAGAGGCGTTGGGTGGGTCGGTCAGTATCATCGTGGATCAGGTCAGGGATACGCTGGATGAGACGCCGCCCGAGTTGATCGCGGACCTGATGGAGACGGGTATCTGCTTGGCAGGTGGTGGTTCCCAGTTGAAGGGCCTGGCCGACCGGATCACTGAAGAGACAAACATGCGGGCTTGGGTAGCGCAGGACTCGATGACGTGCGTGGCCCGTGGTGCTGGAAAAGTGCTCGAATCGCTGGATATATTGCGTGAGGTACTGGTCGGAACCGATGAGCGGCGCTCCAGGCGGTCCGAGTTCTAGTTGATTAGCCCCTATTGTGGGTGTGTTCAAGTGGGCGGTCCTGCAGCCGGCTTTGACGGGTCGGCGACCTGAAACGTCGTCCTCCGGTTCGACCCAAGGCCCTGTACGAACCGGTCGGTGGTTGATCGAGTTATGAGAGAAGCTCCTCGACGTTCCTGGCTTCCCCTGGTGTTAATCGTTGCTACATTGTTCCTTCTAGTCGGCAGCGAGGCTGGTCTTCTGTCACCGGTCGAGAACGCGTTCCACTATGTGCTTGACCCATTACAGCGCGCGTTTGCGGGCATAACAGAGACCACTGGCAACCTGTTTCAGGCTGTCCGGGAGGTACGAGAGCTTCGGGCGGAGGTCGAAGAGTTGCGGGCTCAGGTGGACGCTCTGATCCTCGAGAACATTAGCCTGAGAGACTATCGCGCCGAGGTCCAGTCCCTGCGAGCATTACTTGCCTTTACCGACGAGTTCTCGATTACGGGTTATCTGGGCGTCGATGTGATTGGTCGGGAGGCCTGCGAGACTTTTCCATGTGGGGAAGTGATCGGAGAGGACCCGAATCCCTATCTGCACTATTTCACCATCAATGCTGGAGCGCAGCACGGCGTCGAAGTGGGGATGCCGGTTGTCAGTGCCGGCGGTGGATTAGGACTGGTGGGGCGAGTTGCAGAGGTCGCTCCGCGCACATCCAAAGTGCAGCTCTTGACAGACCGTGAGAGCGCTGTGGCCGCCCTTCTCCAGAATTCCCGTGCCACTGGACTGGTCGTGGGACAACCAGATGGTACGCTTCGCATAGAGTATGTTCCCCAGGAGACAGGCGTCATCGAGGCTGGTGGTGCTGATGATCGACCGAGGAACGTCAGTGTAGGTGACATTGTGCTCACCTCTGGACTGGGGGGCTTTATGCCCAAAGGTTTGATCATCGGCCAGGTGATAGAAGTCCAGCAGATGGACTATGAACTGTTCCAGGCTGCTGTTGTGCGGCCAGCCGTGGACTTTTCGCGGCTGGAACTGGCGCTCGTCATCACTTCTTTCGAGCAGATCCCTATTGGAGAGCTTCCGCCCGACGAGCCGTAGCCGTATGGATTGTGCTTTTCCGCTTATGCCTGGAGATACGCTTGGAGGTAGGCCATCAATCTCTACCTGGTCATCCCACTTCTCACTTCTATAGCTCTGGTACAGACGGTTCTGCTGGCACGGGTTGAGTTATGGGGTGCGCGACCAGACCTGATGCTATTGGTCGTATTGCTCTGGGCCGTGGTGCGGGGTGTTGACGAAGGCGCTGTATGGGGTTTCATCGGTGGCCTGATTGTTGATCTGCTGTCAGGAGGGCCTCTCGGCGCTACGGCGCTGTCTTTGTTGACTGTGGCGGTTCTGGCCAGTCAGACGTGGGGCCGAGGTATCGGTTCGCCTACGATGCGGCTCGTACCTTTGGCGTTTGCCGCTGGTCTGACCTACCACTTGGTTATGCTGACAGCGCTTGCTTGGACTGGACACCCGGTAGAATGGGGCAGAGTCATATTGCAGGTGGCAGGTCCATCGGCGGTGCTCAATGCGGTGTTGGCTCCGTTTGTGCAACTGCCGCTTAATTGGATGGAGCGCAAATTACGACGGGAGACGTTGTTCGCAGTATGAGCGTACCGAAAACCCAGCAACAGTTGACCCAGGGGATCTGGCAGGCACGCTGGGCGGCGCTTCGAGGCTCGCCACGTGCTATCGTCGTGGGGTTGTTCATCGTGGGTCTTTTTGGTATTCTCAGCCTGCGCTTGTGGAACATGCAGTTTGTGCAGGGGGCCTATTACCGCGAGCGTGCAACCCGGCAGAGTACGCGCCCCGTCACTGTCCCTGCAGCCCGAGGTCTCGTCTATGATAGATTCGGCACGCCGCTGGTGCGCAACGTCCCCAGTTTTGATATAGTCATTGTTCCTGCCTATCTGCCTGATGACGAGGAGCAAGCCGAGGATGTCTTGATCCGCCTGGCCGTGCTGCTGGGGATGCCATATGCGTCGCCCGAGGTGGGCGAGGGCGGAGATGATGGGCCTCGGGGCGTGCGCGAGATCGTGGCGGAAGCAGGGTTTACTTATCGCCCGGTGATGGTCAAGCGAGGGGTGGATCGAGACATAGCGCTGCTTGTGGCGCAGCAGACACTCGTGCTCCCGGGCGTCTCGGTTGAGGTAGAGGCGGTGCGTGACTATCCGTACGGGCCGCTCGTATCGCAGATCCTGGGGTACAATCTTCCGATTCCGGAGGAGGATGAGGAAGCATACGTGGCTCTCGGCTATGATTCGTCCATCGATCGTATCGGGAGAGCGGGTATCGAGGCCACGTATGAGGATTATCTGCGTGGGCAGAAGGGCCAACAGATCGTAGAGGAAGACGTGCTCGGCCGGGTGATCCGCGTAGTGGCAGAGTTGGCCGAGCCGGTACCTGGCGACAATGTCCATCTGACACTCGACCTCGAGTTGCAGCGGTTCGCCGAGGCTGTGCTGCGCCGTGGGATGGAACAACCGAATGTGAACTCTCCGCGTGGGGTCGCGATCGTGATGAATCCGCAGACGGGCGAGATTCTGGCAATGGTCAGTCTGCCGACGTATGACAATAACCTCTTCACCCAGGGCATCTCTGCCCTTGATTGGGATCGTCTGGCCAACAATCCCCATCGTCCTTTGCTCAACCACGCCATCTCAGATCTCTTGCCCCCCGGTTCGACGT
Organism: uncultured Anaerolineales bacterium; assembly: GCA_964444825.1. GTDB lineage: Bacteria > Chloroflexota > Anaerolineae > B4-G1 > B4-G1 > CAYUIS01. The sequence goes on along the minus strand of CAYUIS010000182.1, from coordinate 4,396 downwards.
TCAAGATCGTGGTAGCGGCGGGCGCGCTTCAGGAGGGAGTCCTGACGTCGGACACCCGACTTAGCTGCCCTGGCAAGATCATCATCCCCAACAGGTACTCTCCCAACGATCCTGGACAGGCCCAGCCGTTCTATTGCTGGAACCGCTCAGGCCACGGCTGGTTGGACGTCGTGGGAGGCATCGCTCAATCGTGCGACGTCTTTTTCTACAAGACCGGTGGTGGTTTCGAGGAGACCGGGTTTGAGGGATTGGGTGTGGAACGTATCGCCAAGTATGCCAGGCTTTTTGGCTTCGGTGAGCCGACTGAGGTAGAGCTGCCAACGGAGGTTGATGGCCTCGTGCCAACGGCGGATTGGAAGCGACTTACGTACAGCGAATCCTGGTCCACTGGCGATACCTATAACCTATCCATTGGCCAGGGCTTCCTAACCGTGACACCGCTTCAGTTGCTCAACGCGGCTAACACCGTCGCCACCGGAGGTAAGCTGGTGCGCCCGCGCATCGTGCATCACGTCACGGACGCAGAGGGGAACGTGACGCGGCCCTTTGAGCCCGAGATTGTCCGCACGCTGCCCATCAGTGTAGAGAATTGGTCCCTGATCAGGCAGGGTATGGAAGGGGCCGTGGCCTATGGTACATCCTATCGCACCCAGATCGAGGGATTGCGAATTGCTGGCAAGACGGGCACCGCTCAGTTCTGTGACGATATTATGTGTGGCGTCGGATTCCAGCAACCGGAACATGCCTGGTTCATTGCTTACGCATCAAGAGAGGGGGTCGATGAGCCGGAGGTTTCGGCTGTCGTCTTCCTGTACAATGGTGGTGAGGGCTCGGTAGTGGCGGTGCCCATCGTTCACGACATTCTGGAGCACTATTTCGGTCTGGATCAAGTTGACGAAGGTGATGAAGCTACGCCCTGATGGCCTCGCGGGTGTAGTGGGAGCTGGCGCGGCTGGCGCCGCCTGGGGGCTGGGTCTAGCTCGCCTGGTGGCGGAGGTTGGTCTCTACGCCCCGCTGTTCAGTTCTCCTCTGCTCGTCGCCGTTGTAGGTTCCATCTGTGCTGTGCTGGCCGCTGCCCTGTGGATCTGGCGTCGGCGACTCCGGTTCTTTAAGCATTTCCCACCGTCTGGCTGTCAGGCGCCTCTCTTTGCAGCCTTCATTCCGCTGTTTTTCCCTCTTCTCTATGTTACAGGCGTAATCCCCGATTCCTTGGCAGGTTGCGTGTTGCTACTTGGTGGGGTTGTGCTGGCGCTACTGATAACGTGGGCGGATCAGGTCGTCTGGACCCCGCTCGTTGTGCTGGGCTTGACGGTGTCAGGCCTGTACCTGCGTACGTTACTGCCGTCGGTCGGTCGAGCCGACACTCTCGAGTTCCAGGTGGTGGTGCCGCTGCTGCGGGTGGCGCATCCGACAGGCTATCCCCTCTACATCCTCCTGGGTAAGCTGTTCACGCTGCTGCCGGTAGGCAACGTAGCCTGGCGTGTGAATCTGGCCTCGGCGGCTTTTGCCACGGCGACGGTGCTGATGACCTATGTTCTCACCCTACGTCTGATCATTTTTCTACGGAGTTATGATCTGGTTGGATGGGGTCCTGGGGAACAGGGAGGTAATCTGAGCTTGCCCCAACTCGTTTGGCGGCTGCCCGCTTTCCTGGCTGCCCTGGCGCTGGCGTTCTCTGCGACCTTTTGGTCTCAGGCGGTCATCGCCGAAGTCTATGCTCTTCA
>CAYUIS010000182.1:0-2572 GCA_964444825.1 uncultured Anaerolineales bacterium | reverse complement strand
CAAGGTTTCGTCTCCTACATCACAGGCGGCCAGTTTCACGGAGCGCTACAACTGAATGGCTGGCGCGACCCGGTTCGCTGGGGTATCGTCGGGCGGATGCTAGTTGTGCCTTTTGGCTGGACCGGGCTGGGCTTGGCGGCGCTGGGTGTGGTGGGCCTGGCCAGGCGTCACCGGCGAGTACTGGTCGTCACTGGTGTGACCTGGTGGGCCTACGTGTTGTACGGGCTGACTTATTACGTCCCCGACATCTCTGTCTTCTTGTTGCCTGCTCACCTGATACTAACGATCTGGATTGGCGTTGGTCTTGATCTCTTGGCCAGTCTTGTCTCATCGATTCTATCGTCTGTTCTCCGCAATCGATCATTATCAGCCGTTTACTCGTTATTGATTGTCCCCTTCGCCCTTCTCCCTCTTGGCCGTATCTGGCTTAACTTACCGGCGGTGGACCAGAGCGATAACCACGGTGGCTACCAGTGGGGTCAGTACGTGTTGGGTCTCCCCTTGGCTGCACGGGGCGCGGTGCTGGCCGATATCGAAAAGTTCGCCCCGCTGTATTACCTCCAGCAAATCGAAGGGCTGCGGCCTGACCTCGACCTGGTGTTGCTTGGTAGCGAGGAGCTCTACTATGAGGAGCTGGGAGCCCGGCTTGCAGCAGGACAGACGGTTTACCTGGCACGCTATCTGCCGAGTCTAGGTGGACTGCAACTGCGCTCGTTGGGGCCGGTGGTGGAGGTTGGGGATTCAGCATCTGCTGATAGCCAGGTGCTCAGCGGCGAGATCGAGGTTGATTTCGGCGGCCGGATCCAATTGCTGGATGCCAAACTGGATGCCGATCCATTACAGCGGTCTTTGTATCACCTGACGCTCTACTGGCGGGCAAGGGCAGACGTAGGCGCAGATCTCACCGTCCGGCTGCGGATGGTGGATGCCAGCGGCGTGGTGCGCTGGGAGAGTGCAGGCGTGCGTCCGGTGGGTGGACTCTACCCGACTAATGCCTGGCCTGTAGGTGTGGCCATATCCGACTATCACGAGGTGACGCCGCCGTCGTGGTTGCCACCGGGGAAGTACGTCCTGGAGGTTGGTCTTTTCCCCCGCTTTGAGGGGGCAGGGCTCAGGGTTAACGGTGGACAGACAGAGTGGTTGGCCTTGGATACACTGGTGATTGAGGCACCCTCGGGTCCTCTTCCGCCTTTGCCCAACCAGGTGCGGTATAGCTTGAATGGCGAGGCGTGGTTGACGGGATACAATCTGTCCACTGAGGTTCCGGCAGTCGCCCCCTTCGCGGTTGATCTGTCGTGGTCGGGGGTCGATGGGAATTCGTGCATCTCCCTAACCTGGGTTGATCAAGAGGGTCAGGGGAGCGAAGCGTTCGGGTTTTCTCTGTTTCCTGGAATGAGGCGTAGCCACCATGTGATAGCTGCGCCGGCATATCCAGGCGAGTACCAACTGCGGGTGGGCGTGGAGGGCGTGGCGGTTCGCTGTGGCTGGCTGGCCACCTTGGCCGAGGATTGTGTCCTGGCAGTGGTGAAAGTGTCACCGGCGCAGGAGGGGCTGGCTAACTTTGCGGATCTGGTGCGTCTGGTCGATGCTCAGGTAGGGCAATCTGCCGCGCTGCCGGGCGAGGTCATCCCGGTGGCACTGCAATGGCGGGCGCTGCGGGCAATGGATAAGGATTACACCGTTTTTGTTCAGTTGATCGGTCCAGATGGACGCCCGCACGGGCAGGTCGATATGTGGCCGGTGCAGGGGACATATCCCACCAGCCAGTGGACGCCTGGCCAGGAACTGAAGGATCCCTACGAAGTCCGGCTGGACCCGGATGCTCCTGCAGGGGACTACCGTGTTGAGGTTGGTTGGTATCTTCTGGCGACGATGCAGCGTCTGCAGATCCTGGACGCTGCTGGGCACACGATTGGCGATTCTTTCGTCGCTGGTGAGTTGAGTGTTGGAGGCTGATGGTCGAAAAAGAATGAGGAGGCGATATGACGCGCAGGGAGATTCCGTTCGAGCAGTTTCTGCTTCGGTCCCACAATCTGTGGGCTAAGCAGTGGATGCTGCTGATGTGTGGAGACTATGGGACAGGCCATTTTAACACGATGACCGTAGGGTGGGGGAGCCTCGGAACGATGTGGGGCTGGCCCTTTGCGCAGGTCGTGGTGCGCCCGAGCCGATACACGTACGAGTTTATAGAGCAGTACGACACGTTCACCCTATCTGCGTTTCCCGAGGATTATCGTGACGCGATGCTACTTGTGGGCACCAAATCAGGGCGTGACGGGGACAAGATCGGGGAGGCGGGCCTCACGCCCATCGCCTCGGCGCACGTCGCTGCTCCTGGTTTTGCTGAGGCTGAACTCATCCTCGAGTGTCGCAAGATCTATTGGGCCGATATGGATGCCGCCCACTTTCTCGATCCGTCTATTGAAGATAACTACCCGCACGAGGACTATCATCGCATTTACTTTGGTCAGATCGTAGCCATCTACGGCAGTGAAGCCTACGGAGGGTGATGTGCCTCACCTGCTGGTTACCCAACTACGTTTTGCTCGCGCTGAATTCGTGCGCTGCCTAG
>CAYUIS010000181.1:6636-8412 GCA_964444825.1 uncultured Anaerolineales bacterium | reverse complement strand
AGGCGAGCGGACCTGGGCATCCAGAGCGCCACCTTCGAGGTGCTGTATAATCCGGCCGGCTGCCCCGCGACCATCCAGCCGTGGCCTGAGGAAGCCAAAGTTGCCTTTGAATATGCCACCTCCATCTGGGGGTCGTTGCTCAACTCCAGCCAGACGATCGAGGTGATCGCCTGTTGGGTAGACGAGTCGACCTTTGCGGTTACCGGCTGGATCGGTGCCACGCTGGCGGTGAGCTACCATCAGGATTTTGCCAACGCGCCGATAGGCTCAACCAAATATCCGGCGGCGCTGGCGAACGCGCTGGCGGGGGCCGACCTGAACGGCGACAACGCGGACGTGGATGGCTGGTTCAACGCCGATCGAGACGATTGGTACTTTGGCACCGACGGCAACCCGGCGCCGAACGAGCTCGACTTTGTCTCGCTGGTGCTGCACGAGGTCGGCCACGGGCTGGGGTTCACGGGCTACGCGGAAGTCGACACGGGCGACAATGCCTGCCAGACGAACACGCCCGGAGATGGCTGCTTTTATTCCCCGCCGAGGGCCTTTGACCGCTTCACCGAGGATGGCGCGGGGAACCCGCTGCTGGGTTATACCAATCCCTCGGCCGGCCTGGGCAATGCCCTGACCGGCCAGGCCGGGGGTGTCTTTTTCGACGGCCCTCAGGCTACGGCGGCGAACGGCGGACCAGTCCGGCTGTACGCGCCCAACCCGTGGAACGCGTCCAGCTACAGCCACGTGGACGAGCAGACCTATAACAACACGCTTAACTCGTTGATGACGCCGGTGCAGGCGAATGGTGAATCGGAGCACGATCCGGGCCCGGTCACGCTCGGGATGTTCCTGGATATGGGATGGGCTGCAGTGAACACCCCGCCCACGCTCTCGGGCCTGCCCGATAAGCTCGTGGACGTGGACGGCGCCGCAGACAACGCGATCGACCTGTGGGCGTACGCCAGCGACGACCAGTCACCGGCGAGCGGGATGACCTATTCGATCGTGGGAACCCCGGAACCCAGCGCCGGCATCAGCCTGGATAGCAACCGCTACATCGACATCACGCCGGCCGCTGGCTGGTCAGGGGAGGCGGAGGTCACCGTCGAGGCGTTGGACCCGGGCGGCCTGAGCGATACGGACGTTTTCGTGGTGAGGGTCGCAGAGCTGGTGGAGACCTATCTTCCCCTCGCGCTGAAAGCACAGGGGCCACAGCCTTCCGACTGGATCACGCTCGTCAGCGAGGATTTCGAGGGTTCCTTCCCGGGCAGCGGATGGCAGGTGGCCGATGAGGACGCGGGCGGTGGTTCCTACTTTTGGGGCAGCCGGGACTGCCGCAGCAGCGGTGGGAGTTTCAGCGCCTGGAGCGTGGGCGCGGGCGATACGGTCCTCGGCTGTGGCAGCGACTATCCGAACGAGGTGTTCGCCTGGATGGTGTATGGCCCCTTCAGCCTGGCCGACGCGAGCGCTGCCGAGCTCGTCTTTGACTGGTGGAGCGACACGGCCGGCGGCGACGAGTTTTTCTATGGCGCTTCGACAGACGACGTCAATTACCGTGGGGTCCACGTCACCGGCGCTCACGCGAGCTGGACGGTGGGTGAGATGTTCGATCTGGGCGCGGTGCCCGAGTTCGGCAGCCTGCTGGGGCAGCCGCAGGTCTGGATCGGGTTCTCGTTCACGAGCGATTCCTCGGGGGCGTCTGAGGGAACCTACGTGGATAACGTGCTCGTGCGAAAACGAACCGGCAGCGCGACGAGCAGTCGGTAGGGTGAAGCAAGTGCA
>CAYUIS010000181.1:5457-6536 GCA_964444825.1 uncultured Anaerolineales bacterium | reverse complement strand
GTGCAACGCACTACAGTAGCGAGGGCAACCACAAGGGTTGCCCCTACGAACCGGATCGGAGGGTGTGATGACCAGATGTCCAGAATGTGGCGGTACTCGCATCGAGCAGTATATGATGCCATACGGCCCGATGTGGTGTATGGATTGCGGCTTCCGGGTTGAGGAGAAGATGGCACAGCCGAATCCGTTTATCGACACGGAAGAAGATGAGACGCCTGCCGAACCTCCATCGCCACCATTAGCATTGGGCGCTGCGATGGTCCAGCTTATGCAGGCCGGCAAAGATGCGGGTGGGACCGACCCGCCCGAAGCGGGGCCGAGCGGCGACCGTGATCCCGATCCCGATCCGGCGGACGATTGACCCGAACCGCGTGCGGCCAGGATAGCAGGAGCAGGAACGACGACTTAGGGAGACTTTCACCTTGTTCAACAAAATGCGTGAGCCCATTAGTGGGCTGACTCACTTTTTTGGCGGTGTCGTAGCCATTGCCGGTTTGATCATCCTGTTGGTAGTTGGCCGGGGTGATGTTGGCAAGCAGGTTTCATTGTCCATCTATGGGATCAGTCTGTTGATGGTGTTTTTTGCCAGTTCAGCCTATCACCTCGTTCAAGCGCGCAGATGGGTTCAGGTTTTGCGTAAGGTGGACCATTCTGCGATCTATGTGTTGATTGCGGGAACGTATACGGCGTATTGTTACAGCACCCTTACAGGGGCATGGCGCTGGGGGGTATTGGGAGTGATCTGGGCGCTGGCGGTGACAGGTGTGATCGTGAAGGTATTTGTGATCAGAGCGCCGCGATGGGTGACCGCGGGAGTGTACGTGGCGATGGGTTGGCTGGCATTGTTGATCCCGCGCGAGGTCATGATGTCCCTACCATCGGGTGCGTTGGCCTGGTTGATCGTGGGTGGCGTGGTTTTCACGATTGGGGCGGTGGTGTATGTTACAAAGAGGATGGACTTTGCTCCGGGGGTATTTGGATTTCACGAAGTATGGCACATCTTTGTGATATTGGGGAGTCTGAGCCACTATATTGGGGTATTGGTGTACGTGGCGCCTGCCCCGGGGGTTGGGTAAGCA
>CAYUIS010000181.1:0-5357 GCA_964444825.1 uncultured Anaerolineales bacterium | reverse complement strand
GGTTGCCCCCACAACGCCAAGAACAATCACATAAAGAACAGGAGATCACAACATGCACAAACCCAATGTCCGATCAATCCTGATCATCTGGCTGATCGCGATCAACCTGCTGGGCCTCGTCTGGCTGCCAGCGACCGGCGCTCGGGTGGCGCTCGCCGCCCCATTGCCCACCGGCCTAACCGATACGCAGCCCATCACGGACAAGGAGTTGGTCCGCAACGGCGGTTTTGATCACGACAAGACCGCCTGGGCCACCAACCCCATCGGTACGCACGTCGGCAATGGCTACGGCCAGGGCGACGTGGGGATGGGTATGCAGATCTGGCCCGAGTTCTCGAACAACTATGGCTACATCTACCAGGAGATCTATCCCCCTACCCAAACGACAGCAGCCACGCTGTCCTTTGACTACCGCTTTGTGGAAAACCCGGGGGCCGGTTTTGAATGGTTCCGGGCGCGCGTCGTCACCGACACGGGCACCATCGCTACGCTGCTGTACGTGGACCTGCCCGGCTACCCTGGGCAGACCTGGCAGACGCTTAACGCTTCCCTCAGCGCGGGCGAACTGGCTACCCTGAATGCCGCCCACACCGCAGGCCAGCACGTCTATGTGATGATAGATTTGTACGCCCAATTCCTGTACGCCAACGTGGACAACGTCTCGTTTCAGGTCAGTGGCAGCATGGACTATCCCGACCTGGGCGGCAGCATCGGCTACGTGGGGCTGGATAGCAGCGGTTACGCCAAGACGGTCAACCGCATCGACCCCGACGGCGGCAACGCGCAGACCCTGTGGACCCATCCCAGCACGATTCCCGCTACGAACCACATCTATGACGTGGCCTGGAAACCGGACGGTAGCGAGCTGGCCTTTAGCAGCGATCACGAAACTGCCTACTCGGCCTTTCACTCGGACGTCTATTCCGTCCAGCCGGACGGCAGTGGCCTGCGGCGGATCACCAATCCGCCCTCCAAGGCCGAGATCGACGCCGGGAGCTACCAGTTTGGCACGGTGACCGGCAGCATCTACAACAACTATGGAAGCGTCACCATCTTCCAACTCTACGTCGAGGGCGCGCAGGAGCCGGTCTCTGTGAGCGTGGGCAACCAGGGTGACACGGTCAGTTTCCCGGCGCTTACGGTCGCCGATCTGGGAACCGGCCTCCATTACGTGGTCTTTACCTGGTCGGACGGCGGTTCCGTGTGCAAGGAATACGCTGCCGCCGCCATCGATGTGCAGGCGGGGCAAACGACGAATGCGAACCTCACGTTCAGCGGCACCTGCGGCACGTATGACAGTCGTTCTATCTCGTGGAAGCGAGACGGCACGCAGATCGGCGTCGACGTGATCACTCCTCACGTATTCCTGGCCACAGGTCAGGCGTTCGGCACCGAGTTGTTCAGCGCGCCCCTAACGGCCGACGAACTGGCCTGGTCGCCGGTCAACGATCAGCTTCTCTACCGCAACTGGACCATCAGTGGCAACAGCGGCATCTACCTGACCACCGTCGGCGGCGGCGCTGGCGCCTGGCTGGTCAACGACGGCGGCGCATTGTGGGTGACGCCGAGCTGGCTGCCCGATGGGTCCGGTTTCGTGTACACGCTCGACAACACTCTCTACCAGTACAATCTGTCCGACAGCCAGGTCACCACCCTGGCCGTTTTCTATAACGAGTTCGTCGCCAACCCCAGCCCATCCCCCACCGACGGCAACTATGTCGTTTTCGAGCGGCAGACGATCCAGGCCCCGATCCAGTATGACCTGTGGATCGTCAATCGCACCAATCCGGTCGAGATGTGGCCGCTGACGGAGGATGGCAAGAGCCTTGACCCGGACTGGAGCCGCCAGACGCCCCCCTCGCCCTCCTGCCCGGTCGCCCTGAGCAGCGTGAACATCAGCGGTCCCACCGCCGGCTTTACCAACACCACCCACACCTTTACGGCTGCCCCCACGCCATCCAACGCCAGCCCGCCCATCAACTATACCTGGTCGGGTGCTCCCACCAGCGGGCAGGGAACGTCCAGCGCCAGCTACGTCTGGCCAACGACCGGCTCCAAAACCATCACCGTCACGGCAGAGAACTGTGGCGGCGTCAGGCGTGACACGCACACCATCACCATCAAGGCGGCGCACCGTGTTTACCTGCCCCTCGTCCTGCGCGTGAATGTGTAAAACATAGGAAGGAGGATTTACAATGATCGTCAAGCGCTTGCTTCAGCTTAACCTTTTTGTGTCAATGATCATCGCGATCGCATTTCTTCTTGCCCCCAAGCTAACCCTAGCCCTTTACGGCATCACCGGTGACAATATCCTCTACGCAATCGCCCAGTACTTTGGCACAACCCATGTGGCATTTGCTCTACTTCTTTGGCTTGCCCTTCGCACAAACGAGCCACAGTTGCTGCGCATCATTGTTGTCTCATTCTTCGCAGGAGACCTGGCCGGATCGTTGGTGCTATTCATTGCTCAGGTGCGTGGCCTAATGAATACGTCTGGCTGGGCATTGGTTGGACTCACTTTGCTCTTTGCGTTCGGTTATGGGTACGGCGCTTTGAACAAGCTTCCTGAATCCTGACGGGAGTCCGGCAACCCTATATATCAAAGGGCCCATAGCCAATGGAGGACAGATGGACAATTGGGATTTTCGTCTCGCCGATTACTGGGACCAGACGACGAACGCGATAAACAAGAGTACCCTGCGGCTCAGCAAGCTCAGCGAAGCGGAGCGCGAGGCGGCTTGCGGCCAGATTCGGGATGCAGTATGGATGCGCGTGTTTGACTTGACAGATGAACAATTGCTGCAGGCGGCGGTCAGTATGGTTGACGACCTCTACAAGACCGTCAACGACGAGGTGTTGATGGCTGCGGCGCTTTTCGAGTACCTCGATGCATTCGGCCGCACGTTCACACAGGCCGTGCGCGAAAGAGGTTACGTCATCCGCTATGTCGTGGAGAACCAATTCTCGGGCGTCGACTTTCTCATGCTCGGGCCTTTTGACGTGTTTCCCAGGGTCTTTAATGCCGCAGGTTTCGTGTACATCTGCCCCCAGCAACTGGGCCTGCGCCTGATGGCGCACGATGGCATCCCGGCGTCCGAGTACCCGCGGGCAATCGCTGAGTACATCACCGAGGCGAGGCTTGTCGGGGATACGTTGGTGAGCAAGTGTCAGGATGATGACCGACACTACGTTTTCCTTGAGGCGGACTATCAAGAGGGTGGGCTTGATATTGCCTTGCGAGGTGGTGGAGCGCCCGGCGTGCTGAGTATATTTCGAGACGACGCTCCGGTTGCTGGTTCCGAGGTATTCGTTGGCTTCCCTGAGCAAAAGCTAGGGGGCCAGGCTTAACAATGATGGCAATGGAACGAGCAGAGTGGCTAGAGCAAATGCGTGAAAAGGCGGAAGCGCTTTACGATCATTTCTCGCCGCAGTATTGGGTGAAGTTCGGGTTGTATGCGAACGAGACACATCGGGAGTATCTCGACAAGTTCCTGGAACGGGTGGCCCCTCGCAGCACCCTGCTATCCGCGGCGTGCGGGGCGGGACGGTATGATGGGATACTGCTCGAAGCGGGGCACAGCGTTGCAGGCATCGACCAATCCGAGGGAATGCTGGCACGGGCGAGAGAGCACTTCCCGGAGGTGCAGTATGAGAAGATGGGCTTGCAGGAGATGGATTTCCGGGAGGCGTTCGATGGGATAATCTGCATGGACGCGATGGAGCATGTTTGTCCAGAGGATTGGCCGGGGATCCTGAGAAGGTTCCAAGAGGCGTTGAAGCCGGGTGGGGTGTTGTATTTTACGGTGGATCTGGCGGAGGCGGATGATGTGGAGGCAGCCTACGAGCGGGCGAAGGCATTGGGACTGCCGGTGGTGTTCGGGGAAGTGGCGGACGAGGTGGAGGAAGCCTACGAGCGGGTGAAGGCGTTGGGACCGCGGGCGGTGTCCGGAGAGTTGTCGGACCCGGCGGTGTATCATTATCACCCATCGCTGGAGCAAGTGCGGGCGTGGATTGGGCAAGCGGGACTGGCGATCGAGGAGGAGGGGACGGGGAACGGGTATGAGCATTTCGTGGTGAGATAAGGGGATATCATGACCAGTTATCCAGAATTCACACTGGCCGCCATCCAGGCAGCACCTGTCTATTTTGATCGGGACGCTTCGACAGAGAAGGCCTGCCAGCTTATTGAGGAGGCAGCGCAAAAGGGGGCCGACCTGGCGGCCTTTGGCGAGACCTGGCTACCAGGCTATCCATTCTTCCACCGCTGTCCAGTCTCTTCCCCGCTCTGGAATCAAGCGGTGGCAGCTTACCTGGCCAACGGTGTAGAGATTCCCAGCCCCACCACCGACCGCCTTTGCGAAGCTGCTCGTAGGGCAGGCATTGATGTGGTGATCGGCATTGTCGAACTGGATGCCAGGACACGGGGCACCGTATACTGCACCCTCCTTTTCATCGGCCGCGAGGGTAGGATTCTAGGTCGGCATCGAAAGCTCAAACCCACCCTCGCGGAACGGATATTTTGGGGAGAAGGTGATGGGGTCGGACTGGGGGTCTACGAGCGCCAGTATGGCCGCATAAGCGGTTTGTGCTGCGGGGAGCACGCGATGCTACTGCCCGCATATGCCTTGATGGCACAGGGGACTCAGGTTCACGTTGGTGCGTGGCCCTTCCCCAGGCACGTATCCGAGTCCCACCCTGCAAAAGGCTTGCTCCTGGCGCGGGCCTTTGCCGTGCAGGGGAGTTGTTACGTGATCGCCGTATGCAGTCTATTGAAGCCGGATGGTGTTCCGGAACCCTATCGCGAGCTTGTTATTGAAAGGAGCGACGACAAGGGTAAAGGCGGCAGTTGTATCATCGCTCCGGGGGGTGATGTTATCGTAGCGGCTCCAGCAGACGAGGAGACGATTTTGACTGCCTCGGTCTCACTCGAAGCGGTGCTTCAGTCGAAGGCTACGATCGATGTTGGGGCCCACTATTCTCGCCCTGACGTCCTGCAACTGCACATCGATCGCCGCCCGCTTGAGCGCCTGCTCGATCGTTCTCGTTCAGATTCCATAGAACCACCGTCATAGACGGCTTTCCTTCACCGTTAGTGCGCCTGATGCCAGGTAAGCTCGTGGCAGGTGCGTCGCACCTGGGAGGTGCAACGCACTGTTTTGCTCCGTCTGTGTTGTATGCTACAATACCACAGCCTCGGTGCTTTTCCAGCGCGCGAAGGGCGGCCAGGACACTGCCCTGTACGGACAGTACAGGACAACAGAACACGCCAGTGCCCCCAAGGCCACCTAGAACGGCCCAGCAGCAGGCGGTGCTTGCCAATACGAACCAACGCGCCGTTGGTGGTTTCAACATCGCCC
>CAYUIS010000180.1:6281-8527 GCA_964444825.1 uncultured Anaerolineales bacterium | reverse complement strand
CCAAGAAAGCCTATTTGTATGTCAAAGATCAACTTGACTTCTTACCACATATCTATGGTGCGGTACTACTCGCCGAAGAGTTTACCTCAATCGGCGCTTTCATCCAACCTCACCACTTTGGCATGCGGAAGTGTTTCCTAATTGTCATAGTCAACGCCTACAAGGTCTACCTGCCGTTGGTGATGCGAGACTTGCCGTAGGAAGGCGTCAAAGCGCTAGACGCGGGGGGCTGTTCGCGGTCTCCCGCGCCTGTTCAGTTTCAATGCTCAGGTTCCATCGAGGTGGGGAAGGAGGGCGTTCGCCATCACCGGCACCGGTCGGAGGGGAGGGAAGCCCGCGCCATATAGTCGGCTGCAAAGGCAGCGGCTGCGTATATGTCATCGGGCGTCAGATGCGGATGATCGGCGAGGATTTCATCAATTGTCATTTCCCCGGCGAGTTTGCGCAGAATATGCTCCACAGTGATGCGGGTGCCTTTGATAACCGGCTTGCCAGACATAATCGCTGGATTAATCTCAATACGGTCACGTGTCCAGGGAGTCCGCCCTGGGTGATAAAAAATCCATTTCTAATTATGCCACCCCCCATATATGGGATTTTCCATCTGGATTTACCCAGATGTGGGGGTGGGCAAATTCAGATGTGAATTTTGCCAAGGCCATGTCGGACTCCCTGGTGTCATTGAGCACCTCTCCACTTACCTGAAACCAGGAACGCACTTCCATCGTTAGGTGGCAACTCCAAACATTGCGATTATACGTGGGACGACGGTTGAGGACAAGAGCACGCTCGCAAGGGTTCATTTCAGTCCTGGCTTGGTGTTCAATGCTCCCAGTCCCCGTCTCGGGGATCTCAAAAAAGAAGTTGCGCTCCAGACGCCTCCGCGGACGAAGGCTTCGAGCAATGTGCAAGGACCACCCCCAAACTGAAACGCACCCACTCAAAACTCGATTGACACGTCCGTGGTTCCATCCTATAATCACCTCATACGCGTGTGATCACCTTGGGGAGAGGAGACGATGTTATGATCTTGATTATTCGTCGTCCTGCGACGTCCGAACAAATGCTTCAGATGAGCGAAGCCTTTGGAGACGCTCTGATTAAACTGGCCGTAGATGTAGAGCGAGGAATCTTGGCCGGAGGTGGAGAACTACACGCCGACTGTGAAGCGGCGCTGTTGGAGAACAACAGTCAACAGCAGGATATCTGGGGTGCAGATTGGTATCCTCAGGATCGCCAGGTGGGATTTGAGTCCTTGATCAATATCCGTCCGCGGCAAGGCAATCCCTCTCTGGAAGTACAAGACCCCGCATTGCGCCTGCAAATAGAGTCCATCATACGACGGCTGTTGGAGGTGAGTTGATGGAGCGGCAATCATTGCGCGAGCGTTATCAGAAACTCGACTGGCCCCAGCAGTTGGGAAACCTGGCCTCTACCCTGGCGCGGGTTTCCTCGCGCGCACCATCTCCCCAGTATGATGCCCTCGTCGGGGACCTGTTACGGGAGGCAGCATTGTTCATCGAGTGGAGCGCGCCGCACCTTCCGGCCGATTTGCTCCTGGATATGGCAGCCATGCAACGCGAATTGCTGGCCTGGCGGCACATCTGGCCGCTTGATCAGACCCGCCCTCTGTTGGCATTGTACGCTCGCAACACGTCCGACCGCTTGCTCCACATAGCTGGCTTGGTACCTCTGCCGTAGTCCACCTACCTCTGGTCCCGAAGCATTCTGGTCTCGACCCGCTGCTACTCTGGGTCAGGATACACAGCCTGATCGCCCGCGTGCCACCATTGTTGGAATGATCATAGTTCCCGTTCCTCCTGCCTCGACGCAAGCAATCGCCGGCCCAATGCCTCCCCCTTGGCACAACCACGGAGGGCGTGGATTGGGTCTTGGGGAAGGGGAGCGACCGGCTGTTCACCTCCCAATCCCTCCACCGCCCGGCGCACGGTCTCCAGGTCCGGATCCCGAAGGGCACTGGGAGGGGCGGGACAGTCGCCGGTGGCGATAGCGACGGTGCCTTCCTGGCACTGAATTGCCAGATCTACCACGTACTGCACACCGCTTTCCCTGATCTCGAACTCCCGCTCCGGCCAGAAGCCCTCGTCTTTCAGCGTGACGAAGAGACCGTCAGCGCCGGAAGCATACAGGTCGTTGATCTCCTCCGCAGCCGTAAACCGATCCCACGTGGTTTCGATGAACGTGATCCTGCGCCAGCGCAGGCTGTAAATCGGGAGCTCCAATTG
>CAYUIS010000180.1:0-6181 GCA_964444825.1 uncultured Anaerolineales bacterium | reverse complement strand
ATCCCCTTCAGCACCCGCTCCGGTGTCAGCGGGAACTCGTCGTACCAAACCCCCGTTGCATCGTGAACGGCAGCGACCAGCGCCGAAGCGAGCGGGATAAAGGGCATCTCGCCCATCCCGCGTGCGCCCCACGGCCCCCGAGGGTCCGGGTGCTCAACGATGATCGACTCGACCCGGTCCGGTACGTCGGCGATAGATGGAATGAGGTAGGTGCTCAGATGTGGGGTCAACACCTGCCCATCCCTGGTGACCAAGTTCTCGCAGGTAGCCCAGCCCAGCGCCTGCACGATTGCCCCCTCGATCTGTCCCTCCACCTGCTGGGGATTGATCGCCTGGCCCACGTCGTCGGCGCAGAAAACACGCAGGACCCGCACCTCCCCTGTCTCTGTGTCCACCTCCACCTCCACGGCCTGGGCGACGTAGCCGTAGGCAAAGTTGGGCAGACCGTAGCCGGTCTCGGGGTCGAAGGGGGTGGTCTTGGGAGCGAGGTAGGTGTATTCAGCGATGGCAGGCCGCTCTTTCCCCCGCCAGCGTTCGAGGGCCTGCTCCGCTGCACCGCCGATCGCGTTGCCGACCATAAAAGTCATCCGCGAGGCGGAGACCGAGCCAGCACTGCCGGGGCTGGTGCTTGTGTCCGAAGCGACGATGCGCACCGATTCCAATGGCAGCGAGAGCGCCTCGGCCGCCATCTGGCGGCTGACGGTGTGAGTACCTTGCCCCACTTCGGCGTTCCCTATGTAGACCACGGCCTCCTTGATCTCTGTTTCCCCCCGCAGCTCGATTTTGGCCCAGCAGTTCTCCTGATAGCCGAAGGAGAAACCGACGTTCTTGAGGGCGACAGCGAGGCCGATGCCGGTCGTCCTGTGCTCGGCGCTGGAGACCGGATAAGGAACACCCGGGGACGGATGGGAGGAGGCGGGGGGAATCGGTCTCTTCCAGCCGTCCGCGCTAAACGTCCAACCTGCGGCCAGCGCACATCTCTCGGTGACCTCCACCAGGCTGACGCCGCCCGGCAAGGGTGTGCCCACACTGGTCAGGCTGTCGTCACGGAGCAGGTTCTTGAGACGCAGCTCGACCGGGTCCATCTCCAATGCCTGGGCCAGCTTGTTCATCTGCATCTCGGCGGCGAAAATCCCCTGCGGCGCGCCAAAGCCCCGAAAGGCGCCGCTGGGCACGTTGTTGGTGTACACACCATCTGTGTCCACCTTCACATTCGGAATCTCGTACGGACCGGCACAGGTTATGGTGGCGTTCCCGAGCACCTTGTTGGTGGTATAGCAGTACGCGCCGCCATCAGCGACGATGCGCACCTCCGCTGCGACGAGCTTGCCCGTGCGGGTCGCCCCCCACTTGCAGCGGATCCACGTCGGGTGGCGCTTGCAGTGACCGACGATCGACTCCTCGCGACTCCAGACGGTCTTGACCGGGCGTTTTAACTTCCAGGCTGCCAGCGCCAGCACGATCTGCACCGACATGTCCTCTCGCCCACCAAAAGCGCCGCCGATGGCCGGGTAGATGACGCGCACCTGCTCGGGCGGGATATCAAGCGCGTGGGCGATCTCCTGTTGGTCCTCCCACGTCCACTGGCCCGCGACGACGACCGTCACCCTGCCTTGTTCGTCGAGATAGGCCAGGCCAGCTTCAGGCTGCAGGTAGGCGTGCTCCTGGGCCGGCGTTCGGTACTCCCCTTCGATGATCACATCCGCCTCGGACCAAGCCGCGTCCACATCCCCCTTCCGAATCTGGTGATGGCTGATAATGTTCCCCTCGGTGCTCAGCTCGGGGTGGATCTCACTAGGCTGTCGGTGCGGGTGGAGCTGAGGGGCGTCGGGCTTGAGCGCCTCGAAGGGATCGGTGACCATGGGAAGATCCTGGTAGTCCACCCGCACAAGACGACACGCCCGCGTCGCCACACTCTCGGTCTCGGCCACGACCAGCGCCACTTGATCGCCTACAAAGCGCACCACGTCGCCCCCCGGCTTTGAAGAACCGGGGCCACACAATACCGGTTGATCAGTGGTCTGGAGGCCATACTCGTTGACCGGCACGTCCTTGGCCGTAAAGACGGCAACGACCCCCGGTGTGGCTGCAGCGGCCGAGGTGTCTATGTTGAGAACACGCGCATGGGGCCGCCCCGCAAAGAGGATCTTGGCGTGAAGCATCCCTTCCATTGCCAGGTCGCCAGGGAACTTGGCTGCTCCGGTGACCTTGGCACGGGCGTCCACGCGAGGTACTGATTCGCCGACGGTGTGAGTCATGGGTTCTTCCTCACTTCAGTGCTACTGATCTCTGATTTCAGAATACGACGCAGAATGGCGTTGGTACCAGCGTAGGTGGGATCGACGCCATAGTAGGACATGCTTTGCGCACCCAGGTTCTTGCCCTTGCTCAGCGGTTTGTCAGAGGCATAGTGGATAATGCCGATGTCGAAAGGCACGACATCGGCGTAGAGCGTGACGATCTCATTGATAGGGTGACGGTCGGGGCGCACAGCTTCATAGATCGCCGAAAGATAAGGACCCGCCTCCATCTCGATGTCGGTGTATCCCTCGCGATAAAAGACGTCCATATAACGCCGGTTCTGCAGAAAAGTGCCCCGCACGCTGATTCCCTTTTGGTTATCCAGCGCTGTGCCGTAAATGAGATGCGGGGCTACGCTGTTGGCTGTAAAACAGTTGTTGAACAGATACGTATTACGAGAGTGTTCGTCGTGAACGACGTATGGGATCATCACGTCGCCGATACGTCCGTTGAGTGTGGCCGCCTTGCCCAGGATGTAAACCCCCTGTAGCGCACCTACACTGGTGGCAACTTGGGAGAGGATGTGATAGGCGGTCATGCCGAGCGGGTAATCGGTGTTCAGGATGACGGCGTTGCTCTGAGCTAGCCGGTCTAGCCCCGACATCTCCAGGCGAGGATCAAAGCAGTCGGGCCGCAGGCGGCATAGCTCGATCATCTGTACCTCAACATCAAAAACGTGATGGCAGTCGATGTGCTTGATACCGCACGCCATCTCCTCTGTCTCTCGCTGCTGCCACACCGCGTCCCCTCGGTGAGCCTCCATGTACTCCCGCAGGACAAAGTAGAGCAGGTTCTCCTTTCGAGATGGAATCTCTCCGTCGCGGATGAGGGCGAGCTCGGACAGCAGATCGTCCCTGCCCTGATCCTTCAAGAACCGTACCAGTTCGTTCTCGCGACGCAGGGCAAAGCCGGAGAGCATGTTGACCACGCTATGGACATTGCTGGAAATCAAATAGACAGGGCGCTCGCTCAGGTCTATCGGTGAGGCATCGGTGATATAGCTCCACCAGCGCTGAGCGGCCTTGCGATAGTCGACCAGGGAGCCCGCCAGCAGGCGCACCGCGAATCGCTTGAGCCGTCGGCCCACATCGACCAGTAACGGGAGAAACTCGTCACCCCAAATCGTCTCGAGCCGCTCCAGGTCGTCGGACGAGATGCCGAGCGTGGTGGTCAGATCGCTGCGCAGCGATTCCCAATCCGGAGTACCTGACTCAAGACAGTGTTCAAGTTGCTCCAACAGCGAACTGCCGTGCAAGCGGCGGTGCATCTTGTTCCACTCGATCTGGAGCGCGGTCAACATCGGTATTAGATCATCGATGTCTGAGACGCTGGAGATAAAGGCGGCCAGCGTCTCCTGACCATCAAAAAAGGTCCGGCGCCGACGACCGGGTGCGCTGACCTGCTGCCACTGTTCGACGTCAGGGTAGCCTCGCCGGGCAAAGACACGCTCCGACTGGCCCATCACGACCAGGCGCACCTGTCGAATACAAGCGGGCAGGCGAAGCGAGCAGTAAGTGAGCGCCTCTGCATCGAGCGCCTCGCCACGAGCGCCCAAGTGCAACGATGCATCCATACCCAGGTGTGCCTCGACCACTGAGCGGATCTGCACCTCGTCGGTCGTGCGCAGCAGCGAGTAGTACGTGCGCATATAGAGTTCGATCTCTTCGCTGCCGGTAGTTGGGACGGTACGTTCCATCTCTCCTCCGCTACGCCTGTGCCGCTTTCTCTATCGCCTGCACGATCTTGTAGTATCCGGTACAGCGGCACAGATTGCCCGTCAGTCCAGCCATAATCTGCGTCCGCGTAGGGTGGGCGTTTTCCTCTAACAGATTTGCGCCAGCCATGACAAAGCCGGGGGTGCAGTAGCCGCACTGAACTGCCCCCTCCTCGATGAACGCCTGTTGGACCGGGTGGAGCCCCTCATCTTTGGCCAGTCCCTCGACAGTCGTGATCTGCACGCCATGGGCCCGTGGGGCCGGCGTCAGGCAGGCCAGCACCGCGATACCATCCATCCACACCGTGCAGGCCCCACATTCGCCTTCCCCACAACCCTCTTTCGTGCCGGTCAATCCCAGGTCGTCGCGCAACATGGCCAGCAACGTCTTGCCGCCCGCTCCCTGGACAACGACGTTGTTCCCATTGACGTTGAACTCGATGGGCTCGGTCCCATCGTCGTGGTGGCACACCGTTTTCCCTGCCAGGCGCGGGAACCGGCCGCTGGTGCGCCCCCACAACATCGGCAGGCCGGCGGGAAACTGGGCCCGCTCTTTGCCATCCGCTACGACAGTGAGGGCGCGTTGTACCAGAACCCGGACCGTCGTGCGGCGGTAGTCAGCCCCGGCGCGGATATCGTCGATCGGGGCAGCGGCCCGGGCGGCCAACTCTGCAGCCTCAGCGATGGGGTCCGCCCCGGCCGATCGGCCATTGCCCAAGGTAATCCCCGCCAGCATCTCCTCTGCCTCGGTGGCGTGGATGATCGTGGGAGCGACACTGCCCAGGGTGATCGACGCCTGAGAGACGGTGTCGTCGTTCTCTTCAAGCGACAACACCACGGCCGCGTTAACCACAGAGATATAGTTGGTGCGCCGCAATCCTAGCTTGAGAAAGGTGCCGCGCTGATTGGAGCCCAGGGCTGGAAAGCCGATGCCCGTGACCATCTCGTCCGGATCAAGCGCCGTCCGGCGCACGCCCTGGTAAAGATCGGCAAAGCTGAGAATCCGCTCGCCCCGGACACTCCCCACCCTGACCCGGGCGCCCAACGCCCACAGGGCGGTGATGGTATCGTTGGCGGGCGAGGCCGTAACCAGGTTGCCCGCTATCGTGGCCCGGTTGCGGAGCGCCGGCGTGCCGACCTGCCAGCACGCCATCGCCAAAGGGAAACCATTCTCGATCAAAAGTTCCGAAGCCGCAGCCTGGTTATGTGTCACCGTGGGACCGATGTGGACGAGACCTTGCTCGTCCAACTGGATCTCGTCGAGTCCGCCAATCCGGGTGACGTCGATCAATACGCGGGCCTCTCGCGTCCCGCGCTGCAGCTCTATCAGCAGGTCGGTGCCCCCTGCGATGATGCGCGCCTCGGGGCCGTGCTCGGCCAGCAGGCGAAAAACCTCATCGACAGAGGTAGGCGTATAGTAGGTTTGCCACATAGATGAACGCTCCTGTCGTTTGAATCCTGGGGGGACCCTACGTGTAAGTATACCTGAAAGCAATCCAACCAGCAACCGACCAGGCCGCCGCGTGCTGGCCTGGTCGGAGTGGGCTGGTCACGTGCACCACCTACAGCTCTTGAAGCAATCCCGTTTTCTCGTTGAACTGCTCAATCAGGGCGTCGATCTCCTCCACCTGACGGTGAACGCCGCTCCAATAGTCCGGCTCGTACCACTGCGCCTGGATCTCTTCGTAGGTCTTGCCCTGCTGCTCGACCCACGTATAGTACTTTAGGTTGTGGATGCGGCGTTGATCCCAGTAGCCCAGCTCCTCCACATAGTCCACCGTGCATCCCATCAAGTAGCGATGATAGTCACCCGCTGCGTCCGTCTCGGTGTATTCCCCATGCTCCTCGTGCAACTCGCGCAGGCGGCTCTGATACAGCTCCATCGAGTCGGTGAACACGGTGAGGACGATGTCATTCTCGCCCAGCTCGTACCACTTGGCTAGCTTGATGGAGGATAGCACATTGGCGACGCTGGAGATACCCAGCACATCCAATTGCCCCACCAACTCCTCCGGCACTCCCTGCTTGGCCAGGTAGGCGCGCCCTTCTGGCTCGTTGAAGAGGCGCACCAGGCTCATGCAGGCCTCATCATCGATGGCCATCACCATGTCGGTGTGCTGCAGGTTGTGAATCCAAGGCACATGCTTGTCGCCAATGCCCTCGATG
>CAYUIS010000179.1:0-8671 GCA_964444825.1 uncultured Anaerolineales bacterium | reverse complement strand
ACTGGTCCTCGCCACGCCACTGCAGAATCCGGTGGCGATTCTGGGTATCAAATCTGATTCGACGTTGTGCGCCTCTGCTATGGCAATCAGGACACTCTCGGCACAGTAATAGCCAGATGAGAAAAGATCTCTGCTCCTCTGTGCGGCATCGTCTATCATTGGTCTCCTCTACAGATCAAGTACAAGCTCCGCAGCCCTTTTCTCTGGCGCGCTTTCCCAGCCGGCCACACCTTCCAGTTCTGAGACGATGAGCAGCATGCGCACCGCCGCCCGGAACAGCAGTTGATCAAAGTGACGAATGTGCTCGAAATGTCGGAGCACGGAGACATCCCCCTGTCTGGGGCCCATCCAGTTGGCAAAGATCGCGACTGCGAAATCCACGGGCGCCCAGAAGGGTGTGAAATCTATGAATCCCGGAGGTTGGCCGGGCGCTATCAGGATGTTCTCGACGTTCAGATCGCCGTGGATCAACTGGCACGGCAAGGACGGTATAGGCTGATACCTCGTGTACAGTTCACTTACCAGACCAGCGAGTACGGGATGCACGCGTCCCGGTCGGCTCGCCCAGCAGTGCCGATGCGCAAAGCCCCACGCGCTCGTGTTCTGGTCCAACAGGGGATGCTTGGCAACCTGGCGCAGGCTTGCGTGGAGGGCATGGATGGCGCCAATCACATCGGGGATGTCGTTGGCCTCCGGCGGATGTCCCTGAACATAGCTCCACGCGGTCCAGCCGTCCTCCAGCATCCACTGGGAGTCCTTGGTGACCACCGGACGCGCCAGCCGAAAACCACGTTCTTCCACCTGGGCCAGTTCACCGGCAAGCCAAGGCGCCAACTCCAACGAGTGCTCCGTCTCCAGCGACCCGGCGTGGAATTGCTTGATCACAACGTTCCCCGCGCGATAGGCCGGCTCGGTGCCGCCCGACAGGGGCTCAATCGATCCTGCGAGCCCGAAGGACTCTTTCACGTGTTCAGGTATCATACTGTCTTCTGACTTCTAACAGTCCTTGAAACGAGCTGATCGGCACATCGCACACCAGTCAGAGAGGTCACGATCAATCTGCTGGCGCATATCACATCTCTCCCTACCTGCTGCCTACGTTATAGACCGCACCGCACAATCGGCTGTCGAGATAGTGGGAAAGCGCCATTTTGCTACGCTGAGGCTGTGGTACACTCGCGCACGTGGCTAGATTGTATCACAATCATAGTACAGCACAAAACGCCCCGTCGGGGACGTCTCTTGGCAAAAGAGGGCGGAACGAGGGGGTCGAACCCGCCTCAAGCGATCATAGCGCTTGCATCTCGATGGCTTCCCCTCTATATGGCAGGTGGAAGGTCAAAGATCCGCAGGAAGGTCTCTAGCTTTGACACGAGACGTTTTCCTCGTTTCGGTCTCCAACTAGAGCCGGTATTGGGTCACCACGTCCATGAGGTTTCGCGCCACATCGCTGAGTGCCTGAGCCGCCTTCTCAGTCTGCCGGGTGCTGCTCAGGCTCTGAACTGTGGCCTGGTTGATGTTCTGCATTGCCACCGCCACCTGCTCTACACCGGCAGCCTGCTGCCGCCCCCCAGCCACCATCTGTGCCGCGGCCTGCGTCGCTTCCTCGATCACTCCGGCCAACTGCTGGATGGCCTCGCTCGTCTGCGCGGCCAACTGCACGCCCTCCTCCACGCCCTTTGTCCCTTCTTCGGTGGCCATCACCGTGGCATTGGTGGCCTTCTGAATGTCGGACAGGATGGCCTTTACCTGGGCTGTGGCCTGGCGCGATTGCTCCGCCAAGCTGCGTACCTCGGCCGCCACCACGGCAAAGCCCTTGCCATACTCGCCAGCCCGGGCCGCCTCCACCGAGGCGTTGAGCGCCAGAATGTTTGACTGGGCCGCGATTTCGTTCACCGTGGCAATGATCTCGCCGATCTGCTGGGTCTGCTCGGAAAGAGCGAGCGTGTTTTCAGCGATGGCCTCGACTCGCGCCTTGATCTGTGCCATACTGGCGATGGTCTTCTCTACCGCCTGCTGACCGGAGAGAGACACCTCGACAGTGCGCTGTGACGCCTCGGCAACCTCTTGAGCCCGGGTGACCGATTGCTCGGCGATGATCTTGACCTCGTCTACCGTGGTGGTTGTCTGAGCGATGGCCGCCGACTGCTCGCTGGCTCCCGACGCCTGTTGCGTCGTACTCGCCAGGATCTCTGTTGCCGCCGAGTTCAGATCGTGCGCCGTCTCACGGATCTGGGTGATCATAAAGCCCAGGCCGTCCACCGTCTCGTCCAGGCTTTTCCCCAGCGTGACCAGTGGATCATCAGCCTGGGATGTGGCCTCGTCGACGGCCAGCCGGGTCGACAGGTTACCGCTAGCCACCTCGCTCATAAAGTCATCGTAGCGTTTGACCGTCAGCCGTAGATGCTCGTTTCGTTCCTCAAGCGCCTCTTGCGTGGCCTGCAGCCGGCTGTTGCTCTCTAACAATTCCGTCCGCCGATCCTCCTCCAACCTGGATTGGTTCCGTGTGACGACCAAGACCAGGCCGCTGATGAGAATCATAAAAGACAATACCGAGGCGATGTCTCCCAAGGCTACTTCACGGATGAGTACGGGCAACGACAGCAGCATCAGGACGTTCATCACCATCAGCAGAACCAGACTACGGTAAGAAAGCAGAATGCTGCCGACAAGCACGGGGGCAATCGCCCACATAAAAGCCAAGGTGATCATATGGGAGTCGTAGACACCCATCATGAGCAGTCCAACAACGGGCAGAACAGAAAAACACCCGAGAGTCAGGTACATCCCCCACCGATAGGACTTGGTCCGCCCTAAACCGTACGCCACGGTATCAACCACGGCGGCGCCCCCCAGCATCAGAGCAATAGGCCAATTGTCTGACGTTTGGAGCAGGATCGAGATCGTTCCAAAGGTGAATACGGGTATGACGATCACCAATAGAGACAAGAGCAGCCGTACCTGACGTCGGGCGTCAGGCTCTTGCACAAAGCTCGACGGTTCGACCAACCAGCGCCACACATTCCGTTTGCCCTGTTCAGTTGAACCAGACTGATCTTCCAAGCCAGGAGTGAGTCTGTCCATAGGTTCTCCCATAGTTCGTCAGAGTACCTCCATTATATTATGTCGTACAGCTCATAAGGGTTACAGGTCAGTTACGGTCACGTGTCAGATTTTGCGGATTACACCACTTCGTGTATACTTATTTCCACGGCCACTGTTGACGTGACGTTAAACTTCTGGAAATCTCAAGGCACTGACTATGGAAATCGAAGCCAAATTCGTCCTTCCCGATACGGAGGTTCTTGAGCATTTGTTGACAGTCGATCATCTGGCGGACTTTGCCCTCAAGGGCAAGCAGGTCAAACAGGTGAAGGATACCTATCTGGATACCCCAGATCGACTGATCCTGGCAGGGGGATTTGCCTGCCGTCAACGGGAAAAGGACGATGGTGTTTTGATCACACTCAAAGGGCTGGGAAGAGCCGAGGATGGGGTTCACCGGCGAGAGGAATACGAAGTTCTGTTGCCAGCCGTCGCTCCCCCAACCGAGTGGCCGGCCGGTCCCGTGCGAGACCGGGTAGATGAGTTGATCGGAGATGCGCATCTTGTCCCTCTCTTTTACATCGAACAGACACGTATCCTGCGGCAGGTGAGCCAGGATGAGCGTATCGTGGGCGAGCTGAGCCTGGACGACGTGCTGACGACCGCACAGGGCAAGGAGCAGGGCTGTCTTGAGCTGGAGGTGGAACTAGCGCCTCAGGGCACCGAGGAGGATCTGAAGGCGTTGGTCGCCTGCCTCCAGGACGAGTGGGAACTAGAGCCTATGGTCCTATCGAAATTCGAACGAGGCTTGGCGTTCCTCGATGCAGCTCAACCGCAGGAACGCCTGTTGACCCCGATGGAGCGTGCCGCCTGTGAACAAGTCGCTTCACGGGAGAATAATCGGGAAGGCCGTCGAGCGCGAGTGCTGCTGGCGCTCGATGAAGGTGCAACGCAAGTTGAAGCGGCCGGAACCGTCGGTATTACTGACCGCACAGTGCGGCGCTGGCTCGTTTTGTTCCGGGACAAGCGTATGGACATCTTTCCCTCCTCTATCCTGGCGGAGGCGATACCGTCACCCGCGCCCCCGTCGCCACAAGTGGACGAGCCGCTAGAGCCCTGGCCGCTGGAAAAGCTGTTTGACATCTACAGCGTCGATACGGTTCACGCCCGCGCTGTGGCCGATCACGCCCTGGCCCTATTCGACCACCTCCAGCCATTCCACGGTCTGTCGGAAGAGCGACGCCCTCTGCTCGAGATCGCGGCGTTGCTGCACAATGTGGGATTGCAGACGAATCCGGATCGTCACCATAGTGCCGGGCGGGATATCCTTCTGGCGCATCCTCCAGCCGAGTTAGGAGCTGACGAACGTCGTATCGTAGCACTGACTACCTACCTCCATCGGAAACGCGCCACCCGCAGGAGACTGGATGAACTGGCCCAAAAGCCGCTATTCACGGATATCCCCGTACCGATGCGGCGCGACGCGTTGGCGCTGGCTGCCCTGGTGCGTATGGCGGACGGATTGGATCTCAACCAGACCGGTGCCAGCCAACTGGGGCAGGTGGATCATCGGGAGGGAACCGTCCAGTTCGAGGTTGTCGGACCCACTGCTGCAGCCGACGCTGAACGAGCACAGAAAAAAGGAGACCTGTGGCGGTTGCTGTTTGAAGCCGAGCTCCAGTTCAGGTCAACGGCAGTGCTGATCGAGACGGCACAGCCTGCCGTGATGGAGGTGACCAAACCTCCTTCACAGCCTGGCCTGGATCCGGACGATTCGATGGCTGAGGCGGCTCGCAAGACGCTCCTACTGCATTACCAGCGTATGCTGTACCACGAACCCGGCACCCGGCTAGGGGAGGATATCGAAGAGTTACACGATATGCGCGTCGCCACCCGCCGTATGCGGGCCGCCTTTCGTGTGTTTGAGGACTATCTCGATATCGGGGAAATGAAACCGTTTATCAAGGGGTTGCGACGGACGGGCCGAGTCCTCGGCGCCGTACGAGACATGGACGTCTTTTGGGAAAAGACGCAGCACTACTTGGACACGCTGCCGGAGGAGAGACAGGGTAGCTTGGATCCCCTGCGGGCTGCGTGGGAGGCAGAACGCGAGAGGGCACGCAAGCGAATGCTCGCTTACCTGGATAGCGGTCGCTACTATGAGTTCAAGAGACGGTTTGGCGCGTTCCTCCAGATCCGCGGTGCAGGGGCGCTTCCGACCCTCTCTGACGACGGAGAGCCGATACCTCATCTGCTGCGGCACGTCGTACCCGTGGCGGTATACCAACGGCTGGCTGCGGTGCGTGCCTATGATGAGTGGGTGACACGACCGGATGTCCCGCTGGAGCGGTTACATCAACTCCGCATCGCCGCCAAGGGACTGCGCTATACAGTTGAATACTTTCTCGAGGTGCTGGCTCCGGAGGCCAAGGATTTCATCACCGAGGTCAAGCGCCTCCAGGATCACCTGGGTGACCTGCAGGATGCAGTGGTCGCCAGCAACCTGCTGCGGGACTTTTTGACATGGGGGACGTGGGGGCACAGCGAGGCTGAAAGAGAAGGTATATCCTTGCCTACAGAACCCATTATCGCACCAGGAGTGGCAGCGTATATGACATCCCGACAGACAGAGCTACAACACTTGGTGGAGACCTTCCCCCAGGCTTGGACTCGGATTCAGAATCCCCAGTTCAACGAACTGGCGGCGACTACATTGGCCGCATTGTGAGCTTTGCCCTATAGGTGCGCATGGACGATGTGCATCGGCAAGAGGCCAGATCTTCCAGATCTCAGTTTGATACGACTATAGAGAGGAGGGACCACTATGTCGGCAGAACCAAGATTCATCGTGCTTCTCGGCCCACCGGCTTCAGGAAAGGGAACCCAAGCGGCCCGGTTACGCGAGGCCCTCAGTCTGCCCCACATCGCCAGTGGCGACCTGTTTCGGGAGAATCTCAAAAACGAAACTGAGCTGGGAAAACAGGCCAAGGTCTATATGGACCGGGGAGACCTCGTGCCCGATGACATCACCATCGGCATGGTGATGGACCGCTTGAGTCGACCTGACTGTGCAGGCGGTGCACTGTTCGATGGTTTTCCCCGCACCATCGCACAGGCCGAGGCTCTGGGCCAGGCTTTGGCTGACCGAGGACACAAGATCAGCCTGGTTCCCAACATTGCAGTGCCCGATGACGTGCTCGTCGAGCGCGTGAGCGGCCGCCGTCTGTGCCGCACTTGCGGCGAGGCCTATCACATCAAGTTCAACCCTCCCCAGCAGCCCGGGGTGTGCGATACCGATGGCGGCGAGCTGTATCAGCGCGACGACGACAACGCGGAGACGGTGCGCCAGCGGCTCAAGGTGTATTGGGATCAGACCAGCCCACTCATCGACTTCTACCGTCGCCAAGGAGTGCTGGTCGAGGTCAACGGCGATCAATCGATAGACACGGTGACGGCCGATCTGCGCACCGTGGTTCTAGGTGAGTAATGGGAGGCCTTGCAGGTCTCGAAACCCTGTCAATCGTGCCCGCATAATGGAGGAGAGGAGACATGCTTGAGAAAGTCGACCTTAGCAAGAAGCTATCGAAAGAGAAGTACAAGGAGCAGTTGCCCTACCTACGCGACCATCTGTACGACCTGCAGAAGGCGTGCTGGGATGCCAACATCCCCAGCGTGATCGTCTTTGAGGGCTGGGACGCAGCGGGCAAGGGAACGTCCATCAACCTGTTGACCCAACGGCTCGATCCACGCGGCTTTAAACTCTACCCCATCCAGGCACCGCGCACCTACGAGATGCACATGCCCTGGCTATGGCGCTTTTGGCTCAAGCTCCCCAACTATGGCGAGATGGCGATCTTTGACCGGAGTTGGTATGGTCGCGTGCTGGTCGAGCGCGTGGAGGGCTTGACGCCGGAGGAGGATTGGCGCAAGGGCTACCGGGACATTGTAAATTTCGAGCGCACGATTGCTGACGATGGCCACGTGGTGATAAAGTTCTGGCTGCACATCAGCAAGGAGGAGCAAAAGAAGCGTTTCAAGAAATTGGCGGAGGACCCCCTCGAAAGCTGGCACGTTCAATCGGAGGACTGGGAGCACCACAGCAAGTACGACCAGTATGTCGTGGCCATCGAGGAGATGCTGGAGCGCACCGACTCAGAGTGGGGGCCGTGGACCATCGTCGAGGCGACCGACCGTCGCTGGGCCCGGATCAAGATTTTCGAGACGATCGTGCACCACCTGCAGGAGGCTTTGCAGGATCGGGGTCTCCCGCTGCCCGAGGGCCCTCCTCCCAAGGAACTGCGTACGCTTGGTTCAGAGAGGGCGGGCAGAGAGACGCCATTGGCCAAGATGGGACTTGGCGCCCGCGTGCTAAGGCCTCTGGAAGAGGCTGGGCTGTCCACTGCCGGGGACTTGATGAAGCGCTTGGCTGAGGGAGATGATGGTTTGCTAGCGCTGAGTGGCATTGGTCCCAAGAGCGTGGACGAGATCAAACAGCGCCTCGAATCGTTGGGCCTGCTGGACACAGAGTTCGAGCTTGAGCCCGACGCGGAGCCGGAGCTGAAGGCAGAGGGCGCAGGGTAAGGAGGAAGCGCTATGTTGGAGAGAATCGATCTGAGCCAGACTTTGACCCGAGAGGAATACGTCGTCGGTCGAACACGCTACCAGTTACAGTTGCGAGAACTGGCCTACCAGCTTTATGTGCAGAAGCGCACGCTCGTTATGGTGTATGAGGGCTGGGACGCCGGTGGAAAGGTGGGCAACATCAAAAGCGTCACCGATAGGCTGGACACCCTGGGATACTAGGTGCTCCCCATCGCGGCGCCAAGCGGCGAGGACGGCACCCATCACTACCTGTGGCGCTTTTGGCGCCGCCTCAAGCCGCCCGACGAGAAACAGATCCTGATTTTCGACCGCAGTTGGTATGGGCGGGTGATGGTCGAGCGCATAGAGGGCTTTTGCACCGAAGAGGAGTGGAAGCGAGCCTATCGGGAGATCAACGAATTCGAGCGCCAGTTGGCGGACTATGGGATGATCCTGGCCAAGTTTTGGATTCAGATAAGTCCAGGTGAGCAGTTGCGCCGCTTTGAGGCCCGGCGGGACACGGAGTACAAGTCTTGGAAATTGACCGACGAGGACTGGCGTAATCGCGCGCGGTGGGATCAATATGAAGCGGCCGTCCAAGATATGCTGCTTCGCACCAGCACCATGACGGCACCCTGGACCATCGTCGAGGGCGACGACAAGTGGTTCGCCCGGGTCAAGACGCTGCGTACGCTCGTGGAATTGCTCAGCCGAGAGCTCGACTATGAGCCGATGGAGGTCCCTATCCCGGGTACGGAGCCCGATGAGGACGAGGAGGATGAGATAACCAAGAAGGATAAGGACAAGAAGGACAAAGGAAAGAAAAAGGGTAAAGGCAAGAAGAAAAAGAAGTAACTCCTCCGCTTTCCACGCTGGTTGCCCACACCAGGTCGGTCGTAGGATCGACCGTGATGCCCTGCTGTGGATAAGGACTGATGTCCAGCACCGTCGGCTCGCTGCTCAACGGCGGCCAGCCGTTCGAGGCCATAGGAATCACTAGCAGTTGTCCCACCTCCTGCTTTTCATCCTTGGCGACGAGCATAAG
>CAYUIS010000178.1:0-8679 GCA_964444825.1 uncultured Anaerolineales bacterium | reverse complement strand
AGCCTTCAAATTGGCCAATCTCTCGCCATTATCACCATGCTCGGGGTGATCAAAAAAAGTCTCGATTCATCTTCTGTCCAGAATTCAGACCCTTAGCGAGCCACGGAATCCCCTGCCGGCATAGAAAGATGGCGCGCTATTGTGATACACGAAGACACGGTCGAAGCGACGATCAGCAAAGATGGCGCCACCAAGTTTTCTAATATCAGGTGGTGTTTGTATCCAGCTCGAGGTCTTGGTATCAAATTCTCCAAGTTTCTGCAACTCTCGATATTGGTCTTCATTCAAAAGCTCGATACCCATGGCGGCTGCGATATCAATAGCGTTACCGGCTGGGTGAACACCTTTCTTTTCTCTTTCTTCCTGCCCTTCTCCGTCGTAACAGACACTTCTGCGGCCTATAGGACTTTCCGCTGAACAATCAGTAAAAATGTATTCGCCCGTCTTTTTATCATCACCAACAACATCCGGTTCACCGCCAGTGCTTTCCATTGCATTAAGTGACGACAGTTTTTCAGGATGAGCTTCCAGTTTTGCTTGTATTTTGGGCCATTCAAGACCTTTGTGGCGGTTCATGTTTTCCTCAAAACGAACTTTCAATGTTTTGAGTAGTTCTTCACCCTGTTCTGGTGACAATTCCAAGTTTATCTCAATTTTTGGAATAGGATGACCATTACCTTTCGATGATCTTTTTGCCATGAATTGACTCCTTTTTGTCGCTATTCCTGTTGTTCATGCTTTGTAACTGCTCAGCCTGTCATTGCGAGCCGCGCTTTTTGCGGCAGCCTGCCCAGAGCGAAGCGAAGGGAAGCAATCTCCAATTTCCGAGGTGGAGATTGCTTCGCCCTGTACTGTCCGCACAGGACAGTGTCGCTCCGCTCCTCGCAATGACGGGAAGAAACCATCCTGGCTGAGTAGTTACCATACTTTTATATTATCACTGGGGTATCTGTGTGTCAATCGTATGATTGCCTAAAGTTATTTCAAAAGCTCACGAGCCGCTACTTTAAACACATCGATCAACTTTTCTATGCAGTGACGCTCATGCGGGCTAACCAGTGAGTATACGGAATCCTTCTGGACCACTTTCAGCGTTGTAGTTGTGGAGGCCGTTGTGTGATAGCCCCATCCTGGCCGTTTTCGGGGAAGTGTGATCTTGTGAGGGATTTTACGGCAAGTGCGGGAAAAGGTCAAACCCTGCCGGAGGGACCGAAGGCCGAAGGGGATTAAGAATCATCCGTAAATTCGCTCAAACCCCCGTCTCGGGGGTGTCTTTCGCCCCCGAGGACAGGGGCTAGAGCAGTTTTAGGATAGGTTCCAAGTGCAAAGAGCGCCAAGGACGCAAAGGGACAGGGGGCAGGATTCGAGAGGGCACGGGGCAAGAAGAGAGAGGGCTTGGGCTTTCTCAACAGATCGTGTTAGGCTGGGCAGAGGTGGGCCTTTGTACCAGCCACGCCCACCGCCACCCTGTTCAATTGGATCGTTGAACACTCTGGAGTAGCTTGATGTTTGCTCTGAGCCATTCGTTGACCAGTTTTTGAATGTCGACGTCCTGTTCCTCTGCGAGTTTGTTCATAAAGTCATTGACGTCTGGCTCAAGGTACACTGGCAAGTTAAACACGGCGTCGGGGTGATAGAATCTGCCACGCGTACCCTTGGAGAAATCGTATTCTGATTTCATGTGTTCCCTGTGTTTGCGAATGTTCTGGTTTTCCTTTGCAGGGTCCCAGTCGAAATTGTAACACAAGAGCCACCTCTTGACCCTCATGGCGATCATTGACCCCTTCCAAGCCTATCTCAGGAAAGGGTGATCTCGTAAAGGATTGTACGGCAAGTGCGGGAAAAGGTCAAACGCTGCCGGATTCACCCCCTCCCAGCCTCCCCCGTCAAGGGGGAGGGGAAAACCGCGTAGGGGCGGGCCCTGTGTCCGCCCGGATGGCGCTCTTTTCGACCAGTGCAGGTCAATCACTACTGCCCAGCACGTATCACCAGTGGCAAGTATAGAGGATGGGGGCGGATCGCCTGCCCCACCAACACTTCTGCCCCATACAGACTCTCATTCCCCTGATCATCCACCATCGTCACCGTAAAGTAGTATGCCCAACCGTCCAGTTCCAGGTCAGATATGACCTTGGAGGTGGTGCTGGCATAAACCTCCACCTGGTCTGAGTACTCCTCGAACAGTTCCACCCAGCGTGATTCGGCGCCATAGTAGATCCGGTACTGGTAGGCGCCGTCCACCGGATCCCACGTCACCTGGACGCTGTCTGCATCAAGTTGCGTCACCTGGATGTTGGCAGGAGCCACCAGATGCGGGATCTCTTCGGCGAGGACCGTACGATCGATACTGCCGTCAGCGCCCTCGTCCACCTGGAGCGCGGCCGTCTGGCTTGGGCTGAAGGTAAAGCCGATCTGACGTGGCGTGGAGCCGGCGTCTTCCCACAGCACGGTGCTGAACTCGGTCATCGTGATTCCCTTGCGGAACAGAATGACCTGCGTGTCGGTGATCGTATGCAGCGTCACCGAGTACGTGCTCGGCGGCAACAGGTAGACGCTCCCCTGGTCATTGACGATGCTAAAATACATCTCGTCGGTATCGGTCATCGCGCCGGTCGCGGTGACAACGGTTTGTGCGGTGACGGTGTCTACCACGCGCGTCTGCTGCGAGCCCAAGATCGCCAGCGCATCCAGGTCCTGCTCCAGGCTGTGCAGCAAGCCCTGTACCCAGACCGCCGTCTGATCGGGCGACGCTGCCGATGGTGAGGCGGACCGGGTCTGTATGCCGCACAGTCCCATCTGCTTTGTGGGTAGAATGTCGCCGGTCCAGTCGGTCAGCGCGTTGTAACAGTCTACCACCTTGGCGGTGTTGCCCAACGTGCCGAGGACCGTTGCCATTTGAGGCCCGTATTTGGTCGCGTACAACACTTCTGGGTGCGCCTCCAGGTAATTGGTCAAACTGCCCCCATAGATGCTGCCGGCCCCCAGGGCCGCGTCCTCGATGCGTCCGTTGGCGATGTTGAACATCGTCTCGCATAGCGCCAGCATCGTCGAGACGACCTCTGCGTGAACCTTGCTTGCTGGGAGCCAGGTCATAAGGTTCAACGTGCACTTGGCCGCCCGACCCCACGGTGTGTTGGGCGCGCACGGGTTATCTCGTAGAAACAGCTCCCAGGCGGTCAGATCGGCGTTGGCCTGGTAGCGGATGATCTCATAGTTGTTGTTCGTTTGCCCTTGGGGAGAGGTGTCGCGGATGATATGGCCGTCGGCGTTGTGGCGGAGATGCACACCCACCCAGTGAACGTTCCAGCCCTCAAAATGGGGCACGATCACCGGCCGCCCGGCGACGTGCTCACCCTCAGAGACACGCAAATAGACCTGGTTGTCAGCCTCCAGCTCCAAGTCGGCCAGATATGAGCGCTCCCCCGGAACCTGAAAGTGGTCGATCAGCAGCAGGTCAAGAAACTCGGTGCTGATGGAGGCGTCACTGACGTCCAGCCACACGCTCAAGATCGGGTCGGTGGCCGGATCAGGATCGTCGTCGTATTCGCTGAGGTGGAATTGTGGATGCAGGCGGTCGCGGACGACGATCTCCATCGGTTCCGCCTTTCCCATCACCAGGTAATCGTTCTGAGAAGCCCCTGGGCGGCGGATGTCCACGATCTGTAGATCCATCCCGGTCTCGACCTCCCACGAACCCAGGTGATCGAAGGCATCGCTGCGCAGCGTCACACCGTCGCGGACGCTGTCCTCACGGCTGGCCTGCCCGGCGTACCGGTATTTGACCCACAGCTCGCCGTTCTCGTCGGTCAGCAGCGTGACCTGGTGATCGTCGAGCGGCGGGATGACGTTGCTCCCCTCGACAAAGACGCCGTCATAGACGCCGTCCTCCATGGGGTCGATCTCGACCGTCACGGTGTAACTGCGCACCGGCTCACCGTCGTAGGTCAATTGGGCGCTCAACGTGGCCAGGATGTTGGGTTCAGGAGGCAGCAGGGCGCGCCGCTCGCTCCAGCTTTCCTCGTGGTAGCGTGGTTCGGCCGTGTAGAGCGCGTCTGGTTCCTCGAACGAGATCGTCCCCCAGTCCTGCGCCGCTCCACTGATGGCGCGGATCTCGACTTTGCCGTGATGGCCCAGTTGATTCAAGGTTGGCGCAGTGTACCAGACTGTGGCCTGGCCAGAACCGTCGGTGGTGGTGGCCTCTTGAGAAAGCTGGCCCAATCCTTCCGGGACCAGTGACAAGTTTGCCGGGGCGTTTGCCAGAGGCCAACCGTGCTGGTCCAGCACAGTCACCTGCACCGCAGCCTGGCTGGCGCCATCGGGACGGACGGTTTCGGGCATGTCGATCTCGATGTCGCCAGCCCGCGGCGTGATGGGGATCGTGTCCCGACAATAGGTCGGGGCCGTGTCCCACGGATATAAGTCCAGGGACGCACCCAACAGGTTTTCGATGCGCCCGCCCGCGCCACCAGGGTTGGTGGCATAGTTTGGCCCGGAGGCATCGCCCCACCAGTTGTCGCGCAGGTCGACCAGGCCGTGCTCCGGCGCGGTGTACAGCCGGGCAGCGATGGTGTTATCGCGCAGGCAGTTGTGCTGGATGGAAAGGTCCGCGTGGGACTCGGTGTATAGTCGTTGGGAGAGATAGAGGGCCGGGTCATAGTCGCCATAGTTTTTCTGGATCGTGTTGCGGGCGATGGTGCCGCTGGCGTCGCCGCTGCACGTCAGGGGGAAGGCGTTGCCGACGTAGATAGGGCCATCCACCAGGTTCTCGGTCACCGTGATGGCAGGCGTCCAGCAAATAGAGAACCCACCGTCAATCACGTTCTGGTGAGCGGTGAACTGGGTGCATTCCTGGGTCACCTGGATACTGCCGTCGATCTCGTTGTTGACCAGCGTCGCGTGCGCCCCCCCACTGACCTGGACCGCCCAACTATTGCTGGAGATGACGTTCCCCTCGGCGTAGACTGTGGCCGGGTCGATGTCACACGAGTAGTCGTTAGCGACGACGAGCCTGCCCTGGGGGATGACGTTGCGCAGGAGCGTAGCGCCCGCGGCGTCCTCGTCCACCTCCACGTTGCCCGCAATCACGTTTTCTTCAAGTTGAGCCGTGCCGCCGATCTCGACGTCTCCGGTGATGTCGTTGTAACGCGCCAGAGCCTGCTCCCACAGTTCTAGCTCTCCTTCTATCACGTTATTCTCCAGCGTTGCCGTGTTCCGTCCCGATGCCTTTCCGGTCACGCGGTTGGAGCGCGCTGTCGCGTCGTCGTAGACGCTCATACGTTCAAAGACATTGTTTTCCAGCACGGCGCTGCCGTACGCAGAGCCCCTGCCAAAGGTGTTGTCCATCGCCTCACCGGTGCCACCAAGGCTCAAGCCCTCATTCCCGACATTGTTTCTCACGACGACGTAGCCTGCTGCGTCACTGGCGTCAATACTGCTGTAGAGGCCAAAGGTATTATCACTGATTTCGACCTGGTGGTCGCCATAGACAGAGACGTCGCTCCATTCGCCAAAGCTCGAACTGCGCACCCATCCCTCGCCCCACGTTGCAGACGAGATGCTGCCGAACTGGATATCCACATCATCATCAAAATGCGTACCAGCGATCCGCAGATGCCCGTCGCTGGCATAAATGCGGCCGCCGGTCTCCATCCTGACGCCGCCAGGGATGGTCAGCACGGCCCCATCGTAAACGGTGACGCTGCCCAATTCGTAGACGCCGCCCTGGAGCACCACGCTCTCATAGACATGGCCGGTAAACTTGCCGGTGTCAGCTTGGCTAGTGAAGAGGGTGGTGGAACGCTCGTCGTCGGGGGTGGCGGATGGATAATAGGTGAGTATCGCGCGGTAGACGTAAACGGTATTCGCTGCCAGGCCCGTATCCCGATACCGCCAGGTAGCAGCACTACTGACCGTCGCAATCGGGCTGAGGGTGTCGGTGGAAAGACCTCGATAGAGTTCCAACCGGATAAAGGCGCCGTCCGGGTATTCCTCGGGACGCCAGGTGAGATCTATGGTGTCCCCGGCCACCAGTCCAATGCCTTGGGGAACTTGTGTTGGCGTAAGATCGGGCACGTTGGGCAGGGGCGTCATTCCCCTGGCGGGTGGCGAGACCTCGGTCATACCACTCAGGACAAGCAATAGTGTGATCGCTAGACAGGTTGATTTTATCGCTTTCATATCGATGTTTCTACAGTTATCTCAAAACCAGGGGCAGGTACACGCGCTGAACTTGAACGACAAAGAAATCGAGGCTGAACGGGTCGATGGCTTGCCCGCCCGCGGTCGTCCCGCCGGTGACCTGAAAGTCATAGTCCTGGTTCTCGGTGAATGGATTGTGGCGCAACGTCAATACCCGTCCCGTCGCCGTGGCGTGCAAACCTCCGGTTGCGTGCGTCTCCTCCCAGGACGCTTCCCATCCTCCGGGGTCTGGCGTGCAGGTGAACGTCACCGAAGCGGTATCCATATCTTGCGCAAAGTGCACGACCAGGGCCGTATCGGGGAACATTTTCGCCGCGTTGCCCAACGCAGGACGGACCACACCGTCGCCGATGGCGTGCAGGGTCAACCCCAGGTCGCCGTCGGCCACCAGCGCAAAGGGCGTGATTCCCTGGATATCCAAACCCTCCGCCGGGCCGGTGTGCTGCAAGATTGCCGTGGGCGAGATCGGGTTGGAGACGTCCAGGGCATAGGCGGCATTGGAACAGCCGAGATAAGCAATGTCGTCCACGACATCGATGCTTTTCACAGCGTTGAGGGTGTCGAAAGGCACACCGACAGGCTGAATATCCTTCAAGTCGCTCGCGTCTAGCACTGTCAGGCCATCTTGCGTGCCCGCGTACACAGTGTTTCCTGCCGGGCGCAGGGTCATCAGCCCCGGCAAAGTGTAGCTCGTGACCAGGGTCGGGTTCTGGGGAGATGCGATGTTGTACACAAAGAACCGCTGGTAGTAGTCAGTGGCGTAGAGGCGATTGCCGTCGGCAACGATCTGC
Source organism: uncultured Anaerolineales bacterium (assembly GCA_964444825.1). Classification (GTDB taxonomy): domain Bacteria; phylum Chloroflexota; class Anaerolineae; order B4-G1; family B4-G1; genus CAYUIS01. The sequence goes on along the minus strand of CAYUIS010000178.1, from coordinate 1,690 downwards.
CGCAGGTCGGTTCCTGTGGTCGGAACGCTCTTGACTCGATCAGGATCATCGGGGTTGCTCACGTTGATGACGTCTATGTCGTCGGTCTGTCCTCCGACGCCGGGCGCGATGACGTAGGCCAAACTCCCCTGGATGCTGGCGTCGGTGCAATAGTACGCGACGCCATCGGGGGCATAACTCCCACGCGGGGAAAGGTCTGCCACGTCGAGGATGCCCAGGCCGTAACCGTAGCCAGTCAGGTAAGCATAGTTCCCTGCTACCTCTAGATCGTAGATGCTGTTCGGGTAAGGGTCCTCACGATGCTGCCAAGTCGGTGTCAACGGATCGCTCACGTCGTAAACCCAGATGCTGGCCGCCGTGCCGTAATAGTCGCCCGGACCAACGACGTAGGCTCGATCCCCGGCCAAACGCACCATCTCGGCCTGCCCTACCTGGTACAGCGTGTTGGCTATCGCAGGCGATTCGGGGTTGGCGATACTGATAGACATCAGGTCACCGCTCGGCCCACCAGCCACGTAGAGCGAGTTCCCGTCGATCAAAAAGTTGTAGAAACTGCCAACGGGTTGAACCTTGTCCACGTACGTGAGATTGCTCGGATCGGAGATGTTTAGGATAAAGATGGCGCTACAGACACCGCCGTTGCCGTCATAACCCACGTAGGCAGTGTTGCCGCTCACGGCCACGCCGGAGGTGCTACCGTTGCCGTAGGTGTAGGTCCAGTTATCCGCCTCCTGTGGATCGGACGGAGTGCTTACGTCTACCGCAATGACGCCTGGGCTTGGCATGATGTAATCCGTCACATAGACGTACGGCTCTGCGACCGCCAGGTTCGACGCGGAGGTGAGGTCAAAGGCGCCGACCTGTTGGGGGTTGTTGGCGGTGGTGACGTCAAACACGGTCAGGCGGTCGGTGCGCAGTACGTAGAGATGATCGGCGCCGGGACGAACCCATCGCCCAGTAATGCCGACGGTCTGGGTCACAAAGGTGGGCGTGAAGGGACTGGTAATATCAAAGGTCACCAGGCCATCGCTAGGATTCTCTGCCAAAACATAGGCATAGTTGCCCCGGACGGCGACGCTTTCCCCACCAGACCAGCCAGGAACCTCTCCCTTGCCCACGACGGCAGGGGTCGCCGGGTCGGCGACATCTACGACGTGCAAGTCACCGTAGGTGTTGGTGACCAGGTATGCGTGTGTGCCGCTCACGCTCACGTCGCGCACCGGATAGCGGAACGAGAGCGCGCCAACGGTCTGCAAATTGCTCAGGTTCACCACCTGCAACTGCGTGCCCTGTGCCAGGTAGGCGTAGTTTCCCTGCACGTCCACAGCTTCCAGGCTACCCCCGATGCGCCACAGGGGATTGTCGACGGCCAGAGCCATTTCAGGGTTTGGGGGGCTAGCTATCGCCCAGGTGCTCAGTAGCACAAACAGAATTGCGACACCTATAGCTGACAAACCGTATTTCATAGATACTCCTTCTTGCTTTTTGATACAGCACATAACTACCGAGTATTCGGTATCTCACTCAATCACCTTCAGCGTTGTATGTGTGGAGAGCCTCTCTGTGGTAGCCCTATCCAAACTATGCTCGGCGAGGTGTGATCCAAGGGGGGATTCTACGGAAAGTGGAGAAAAAGTCAACCCCTGGCACGTTCACCCCCTCCCAACCCCTTCGACTATGCCCCTCGACA
>CAYUIS010000177.1:0-8686 GCA_964444825.1 uncultured Anaerolineales bacterium | reverse complement strand
CAACCTGGCCGACGCCCCAGACGCGATGACGGTCGCCGCGCTGGACGTTACATCTCCCTTCCCCCAGGAATCCTACAGCTCTGAGGGCCCCACCAACGGCCCGGGCGGAGCCGAATTGGGCGGTGCTAACAAGCCGGACATCTCTGGCTTTGCCAACGTGGCCACCGAGAGCTACGAGGGTTCCACGTTCAATGGTACATCGTCAGCCACCCCTCACGTCGCCGGCGCTGCCGCCCTGGTGCTGAGCGCCTATCCCACCTACGGGCCGGACGATATCCAGACCTTCCTGGAGGGACGGGCGATCGATATGGGGACTTCCGGACTGGATACGCTGTATGGGCACGGGCGGCTCCATTTGGGTGATCCTCCCGTCTCCCCTGATCTCAGCATCGTGAAGCGCGTCGCAGATTCAGAGCCTGCGCCTGGCGATCCGGTGACCTTTACCCTCTCGATCGAGAACTCTGGCACGGCCGGGGCAACAGGCGTGGTGGTCACCGATACACTGCCCACCGCGATCCTGACCCCCACTTGGGAGGCATCTCCATCGCTGGCAGGCACGATCCTCCAGGAAGGCACCTTCGTGTGGGATCTGCCTGACCTGGCCATCGGTGCCTCAGGTGTGATCACCGTCTACGGCACACTAGACCCCTCATTGCCCGCCGGCTTTGCCATCGTAAACACGGCGATGATAGGCACAGCCGACGAGGACAGCAATCTGGGCAACAACAGCAGCTCTGTAGTCGTTGGAGGACATCGGGTCTACCTGCCATTGATCATGCGGGGTGCGTGACAGGCGGCCCACCACAATCCAGCCCACGGGCGTGGCAGTTCGAGGGGGAGCAAGTATCTTGCTCCCCCTCGAGGTATGCCCCCTCGTTTCCCACGAGCAAAGTACTTGTTCAAAGACAACTCCATGCTTCTACGGCTGTTTTGCGTCTGATTCCTGTGCCAAAGCGCGAAGTTATTAATGAACAAGTGCAAAGAATCCAGCATACCAACGGGGCGTCAACTAGGAAGTAATTCCTATTGACACCCCATTTGTACGGCGTTACAATAAGGGGTGGTCCTCTCATTAGGAGTGGCCAATTTACGCCTGCCTACCCAGGAGCAATGCTGCCGTAAGGACAGATAACTGACTATGGATATTCGCAACTTGCGTTGGTGGGGATGGGGCACGGTGGATCAAGACTTTTCACTTGAGGGCCGACCCGCCTTCTGGCCTATGCTCCAGGAGTGGCTCGAACTACCCGACGAGGCCATCGAGCAGGAGACGCCGCCAGTTGCTCTGGAGGAGATCTCACTGCGCCCACCCCGTCTGGATGACCCGGTGCTCTCGTCCTTGCACAGAATGCTGGGCGACGGAGTGGTGCGCGTCGATCAGCAGACCCGTGTGGAGCACGCTTACGGCAAGTCCTACCGGGATTTGGTCCGCGTTCGCGCGGGGTATATCCCCAATCCCCCTGATGTCGTCGTATACCCGGTCAACCAGGGACAGGTTGTATCTGTACTGAAATGGGCCGCCGACCGCGATATCGCGGTCATTCCCTTTGGTGGTGGCAGCACAGTCTTGGGAGGCGTTGAGCCATCTCCTGGAGAGCGCTGCACGATCAGCCTTGATCTGGCCCGCCTGAATCGGGTGCTTGCCGTGGACCCTATCTCACGCACAGCGCGCATCCAGGCCGGTGCAACCGGCCCGGAGGTGGAAGCTCAACTGAAAAAGCACGGCTTTACGCTGGGCCATTTCCCTCAATCGTTCGAGTTCTCCACTCTGGGGGGCTGGATCGCCACTCGCTCGGCCGGTCAGACATCCGTCGGCTATGGAAAGATCGAGCACATGACCCAGGCCATACGCGTGGTCACCCCCGTCGGCATCATCGACACAAAAGACACACCCGCAACCGCTGCCGGTCCCGGCCTTTTGGAGATGCTCATTGGCTCTGAGGGGGCCTATGGCGTCATCACCGAGGCGACAATGCGCATCCATCCTCTCCCGCAGATCCAGGACTATCGCGGCCTTCTCTTTCACAACCTGGATGACAGTATTATAACCTTCCGTGATCTGATGCAGAGCCCATCTTTGCGCCCGACAATCGTTCGCCTGTCGGATGCACCCGAGACCGCTGCCCAGGCCGCGATGAGCCACGAGCATCAAGGCCTGCGACGGCTGGCGGACAGCCTCATTGAGCGGTACTTGCAGACGCACAAGTTCGACCTGACCTCTGATACCACCTTTATGCTCTTGGGCTTTGACGGCGACGATGAGTGGACGGCCAAGCAATGGCGCTGTGCAATGGAGATCTGTAGTGACCATCAGGGACTCTCACTTGGGCGGGCATTGGGACGTTCGTGGAAACGGGATCGGTATGCCCACCCCTATCTGCGGGACACGCTGCTGGGTCACGGTGTTATGGTGGACACATTGGAGACGGCCACCACGTGGTCCAACCTGGAGCACCTGTACGAGGCTATGGTCAACGCGATGAAGGCGACGATCACGGCTACGGGCGGAGGGCCTGGATACGTACTGACCCACATCTCTCACGCCTATGCCCATGGCGCTTCCCTCTATTCGACCTTCCTCGGTCGTCAAGCAGGCGGCCCCGACCCGCTCGCACTTCAGGCTCAGTGGTACGAGGTCAAGCAAGCGACCACCGAAGCGATCCTGAGGGCTGGCGGGACGTTGACCCATCACCACGGCATAGGCCGTGACCACGCGCCTTGGTTTGAGGATGAAATTGGCGTGGTGGGTATCAGAGCCTTGCAGTCGCTCAAAGCGACGCTCGATCCCGCCAATACCCTGAATCCCGGCATCTTGCTACCAACGTAATACGGGAGCCGACGATGGCTGCGACTTTTCCTCATCGCCCTTTCTCTGCTGCTGCCCGGCGAGATAACGTAGAGCGCCTGTCGCAGGAAGAATTCGACCTGTTGATCATCGGTGGAGGCATCACCGGCACAGCCGTGGCTCGCGATGCGGCGATGCGGGGCTTTCGTACCGCCCTGGTCGAGAAGGGCGACTTTGGGATTGGCACCAGCAGTCGCTCCTCACGCCTCATCCACGGCGGAATCCGCTACCTGGAGTACTACCAGTTTAAGCTGGTTTTCGAGGCCTGTGGCGAGCGGTGTATGATGCGGACGGTTGCACCTCGACTGGTGCGTCCGCTCCCCTTTCTCTATCCGCTCTACCGGGGTCAGAAACCTGCACCGTGGAAACTGCGGGCTGGCCTGACCCTATACGATGCGCTGGGACTATTCCGGAATGTTCAGCAGCATCGCTGGCTTCACCCGGCAGAGGTGCAGCGACGCGAACCGATGGTCGCGGGACGAGGACTCCTCGGCGCTGCTCGATTCTACGACGCCCAGGTAGACGACGCTCGCCTGACGCTGATGACGGCCAAATCTGCCCATTTCCACGGCGCGGTGATGGCCAACCACGCGCGCGTGACAGGGTTGAAACGAGCGGGAGGGCGCGTCGTCGGGGCACAGGTCGTAGACGAACTGAGCGGACGGGAAGTTGATGTTCAAGCCAAGGTCGTCATCAACGCCACAGGCGTCTGGGTGGACACCGTGCGCCGGTTGGAAGAGGGCTCTAAGGGAACGCTGACTCGTCCAACCAAGGGTATCCACCTGGTGATACCCCGGACGCGCCTAAACAGCCAACACGCTGTGGTGTTCGATTCCCCTCGCGACCGCCGTCACGTTTTTCTCATCCCCTGGGGCGACTTTTGCCTGGTCGGCACCACCGATACCGACTATCAGGGAGATCTGGATCGCCCGGCTGCTGACGCGAACGATGTCGAGTACCTGCTAGAGGCGGTTCGACACACCTTTCCTGGCGCTCAGATCGAACACGACGATATCATCAGCACCTTTGCTGGCCTCCGTCCTCTCATCTCTAGCACAGGCGGAGCCTATGGCCTCTCGCGCGAACACAAGATTATAGAGAGCCCGTCAGGTCTTGTGACTGTCGCCGGAGGCAAACTGACCACCCACCGGTTGATGGGCAAGCAACTAACGGATCACGCACAAAAGAGATTGGCACAGAATTATTCCACCCACGCTCGAGTCGAGTGTCACACCGAGGAAGCACTGGAGGGCGCACAGACGGGGCGCGTCCGAGAGTGCAAGCTAGAGATGTCGCTAAGCCAGCACTTGATCGATACCTACGGCAACGATGCCACGTGGATACTGGCCTACGCGGAGGAGAACCCCAGTTTGGGGGAACGTATTGTGCCAGAGTTGCCCTATCTGATGGCCGAAGCTCTACACGCTGTGCAGCACGAGATGGCACTGACACTGAGCGACGTGCTCACTCGACGTACACACGTGATCTATGAGACACAGACCGGGGGACAGGACAGAGCCCGCGCTGTGGCAGAGGTCATGGCTCCTCGCCTGGGATGGGACGCTGCGGAGATTGAGCGCCAGGTAGCGGACTATGTGGCACAGGTGGCCCTCACCCAAGAATGGCGCACTGAATAGACTTGGCATATGCAGCAGTCTGGGTATAATTGCCCCAGATTGACTTGCAGAGAGGCGCTACCTATGGAAATTACCTGGTTCGGGCAGACCTGCTTCCGCTTGAGTGAACGAGGACTGGCGACAGTGGTGACCGACCCCTATTCACCCGAGATCGGTCTCACCCTACCTCGTTCCCGTGCTCACATCGTCACCGTGAGCTATGATGATCCCCAGTGTCGTTATACATCCGGTGTGCGCGGGCCCTTCAAGCTGTTGGATGGACCGGGCGAGTATGAAATCGGCACTGTGTTCATCACTGCCATCGCCACCTATGCCGATGGCAAGCGCGGAGCAACGCGGGGGTTGAACACTGTGTTCACTTTCAGCTTTGACAGCCTAACCGTCTGTCACTTGGGACGGCTGGGGCACGTGCCGACTCAATCTCAGGTGGAGGATTTGGGCACTGTGGACATCCTGCTGGTGCCCGTGGGTGGAGTGGGGAGTCTAGGCCCGGGCCAGGCATCGGAGGTCATCAGTCTGTTTGAGCCCAGCTTTGTCATCCCTATGTACTACATGATCCCGGGGTTGCAGGTCAAGTTGGGCACTCTGAGTCGTTTTCTGAAAGAGATGGGCCTGGACAAAGTGGATAGCCAGGAGGCCTTCAAAGTCAGTCGCAGCAGCCTATCAGAGGAAACCCAGGTCATCGTCCTGGAACCTAGACAAAAAGATGGAGGGTAAGATGCGCAATTCCCGTACGACCTATATCGTCATCGGCGCAGTGCTCGGCATCGCGCTAATTGCTTTTGTTGTGATTGCCCGTCAGATGGGGGGACCTGGAGGTGAGGGGACCGGCGGTCCGGATGACGTATTGGAGGTGGCTCGCTCTAGCCTGGATGCAGGCGAGTACGCCACAGCCAGGGCTGATCTGGAAGCGGCGGTCGAGGAGGACCCGGGGAATAGTGAGGCTCATTTCCTGTTGGGACAGGTTTACAATCGGCAGGGCGAGCTGCTAAAGGCGGCGGACGAGTTTCGCACCGTAATCGCGCTCGATCCGGAAAACGGGGCCGCACATCACAACCTAGGCGTGACCTATTTCCAGTTGCAGGACCCGAACGCGGCAGTTGCAGAGTTTGAGATCGCCCTGAGGCTAGATCCAGACGATCCCGACACTCACTATCAACTGGGCGCGACCTATCTTGTCCTGGCGCTATCAGGGGCTGCTCCTATGGCTGCCCCAGATCCAGAGCTACTGGCGCAGGCGGTCGACCAGTTCAACGAGGCGCTGGATATTGAGGAGGATATGCCCGAAGCGTTGATCGGCCTGGGGAACGTCTACCTCCAACAAGAGGAGTACACACAGGCTGTACAAGCCCTCCAGCGGGCGATAGAAAAGCTGCCCAACTCTCCCGAGGCACACTATGCACTGGGTGAGGCGTACGCCCAGACCGGCGATGTGACCAACGCCTGTGAGACATTTGGTCGTTTTCTGGAGTTGAACCCTCCAGCCACGTGGCAAGCCCAGGCTGAACAGGTGATGACGGCCCTACAGTGTCCCTAGTTGACCAAGACCTATACAGCAACTCCGCCAGCTTGGCAAGGATAACGAATGTTTAAACTTCTAATGTCCTGGAATATCAGACCTGGTCAAGAAGAGGATTACTTTGAGTTCGTCGTACGGGAGTTAGGGCCAGGGTTGATCAAGCTCGGCGTGCGCCCCACGGACGCCTGGTATACTCAATACGGTGATGAACCACAGATCCTCCAGGGCGGTATTGTGGAGGAACTGGAAAGCCTACAACACGCTCTGGCCTCAGAGGAATGGCGCCAGATGAAGAAAAGACTTCTCACCTACGTGACGGATTATCGGCAAAAGATCATTCACGCCAGCGGCGGGTTCCAATTGTAGTGAGGTCGAAGGAACAGACTGGCAAACCTACACAGCAACACAATGCGGGCGTGACTCGATTGGCCACGCCCGCATTCTCGTAGGCTGACGGCTAGTCTTTCTTGGAACTGCTTCCGGAGCTGCTCCCAGAGTCGCTCCCAGAGTCGCTTTCGGAGCCGCCCCCAGAGCCGCTCTCACTGGCGCTGGAGGATTTTTTCTCTTTTGAATCCTTCGACGAATTCTTGAGGTGTCCAGGTACCGCTGTGGATGACTTGCCTCGATTGTCGGTGACATAGAAACCAGAGCCTTTGAAAATGATGCCCACGGGATGAATTAGACGATGTACCCCACCCCCACACTCCGGGCAAATCTCCAGAGCCTCGTCGTTAATGCTCTGCCGATACTCAAAGCGTACACCACAATCCTCACATTGATACTCGTAGAGCGGCATACTCCATTAACCTCCCAAAAAGGGATTATACCGCGAACCAGGTGTTATGCAAGCATAGGGGGATCGCGCGCCGGAGCCAATAGGGCGAGCTGATATGACATACGGCGACATCTATCTGTCTCCCCATTTGGATGATGCCATACTCTCGTGTGGGGGACGCATCAGTCAACAGGTGCAAGCTGGTGAGGGTGTGCTGGTCCTGACGGTCTTTGCCGGTACTCCTGCGCCGGATACCCCCCTCTCCCCGTTCGCCCAGAGTTTACACTCACGATGGGGGAACCTGATGGATGCGGCCGCCCAGCGGCGAGAGGAGGATTTGGAAGCGCTGACCCTGCTGGGAGCAGAGGGGAAACACTTCCACTATCTGGACTGTATCTACCGGCGCACGCCTGACGGCCACTTTCCGTATGCGAGTGAGGAGGCATTATGGGGAGAGATACATCCCGCGGAGGAGGAATTGCTCGCAGATCTGGCAGACCGGTTGTCCGCACTTGCGCTGAGCCAGGGTGACGCTGGTGGGGAGGCACCGGCCCTGTACACACCGCTGGGGGTCGGTCTTCACGTGGACCATCAAATCGTGCGACGCGCGGCCGAGTTGACCGGGCAGACATTGGTCTACTATGAGGACTATCCTTACGCAAAAGACCCGGCAGCAGTACAGGCGGCGCTGGCGATGGATGATTCGCAGTGGCGAGCAGAGTTGACGCCGCTCTCCGAGGAGGCGCTGGAGGCAAAAGTCGCTGCCATCGCCCATTATCGCTCACAACTCAGCACCTTCTGGATCGATCTAGCCGAGATGGCGACCGCCATACGAGCATTCGCAAACCAGACCGGCGGCGGGCAGATGGCGGAGCGGTATTGGATGTCCGAAACTTGACGCCAGGTGTCCAGTGCTCAGCGAATCTTGGCTCTTGCCTTTGTCACGAACCTTTCGGTGTCAATGATCATACGCTCGTGAGTAGCTTCAGCAATCCGCTCACCCTCATCCCATGCCTCAATACGGAACGATAACCGACGTCCTTCCGTCTCCACCAACTCGGCGCGAGCACGGACGTGCATCCCTACAGGTGTGGGAGTCAGGTGGCGAACATCGATCCTCACACCGACCGAGGTCTGACCAGCCGGGAGGAAATCCGCCAGTGCCCGCACGGCTGCCGCTTCCATCAATCCCACCAATGCCGGCGTGCCAAAAACGGGCACGGTTCCGCTACCCAGATAGGCGGCCGTGTCTTTTTCGGTGACGACCGATCTAGCCTCCCCGATCAATCCCGGCTCAAATCGTTCCATCGCTCACCCCGTCAGAAACGGTACAATGAACTTGAACAAGCAGTAGACGTCCAGGGCTGCCAACCCAACGAACGGCGCAGCCATTGCCCAGGGACGCGCTGGCCGCGGCAATCGGCTTGTCAGCGTGCTCAGTCCCAGAGCGGCGGCCGTGCCTATGGGGATGAGCGCTGGAAAGAGATAGCGGCCCTGGTGCTGCACAAAGGTCATATTATACCCCAGATACGCAAGCAGCGTGAAAAGGAACGAGGCGAATAGCAGGAGCAGGACGGACCGCTGATGAGTGGTCAGGGAAGGGCGTCGTCGGTCGAGTAACCACCACACAAAGCCAGCCGCGAGGATGCCCGACAGTAACGCCAGGGCCTGATAGAAGCGGGTTGGAAGCACCACGGCCATCCATCCGAACTGTCCCCAAAAGCTCTGGAACGTCGTGCGGGTCAGACGTCTGAGGAGCCCACCCCAGCCATATGCTGCCAGCCACTCGGCAGAGCGCGGCTGTCCTTCGACGACGGCGTTGTGTCGCGCCAGTCCCGTGGGATCGAGCCAACCATAAGTGAGCCCGTTACGAATGAACCACGGAGCAGAGAGTAAAAGCGCCGGCAAGA
>CAYUIS010000176.1:0-8782 GCA_964444825.1 uncultured Anaerolineales bacterium | reverse complement strand
TCTGGGTATCTTGGAGCACAGACGGGGATGCTTGTTCCCGAGCATCCCCGTCGTTTCGTCGGTGTGTTGAATGAACAAGTCTCGCAGCCGCGTTTTCGAACTGGTTCTGGCATGTGCCATAATACTCCTGGCAGGATGGCTGCGTTTCAGATCTCTCGACCAGGTGCCGTTTCAATGGGACCAGGCCGAGATCTCCAAGTGGGCGCTGCGGATGGCTCGGCAGGGTCGGTTTATTTGGATTGGACCCATCTCGTCCACGCGCCTGGGCACTTTTCCCCTCGCTATCTGGCTTCTGGCGATCCCTTACGCCATCTCGCCCAGCCCCATCTTTGCCACCGGATTCGTCGCCCTCCTCAATACAGCCACAGTCGCCGGCTGCTATTTCCTAACCCGCCATTGGTTCGGCCGTTTTCCAGCCCTGGTGACCACCCTCCTGTTTGCCGTCGCGCCCTGGCCCGTAATCTACTCCCGCAGAATCTGGCATACGGTGCTTCTTCCACCTTTCGCACTGCTTTACGCAGTAACCGGTTGGTCTGCCTTTGTGCGCGGTCGGCGATGGGCACTGTTGGCCCACGGCCTGGCGCTGGCGATATTGGTGCAGATCCATCTATCGGCTATCGCCTTTATCCCTCTCACCGTTCTCTGGGCATTGCTGTTCTGTAAACGCTTCGACTGGCGAGTCGCCATTGCCAGTGCGCTTATATCGGCCGCGACCTTTATCCCCTACTTTGCCGCCGACGCACAAAAGGACTGGCGTAATGTCCGCCTCTTTACCGAGATCATGCAGCAACCATCGAGCGCGAGCGCGGACGCCGCACGCGGAACGTGGATCGTCACCACCGGATCGGACCTTCAGTGGCTGACCGGCCCCGACCGCTATCCAGACTATCTGACCACGACGCCCAATGCCCGCTGGCTCTTTTCGATTGAGGGCGGGCTTGCCCTCGCCGGCGGCCTGCTCGCGCTTGTCCTGGCGCTCCGGCAGGCGCGCGACGGACTGGGCGACGAGACGGCAGCCGCGTTGATGGCGGTCACATGGCTGGCGATGCCGGCCATATTCCTGACACAAAACAAGACGGGAGCGGTGCCCCACTACTTTACCACCACATTCCCCGCCCAGTTTATGCTCATCGGGTGGCTTTTGGGTCGACTGATTCCACTAGTAGGGCGAAGATCAGATCGAGCGGGTCAGGTGGTCCAGGGCCTGCTGGCAGCATCAGTGGCAGCCATTGCCGCAGCGCAGGTCTACGAGACGGTGGCCGTTCTGCAGTTCGTGACAACTCACGACACCCGTCTGGGCTATGGCACGCCCATCGCCTACGAAATCCAGGCCGTCCAAACCGCGTTGTCACTGGGCCAAGCGGGCGGCGCCGCAGAGACGCTCGTCCTCTCGGAGGGAGACGAGCCACGTATGTTCGAGATGCCCTGTGTGGCCGACGTGCTGATGGTCGATTCTCCCCATCGCTCAGTGGACGTCAGAACAACGCTGGCCGTTCCCTCTGCGCCGGCCGTCTACTGGGCGACCTATGATATGGCGTTTGGAGAGGAACTGCTGGTCTCATTCACTCCCGAGGTAGAGACGGCACGGATTCCCTTGCGAGAGGGGATACGCTCGTTTCGCTTTTATGTCTGGCCCGGCGGCGAACCAGTCGTCCCCGGCCTACAGCCATTGCCAGGCGGACCGCGCACGTGGGCGAATGGTACCCAGTTGATTGGTTATCGGCTGGAGGGCGACCCTCATCCGGGGGGCACGATTCGATGGACCCTGGTATGGAAGCCCAGCGATACCCCCACCGAGGACGTGACCTATCATTGGTTCAACCACCTGCTGGACGAAAACGGCGGAATGCTTGACCAGAGAGATGGCCCCAGCTTCCTGCCTGCCTATTGGCGGGCCGGAGATACAGTATTCAATTGGTTCGACTTTCAGCTCCCCTCAGAACCATCGTCCGGCGGTTATGGCATGCGTGTGGGTATATACGCCTATCCGGCCGTTCAAAACGTCCCATTGCTTGGCCAAGGTGGCGCGCCAGGGGAAGAATGGATAGAGATCAGGCCATTGCAGGTTGCAGAGTGACATCTTTGTTCCAGACAGCGCGTATGAGCAGACAAGATGAATGGGCAACGATCACCTTGATACTGCTGCTGGCTGCCACGCTGCGTCTGTGGCAGTTGGGACAGGTGCCCCCTGGGTTAGGTCACGACGAGGTCACCAACACGCTGGTCGCACAGGACATCCTGAACGGGCATCACGCGGTCTTTGTCACTGCTGGTTGGGGCCGCGAGACTCTGTATCATTACGTCCAAGCCGCAACCGTCGCCCTCTTTGGCGATCATTGGGTGGGGGTTCGTTATCCTTCCGTCGCCTTTGGGATGCTGGGACTGGCGACCATCTACGTGCTCGCCCGCCGGCTGTTCGACGCACCCGTCGCCCTCCTGACCATTGGCTGGTTGGCCTTTTCGTTCTGGCCGCTCTTGTACGCCCGTGTCGCCCTGCGTGCCATCTCGCTCCCGGTCACTGGCGCGCTGTCCGCCTATTTCCTCCTTCGAGCCACAAGTAAGGGCGGCTTGCCAACCACCCCTACGGACGTGGGTCCCACCCGCGCTGGCCGCTTCGCTAGCGCTGAAATCGTGAATTGGGTGCTCGCCGGGACGTTCACAGGGCTCTCCCTTTACACCTATACATCCTCCCGCATCCTACCCGTCATCCTGGCCTTGTTCCTGGCGTATCGTTTCCTCTTTTGCCCCGGTGACCGCATACCCTGGGGGGGATTCGCCACGTTTTTGCTCACTGCCACGCTGATATCAGCCCCCCTCGTCGCCTGGCTGATGGATCATCCCGGGGCCGAGTACCGGATCACCGAGGTGCGAGAGCCTTTGGACCGGCTACTGGCTGGAGACCCATCATTGGTGTGGCAGAACTTGCTCGCCAACCTCAAGTTCTTTACCGTGGCGGGCGATCCCTGGCAACACTACAACTACCTCAGGCGTCCCGTGTTCGCCGATCCGATCAGCGCGCTGCTGTTCTACGCCGGAGCGCTTCTCACTCTGTGGCGATGGCGTCGTCCGCAGTACGGGTTCCTGATCATCTGGCTGCTTGGAGCGCTGGGGCCCAGTGTCGTGACCGCCGCACCGCCCAGCTCAGTGCGGAGTATCCTCGGGCTGGCGGTTGTCTTTGTCTTTCCCGCGCTTGGGCTGGCCGAAGCCGGTCGTTGGGTAAAACGGACCATCAACACGACAAACAAGGCCCACGATCGACACACCCCATCTCGGATCTCGCGCCTGCTGTTCCCCGCCATCTGCGCTGTGGCCCTTGCACCCGGCCTGTTTTTGACCGTTCGCGACTATTTCCTGCTCTGGCCTCGCGGTGACGTGGTTCGCTTCTTCTACCAAACGGATTTGACCGCCGTCGCCCATCGGATCGACGAGCTGACAACCGATACGCCGATCGCCGTTGCAGGCCTGTCCGTGCACGCGCTAGATCTTCCCACTCTGGACCTTTCGTCACGCCGAGACGTCAGTGACATCCGCCTATGCGACACCCGGGAAACGCTCGTTCTCCCCTCAGGTCAGGACATCCACCTATTCATCCCTCAGATCGTACCCATCGACAGCGATCTCCAGGAACGACTGTTGATGTGGGGAGCAACGGTGGAGCAGGGCACGCCGCCCGAGTATAGTGGCTACCGCCTGCACGATCACTCTATCCTACACCGTTACAGCCAGCAGTTGGAGCGCAGAGTCTCTCTGCCCGATGGGACACTGGTGACAATGCCCGTCTCTTTTGGTGGACACTTGACCTTTCTGGGCTACGAATGGTTGCACCCAGCTTCGACCGGCGGTGACACCCTCACCCTGCTCACGTACTGGCGGGTGGAGGAACCTCCCTCCAACCCACACAAGATCTTTATCCACCTGACCGGGGAATCGGACATACCTGTCGCCCAACACGATGGGCTGGGCAGCCCACCCCAGGGCTGGTCGCCAGGTGACGTGATCATCCAGAAGCATACCGTCGCTCTCCCTGCCAACTTGCCATCTGGACGCTATCGCCTCCAGATGGGGGTCTACGACGCGCTGACAAACACCCGCCTACCTGTTCTATCCGCGGACCGGGTGCTTCTGTCCTCACTTGAGGTGGCAGAGTGAACACGCACAGATCTGAACCCCGATCTGCTCGCCGGGGACCGTCGGCCATCGGTGCAGTGCTCAGCGACCACTGGCCATTCCTGCTGATCCTGACTGCATACGTGGTGCTGGCCGCGTCATATAGCCTGATTTCCCCTATCTACGAGCCGACGGACGAACTACGCCACTTTCGCTACGTCCGGCACCTGATCGTCTATCATAGCCTGCCCGTCCAACAGGCCACTGGCCCTCGCGCCCAGAGCCACCATCCGCCGCTATACTATACGTTGGGCGCTCTAGCCAGTTGGTGGGTCCCAGTTGACCAGGACGTGTATTATGAGCCTGCTACCAACCGCTACTGGGGCTATCAGTATTGGGAGGTGGGCGATGACAACAAGAACCAGTACCTCCACTCAAGTGATGAGCACTTTCCGTTCACGGGTGTGACCCTCGCGGTTCACGTCGTGCGCTGGATGACGATCCTGATCGGCGTTTGCACCGTCTGGCTGACCTACCGCATCGGACACGAGGTGTATCCCAATCAAACACCTTTGGCCCTGACTGGGTCAGCCATAATCGCCCTTAACCCTCAGTTCATCTACCTCAGTGGATCCATCAACAATGACATCGCCGCTGGGCTGTTCGGTGCGGCAGTATCTCTGGTCTGTGCCCGGATGATACGGCAGGGTCCCAGCTTGCGCACCGATGTGACTCTGGGAATCCTATATGGATTGGCACTGCTCTGCAAATTCCACCTGTTGGCTTTGCTGGCTCCCATCGGGCTGTCTTATCTGATCGCCGCTTGGCCCACCCGCGCGGCGAAATCTGGAACAGCCTCGTTGCGAACCACCTTTGACTGGGTCGCCCTCCTGCGGGGCCTTTCCGTCACGCTGGGGCTTGCAGCCCTTCTCTCGGGATGGTGGTTTTGGCGCAACTATGCGCTCTACGGCGATCCCACAGGTATGCGCAAGGTCAACGAACTATGGGCTGGCCGGCCAGCATCTGAGAACCTCTGGGCTGTTCGGCAGAGCCTGCCCTATCTCTGGAGCAGTCTATGGGGTCGCTTTGGCTACGGCCAGGTGCCCATGCCTCCAGCGGTCTATCGAATCATCCTGGCGGTGTGCCTGGTAGCCCTGACCGGCTACCTGATTCCACGGCGCCGTTCGCTGCCCCGCGCCACGTGCTTGCTTGTTGCCACCCCTCTCACCTTTTTTATTGTGGTGTGTTACTACATCCTGATTCAACCGGCTGGCCCGATGGGGCGCTTCCTGTTCCCCGCGCTGCCCACCTTTGCCCTACTGTTGTCGGCAGGACTGGTCCGGTTTTTCCCTCAACCGGCCAGCGGAGAGCAGTGTCACCGTCTGGCCTGGGGAACCAGCGTGGCGGTGTCGGTCGTTATGGTGGCCCTGGCCATCTACGGTCTCGCCGGTGTGCTGGCGCCAGCCTCTGTCCAGCCCCGTCCGCTGACACAGTCCGAGGTCGAGAACATCCCCAACCCCACAAACAGCACCTTTGGTATCCCCACGGATCCAGAGCATCCTGTTGCTCGTCTGGTGGGCTACCAGGTCACGCCGGATACGATCGAGCCAGGAGGAACGGTAAACGTTGTGGTGTACTGGGAAGCGCTGACCCGAGCCGATCAGACCTATGCCGTCTTTGTCCATCTGCTCAGCGATGTGGGCACGATGGTGGCACAACGCGACACCTATCCTGGCCTGGGACGTTACCCGACCACCGTCTGGAGTCCCGGCGTCACCTTCGCGGATACATATCGCGTGCAGGTCCCGCAGACAGCCTACGCACCGGACTCGGGCTTTGTGCAAATCGGTATGTATCTGCCGGATGGCCCTCGTCTTTTTACGGCTGAGGGACTCGACGCGCTACGCCTTACACCGGTCAAGATCAAAGCCCAGCCAGGCGAGATGCCCAACCCACTGGATGCGAATTTTGACAACCAGGCCACGCTGGTCGGGTATGAGATGGAGCAGCGGGTCGTGCGACCCGGCGAATCGGTCCGCCTGACGCTCTACTGGCAGGCTCGCGTGCCGATAGACAGAGACTATCGTATCTTTGCCCACGTCCTCGGGATCGAGAACCAGGTCTGGGCCAACGCGGATAGCCCTCCCACACCACCCACCAGCCAATGGCAGCCCGAACTGGTCGTCCAAGATATCAGGAACCTGACGGTAGGGCTGACGACCCCGCCCGACTTTTACGACATTGAGGTGGGTATGTATCCTCCCGGGGAAGGGCGTCTGCCGGTGATCGCCGAGGACGGACACTGGTATGACAATCGTATCCTATTGAGCAAGATCCGAGTCGTCGAGTGAGCGACAAAGTGAGAGGAAGCTGGTAGAAGCATGAAAACACGATGGATGAACATCCTGCGGGTGCTGATCAGCGCCGGGGCCCTGGTCTTTTTGTTCTGGAAGATCGGCCTGGGGGAGACGCTGACCGTGTTGCGCATGGCCGATCTGCGCTACTGGCTGGCAGCCCTTGCTCTCTTTAGCCTCAGCCTCGTCATTCGCGCCTACCGCTGGTTCATCCTCAT
This sequence comes from uncultured Anaerolineales bacterium, assembly GCA_964444825.1. Lineage (GTDB taxonomy): Bacteria > Chloroflexota > Anaerolineae > B4-G1 > B4-G1 > CAYUIS01. Next base: position 2,103 of record CAYUIS010000176.1, on the reverse strand, counting down.
CCGAGGCCTCGATCTGAGCGTGCCCTTTGGTCGTGTGGTGCGCCTCTACTTCATCGGCGCCTTTTTTAATGCCTTCCTGCCTACCCAGTTCGGCGGCGATGTCGTGCGAGCGCTAGAGCTGACCCAGGACACCGACTCATCTGCTGCGGTCGGCACCGTCCTCTTGGATCGTATGACGGGCTTGATGGTGCTCTTTGCCATGGGGCTGGTGGTGCTACCCTTCCACGCCGCCCGAATGGTGGGCTGGCTGGTCGTGCTGCTCATCGGTGTGGCAGGCGGCGGACTGATCGCGGGAATGCTGGTGCTGGAGGGCCGTCTCCTGCGGCGATTCAGTGAACGTCTGCCCGCCGTTCTTTCGCTGGAGGGTCAAGGTCCGCTGGCCAAGGTCTACGCTGCAGTCACCGGCTGCGGCTGGCGAGCCGTGACAGGTGCCCTGGGGGTATCGGTGGTATTCAACCTCATCAACGTCCTCGTCAACTGGTTGTGTGGAAAAACAGTCGGAGCCGGCATCAACCTGGGCTACTTTTTTGCCGTTACATCACTCCTTTCCGTGTCTGGCCTCATCCCCTCCATCGGCGGATGGGGTGTGCGGGAGGCGACGAGCACGGCAATCTTTGCGCCGACAGGCACGGGCGAGAACACCGCAGCAGCGCTGGGCGTAGCTCTAGGGGCGATCAACCTGACCGTCGGCCTCATCGGCGCGCTGGTGTACGGCATCGAGGCGATCCGTGGCCTCAGAACCCACGGTTGAAAAGCCTCCATTTGTCAAGCCCGGACGGTCGTGCTATCATATTCCCTGTCGAGTCTTTTGGAGGTCCCGAGATGAGCCTGACGGTACGTGCCTATCACGACGCAGATGGTTTCGAGAAACTGGCCGGAGAATGGAACGATCTACTCCGGCGCTCGGCTGCCGACACCATCTTTCTCACGCTCGAGTTCCAGCGCACCTGGTGGCAGTGCCTGGGCGAAGGCGAATTGTTGATTCTGGCCGTTCGTGACGACGCCGACACGTTAGTCGGCATCGCTCCGCTCTTTGAGACGCACAACTCGGAAGAGCAACGTGTGCTGGCGACCGTCGGCTGTGTAGAGGTCGCCGACTATCTCGATTTTGTCGTGTCTCAAGGACAGGAAGGGCCCGTCTACACAGCCCTGATCGACTATCTGACCAGCTCGAGCGCACCTGCCTGGGACCTACTCGACCTGTGCAACATCCGCGAGGATTCACCCACACTCAAGCACCTGGCTCCCCTAGCTAAAGCCCGGGGCTGGACCGTATCGACGGCCCGGGACGACGTCTGCCCGATCGTTCGTTTGCCTGAGACGTGGGACGAGTATATGGAGATGATCGACGGCAAACAGCGCCGAGAGATACAGCGCAAACTGCGTCGCGCCGGCGCCCAAGCACCGGTGGATTGGTACATCGTGGGACCAGAACACGATCTGGAGGCCGAGATTGAGGACTTTTTGGACCTGATGGCCGCCAGTTCTCCAGACAAGGAAGCGTTCCTCACCCCACAAATGCGCCATTTCTTCCGCCAATTGGCACGAGTGATGTACGACGCAGGCCGGCTCGAGCTGGTATTCCTCCGAGTCGGAGACCGGAAAGCGGCGGCCTACCTCAACTTTATCTACAACAACCGGGTGCTGGTCTACAACTCGGGGCTCGATTGGCGGTCTTTTCCCAACCTCGGGGCGGGCATTGTGCTCACGGCGCACTGCATTCGTCACGCCATCGAGCAGGGCCGCGAGGTGTTCGACTTTATGCAGGGCGACGAACGATACAAGTACCAGTTCGGAGGCCAGGACGTCGAGGTACGCCGGCTCCTGATCCAACGAGCGTAGGGGCGCGTGGAACCATAAGAAAAAACAAGAGCCAAGAGACAGATCGCTCGACAGTCTCTTGGCCATCACGTTCCGACAAAAAGAGCGGGCGACGAGGCTCGAACTCGTGACCTTCTCCTTGGCAAGGAGGCGTTCTACCAACTGAACTACGCCCGCTAGATGGCAATATTATACCACACGCCCTCAGGTATGCAAGTCGGAAACATGGATCTCATATCTCCCGTACCACCGCACACCACTCCAACGGACCTACCATTGACA
>CAYUIS010000175.1:0-8871 GCA_964444825.1 uncultured Anaerolineales bacterium | reverse complement strand
TATGCAGAAAAAGCTCCGGCAGATAAACGAGTTCTTGGAACGGTTGGCCGAGACCGGAGAACTGGAGAAACTGGAGCGATTCCCGCTCACCATCGTGGATTGTGGTTGCGGCAGCGCCCACCTGACCTTTGCCGTCTATCACTACCTCAATCACCTTCTCAACTTGCCGGCCCACCTGATCGGGATTGACGTCAACGAAGGGCTCTTGAGAACACGGGCTGAGCAGGTCCACACCCTGGGTTGGGAAAACCTGACATTCCAGGCCATCAGCATCATCGACTATTCTCCCCCCACTCCACCGGACATTGTGCTGGCCCTGCATGCCTGCGACACAGCCACTGACGAGGCGCTGGCACAAGGCATCAAGTGGCAGAGCAGACTGATCCTCAGCGCGCCGTGTTGTCACCATCATCTCCAACAACAGCTCGCGCGACGTCCTCCCCCGTCACAGTTCATACCCGTGTTGCGACACGGCGTCTTCAAGGAGCGGGTGGGAGATATCCTGACAGACACCTTTCGTGCTCTGCTCCTGCGCACGATGGGTTATCGCACCGATATCGTCGAGTTCGTATCGACTGAACACACCGGGAAAAACCTTATGATCCGGGCCGTCAAGTCAAGCGAGCCGGGGCACCGTCAGGCCATTCGGGAGTACAGAGACCTCAAAGAGTTCTGGCAGGTCACGCCTTACCTGGAGGGGCTTTTGGAGGCCGAGCTGCAATCATTGGAGGGGTGGTAAGCATCCGCCGGGCCAGGGCTCACACCAATAGGAACGATTGGACATTCGTCCAAAGAAACGCCAACTGATCATTGAACTTATCCGCAAAGAACCGTGCCTTGGTTGATTTCCCAGAGGACGCAAATCCGTGCAAGAGCAAGATGGTTGTCCCGTTCATTTTATGCCTCCGTTGGGCTGGCAAAGAGAGTGTGGATAATGAGGAATAACGATTGATGAAGAACTCACTGCCCGAGCCACTGATACGAAAAATCGATTGCGTACGGCTTTCAGTACCCGATCTTGATGCTGGTCTGGCTTTCTATCGCGATCGCCTGGGGCACCAGCTCATCTGGCGGTCCGAAAGCCAGGTGGGGCTCCGGCTGCCCGATGCCGACGCCGAGATCGTGCTCCACGTCGAACCGCAGGAGCCGGAGATCGACCTGACGGTGTACTCGGCCGACGCTGCAGTAGCCCGGTTCGAAGAGGCTGGTGGCAAGGTTGTCATTCCTCCGTTTGACATCCAGATTGGGCGCTGCGTTGTGGTCCAAGATCCCTGGGGAAACCGGATCGTCCTTCTGGATTCGAGCAAAGGGTTGCTGGCCACCGACGCTGATGGGTACGTCATCGGCAATGTCGAGCCCACAGCTCCAAAACGATAGCTGGCGTGGAAACCTGGCCTTACTTGATACCCTATTCGATCTCTACCAGTACCTGATCCTTCTCCACGTCATCGCCCGGCTTGACGTGCACCGCCCGAACGAGACCATCCTGCCGGGCGTTGAGTTCGTTCTCCATCTTCATTGCCTCCAGCACGCAGACCGGCTTGCCCTCTTCTACCTGCTGGCCCACCTCGACCATCACCCGGATGATCTTTCCTGGCATAATCGCCAGCACCGAGCCGACGCCTGCCTCGACAGCAGGAGCCGTAGGGCTGGATGGCGCACCGGAGGGAGCAGCGGCGCTCATCGTCAGCCCGGCAATCTCCACGGGGTAAGCAACCCCGCCCACGGTCGCTACCTCACCATCCAGTGCAACATCGTAGGCGATGCCATCCACCAGTATCTCCCCCTCATCAGTGACTTCCACCGTGAACGGACGACCATTCACGGTCACAACGTTGCCCTCCGCGACCACCGGGTACTCGACGCCATCCAACTTTAGCCTGAATTCCTGCTTCATCGTTTACCCCCGGATCCGTCAATCAGCCCCATCCAACGGCCAGTTCCCGGTCGCCACGTGACCTTCCAGGGGGAGACCGCCAGACCGGCACGCACAGCCGCTGCAGCCGACTGCTCCTCCAGTCGCTTGAGCAGCAATCCAGCAAGCGCGGCTACCACAGGCTCCTTGCCATCCCCGCCTCGGGCGCGCCGCTCCAGGAAAGGACGGGCTTGCTGGGGAAACAGGGCATAGGAGATGATGTCCTCCTCATCTCGCGCCAGATCACCGATCTCCTCTCGCGCCTTCTCCATGCCCGGTGGGATCAGGTCGGCGGGACGGCGGTCGATGGGCTTTTCGTCGCCAATCGCAAGACGTTGGATCTCGGGGTCAACCGGGGCCGGTGGGCGCCCATAGTAGTTTCGGATGTACTGCCGTACCTCTTCAGGGATTATCTTGTACCGTTCCCCCAGCACCACGTTAAGCGTGGCCTGGGTGCCAACGATCTGGCTGGAGGGAGTGACCAGCGGCGGGTAGCCTAGCTCAGCCCGCACGCGGGGCACCTCAGCCAGCACCTCCTCGTACTTGTCCTCGGCATTCTGCCCGCGCAGTTGAGAGACCAGATTGGAGAGCATTCCGCCCGGAATCTGGTACTGCAGGACCCGCACATCGGCGGCCTTCATACCACTCTCGAATCTGGCATACTTTTTGCGCACCTCGCCAAAGTAGGCAGCGATCTGCGCCAGCAGATTGAGATCGAGGCCGGTATCCCGATCGGTGCCAGCCAACATCGCCACGATGGACTCTGTCGGCGGATGTGATGTCATCCCAGAGAGCGCCGAGATGGCGGTGTCTATGATGTCCACACCGGCCTCACTGGCCTTGAAGAGCGCCACCGTGGCCATCCCACTGGTCGAGTGGGAATGGAGATGCACCGGCAGCCCAACATCGGCCTTGAGCCGCCCTACCAGTTCATAGGCGATATAGGGTGTGATGAGACCAGCCATGTCCTTGATGCAGATTGAGTCGGCCCCTATATCGGCCAACTGGCTGGCCATCGTGACAAAGTAGTCAACGTCGTAGGGCGGGCCGATGGTGTAACAAATCGACGCCTGGACGTGCCCCCCCTCGCGCTTGACGACCTCCATCGCTCTGCGCATATTACGAACGTCGTTGAGAGCATCAAAGATACGAAAGACTGCTATGCCATTGGCATGAGCATGCACAACGAACCTCTCCAAGACGTCATCAGGATAGTGCTTATAACCGACGACGTTTTGACCTCGCAGGAGCATCAAAAAGGGTGTGTTGGGCATCACGGCTTTGAGGCGGCGAATGCGATCCCACGGATTCTCGTCCAGAAAACGCATCGCAGAGTCAAAGGTCGCTCCCCCCCACATCTCTACCGCCCAGTAGCCTACCTGGTCGATCTTGGCAGCAATGGGCAGCATATCGTCGGTACGCATACGGGTAGCCAGCAAAGACTGGTGGCCATCACGCAGCATAAGATCACAGATCTTTAGTGGATTAGGCATGTCTCCCCCTGTCCTATTCCGCAAACATCGCGCGTGACTTGAACATGAGCACCAACGCGACCTGCTCCGACCGGGAGCGATGTTTCTCACCCGCCCGGACGACCAGGCTTTCCCCCTGATTGACGGTGACACTTGTGCCGTCGTCATAGTCCATCACAAGCTCTCCGTCCAGGACCACATACATCTCGTCCTTCGAGTGCCGATGGAACAGATAGGCGCCCTCAATGCGCGTGAGGTAGGCACAATAATCATCCACCTGTCCCAAGACGACGTGCTTGAAGGGCTCAGTTATTCCTCTGGCCAGCTCCTCGATAATCCTTTTGGATTCAGCCATATTATTCTCCTGTTTTCCTCGGGCCTTGCCGATCGAAGGCGATGCGATCACAAGGGGATATTCCCGTGCTTCTTTGGCGGGTTTGAATCCCGCTTGTTCTGGAGCATCTTGAGCGCCTCTATGAGGCGAGAACGTGTTTCCCTAGGTTCTATGACGTCGTCCACGTAGCCCCTGGCGGCTGCGACATAAGGATTTGCGAACTGCTCACGATACTCTTGCGCCAGCTTTTGCCGTTCCTCATCCGGCTCATCGGCAGCCGCGATCTCCTTGCGGAAGACGATGTTGACCGCCCCATCCGGCCCCATCACCGCGATCTCCGCCGTGGGCCAGGCATAGGAAATGTCACCCCGAATGTGCTTGGAGCTCATCACGTCGTAGGCTCCGCCATACGCCTTGCGGGTGATGATGGTGATCTTGGGTACGGTAGCCTCACAATAGGCATACAGCAGCTTGGCTCCGTTGACAATGATCCCCCCATGCTCCTGGGTCACCCCTGGCAGAAAGCCCGGTACATCCACAAAAGTAACGATCGGGATGTTAAAAGCGTCGCAGAAGCGGACAAAACGGCCACCTTTGCGGGATGAATCAATATCCAGTACTCCTGCTAGAACCATCGGCTGTTGGGCCACAATGCCCACTGAGAATCCTCCCAGACGGGCGAAACCGACAATGATGTTCTGTGCCCAGTGCTCGTGGACCTCGACAAATCGCCCGTCGTCTACCACGTGGCGGATGATGTCTCTCATATCATAGGCCTTGGTAGGGCTGTCGGGAATGATGGTCCCCAGTTCTTCGTCCATCCGATCCTCGGGGTCGGCGGTGGGGACAAAAGGCGGATCCTCCAGGTTGTTCTGGGGGATGTAGCTGAGAAGCTGCCGAATGAGACCTAAACAGTGCTCCTCATTCTCAGCGGCAAAGTGCGCCACGCCACTCTTTGAAGCATGGGCCATCGCACCACCCAGATCCTCGTGGGTCACCTCTTCGCGGGTCACGGCACGGATGACGTCGGGACCGGTGATGAACATGTGGCTGGTCTCCTTGGTCATCAAGATAAAGTCAGTCATAGCGGGGGAGTAGACGGCTCCTCCTGCGCACGGGCCGAGTATGGCCGAGATCTGAGGCACCACACCAGAGGCCAGGACGTTTCGCAAAAAGATGTAGGCATACCCCGCCAAGGAGACGACTCCTTCCTGAATACGCGCACCACCCGAGTCATTCAGACCAATGACAGGCGCGCCGTTCTTCATCGCCAGATCCATGATCTTGCATACTTTCTCCGCGTGAACCTCAGAGAGACTGCCGCCATAGACGGTAAAATCCTGAGAAAAGATATAGACTAACCGTCCATTGATATGACCCCAGCCGGTGACGACAGAATCGCTGAAGGGCTTGCGCTTCTCCACACCAAAGCCAATGGCTCGGTGGGTGACAAACATATCCAGCTCACGGAATGAACCAGGATCCAACAGCTTCTCGATCCGCTCCCGGGAAGTCATCCTCCCCTTGGCATGCTGGCGCTCAATGCGCTCCTGTCCACCACCGAGGCGGGCCTGCTCCCGCATCTGATGCAACTTCTCGATCTTGGGATCAATGGACATCGTGGGCCTCCATACGGATTTGGTAGTGCGTCTGGCTTGCCGCCATGTTACACCACAACCTGGATGATAGACAATTTACAGGCCTGCCAAAGCCAGCCACATCAGATGGCCTGAGACCATGGGCGCCTGTGTTTCCCCTAGCTGCCGCCAAGACCCGCTGGTTCAAGCCAATGCCGCCAGCCGCTCCTCGAGTTTCGTGTGCTCGGTCTGGAGGTCAGCCAGCTTGTCCCGCTCCCGTTGAACGACGTGTTCTGGAGCCCGCTGAGCGAACTCGCCGGAAAGCAGCGCCTGGCTGCGGGCAATTCGTGCCTCAAGGTTGAGCAGTTCACTCGACAATCGCTCTCGTTCCGCCTCCAGATCGACCAGCCCGGCCAGGGGAAGATAGCAGACCACGTCGCCCACCACCACGGTGGCGGCCTGGTCGGGAGGGCGCATGCCCGGCTCGATGGTCAACTGATCGGCGTCCAGTTTGGCCAGAGAACACAGGACGGCGCGCTGCTCGCTCAACCATGGAGCAGCGTCACCCGCAGCGATCCGCGCCGGGATGCGCTTTCCGGGTGTCACGTCGTACTCGGCCCGCAGGTTGCGGATGCCACGGATGAGCGTCATCGATAGCTCCATCTGCTCCTCGGCCTCGTCATCCAAGAGCGCAGGATTTGGTTCAGGCCAGCGGGCCATGATGAGGGCCTTGCCCGCTTCCCTCCCCCCTTTCCCTGTCGCCAGGGGAGCAGGGAGTGCCTGCCAGATCGCCTCGGTGACAAAGTGCATAAATGGGTGGAGCAGCCGCAGCGCCGTATCCAGCACGTGGATCAGGATGGCCCGGGGCACATCCTTGTCCGCTTGGGCGTCGTAGAGGCGCACCTTGCAGGCCTCGATGTACCAATCGCAGTACTCGCCCCACAGAAAGTCGTGAATCTGTCGCCCGGCCTCGCCGTACTGATGGCCCTCAAAGAGTCGAGCCACGTCCTGGATCAAGTGGTTGAGATGCGATAGGATCCAGCGATCGGGCAGCAGAAAACGGGCGGGAGAGATCTCGGCCAACGGCGTCAACCCGTCCTCCCCCTCCAGATTGCCGAGAACGAAGCGGGCGGCCTGCCACATCTTGTTGCTAAAGTTGCGCGCTCCCTCCAGACGGCGTGGGTCCAGGTTCATGTCGAGGCCCGGCGTGGAGCTGGTCAGCAAGGTGTAGCGCAGCGCGTCGGCGCCGTATTTTTCTATGATTCGCAGCGGGTCGTACTCCTCCACGTTCTCCATCGACTTGCTGATCTTTTTCCCCCCCTCGTTGCGCACCAGCCCGTGCAAGTAGACGGTGGAATAGGGCGTGTGCCCGGTCAACTCGATACCCAGCATCATCTCCCGCGCTACCCAAAAGAACAGGATGTCGTAGCCAGTCTCGCGCACGTCGGTGGGATAAAAGCGGTTGTAGTCGGGCGCGTCGGTGTCCGGCCAACCCATAGTGGAAAAGGGCCACAGGCCGGAGGAGAACCAAGTGTCCAGCACATCCTCGTCCTGGTGGATGTCCGTGCCGCCGCAGTGGGCGCACGCGGTAGGATCGGTCATCTCGCAGGTCTGCTGGCCGCAGTCGTGGCAGTACCAGACGGGGATGCGGTGGCCCCACCAGAGCTGACGGCTGACACACCAATCGCGGATGTTCTCCATCCAGTGGAAAAATCGCCGCTCCTCCCGCTCCGGGACGATGACGGTGCGCCCGTCGCGCACGGCCTCCATCGCCGCCTCGGCCAGCGGTTTCGTCTTGACGAACCATTGAGTGGAGATGCGCGGCTCGATGTCGGTATCACAGCGCTGACAGGTGCCCACGGCGTGGGTGTAGGGCTCGACCCGGATCAGCAGTCCCTCCTTCTCAAAGTCGGCGACGATGTTCTCGCGGCACTCGAAGCGATCCTGCCCCGCGTAGGGACCGGCCAACTCATTCATCTGGGCGGTTTCGGTCAGCACGTTGGGGGCATCCAGGCCGTGGCGAGCGCCGATCTCGTTGTCGGTGGGATCGTGCGCCGGCGTCACCTTGACCGCGCCGGTGCCGAACTCGGGGTCCACTACGTCATCGGTGATGATGGGGATGCGGCGGCCCAGGCCGGGCAGGACCGCAGTCTTGCCGATCAGATGCTGCCAACGGCCGTCCTCCGGGTTGACGGCAACGGCGGTGTCACCCAGGATCGTCTCTGGACGGGTGGTCGCCATCTCGATGAACTCGGTTGCACCCTCGGCCCACTGGCCGCTGGCCCACTCGCCCTGAGGCCCATCCCAGTCGTCGCTGACAATAGGGTAACGAATATGCCACAAGTGACTGGCCCGCTCCTCGGGGATCACCTCCAGGTCCGAGACCGCGGACTCGCAGCGTGGACACCAGTTGACCAGGTAAGTGCCCCGGTAGACCATGTCCTTCTTATAGAGCCGTACAAAAGCGGTGCGCACGGCGTGGCTCAGGTCCGGCTCGAGGGTGAAACGTTCCCGCGTCCAATCACACGAGATCCCCAACCGTCGGTGCTGATCGGTGATGCGACGATGATAGATCTCTTTCCACTCCCAGACCCGCTCGACGAATTTCTCACGCCCCAGATCCTGGCGGGCGATGCCCTGCTTGCGCAGTTCCCGCTCCACCACGTTCTGGGTGGCGATCCCAGCGTGGTCGGTGCCGGGCAGGTAGAGGGCCTGGTATCCCTTCATCCGGTGGTAGCGGGTCATCATATCCTCGACGGCGGCCGTCATCGCATGGCCCAGGTGGAGCGCGCCGGTGATGTTGGGCAGCGGCATGGTGATGCACCAGTAGGGGCTGTCCTCGGGGATCAGGCCCAGTTCAACGCCCCTCTCGGGCCGAAAGTAGCCCTGCTCCTCCCACCACTGATAAATCCGTTCTTCGTGCTCCTGGGGATCATATACCTTTGCCAGCTTGTCCATCACGGCAGTACTCCTTGTGTCCGAGTTTAAGTGACTATCGTCGAGCAAGGGCAACAGCGACCAAATCTGTGTTCCCAACTATCTCCATTGACAAAACAAAAAACCCTTCCGTCCAAGGACGAAAGGGGCAACCTTCCGTGGTACCACCCTGGTTCAACGACAGAGTCGGTCACTACATCGACATCCGAATTCTGTCATTGCACTCTGCAGCTCTCTAACAAGAGCCCTCGCCTTAACGGGCGAACCCGGAGAGACTTGGCCGTTTTCGGTCTATTCGGTTCGGTCTCTCGACTCCCAGGCGACATTCAGCGGGGGGCGCTGCGAAGGCTTGCAGCAACCGACCATCGGCCGGCACCCTCTTCTCTTCCCGCTGCTTACGACACTAGCAGCGGTTCGCCAGGACCGTTCCCGCTTACTCCTCCTGCTCGCCGTCTCTGTACAACTCAGCTTGTGATCGGATTATACCACGCGCTCACGGTGGCGTCAACTGCACAAGCCGACGGGCTGATCCAACCCAGATGGCATTGAATTTCCACACAGATCTGCAAACTCGTCCACCAATCAGCAATTCTGAATTTGACCCAAAGGCACAAGGAGAAGGCCGTAACAAGTAGT
>CAYUIS010000174.1:0-8938 GCA_964444825.1 uncultured Anaerolineales bacterium | reverse complement strand
TTTAGAAAGAGGCATAACTTGAGGTCATCTGCTCGCAAAGCGAAGGTCGTAATAGGCAAAAGGTGACACCCTTGACTTGCCCTTTACTCCATGTGCGCGTATGATAGTGACAGAGCCCGGGCAAGAACCTGTGGGATAGCCCTCGCTTTCCGGACCCCTCACCCGCTCCCACGGATTCTGGCCGCGCGTGAAACGTTTTCTTGCTCCAAGGAGGTTGCTATGGCAGAATATCGCATTCACGAGCATCCGATCCTCAAAGTTGAGGAACGGCCAGAGTTCACGTTCACCTGGCAGGGCCAGGAGATGCACTCTCACGAGGGCGAAACGATTTCTTCGGCCCTATTTGCCAACGGGGTGCGCATCTTTGGTCACCACCACAAGGACGGCGCCCCCCAGGGTATGTTCTGCGCCAACGGGCAGTGCTCCCAATGCCTGGTGATCGCCGATGGCCTGCCGGTCAAGGCGTGTATGACACTGGTGCTGCCAGGGATGCAGGTCAAGCCAATGGAGGGGAAACCGGTCCTGCCCGACGTCCACGCTGTCCCCCAGATGTGGATGGTGCAGCCAACCGAGTCGATCGAAGTGGAGTGCCTGATCATCGGCGGTGGGCCGGCGGGACTCTCGGCAGCCATCGAACTGGGGAAAGCTGGCGTGCGCACCCTCCTAGTGGATGACAAGCATCGCCTGGGCGGCAAGCTGATCCTCCAAACTCACAAGTTCTTTGGCTCTATAGATGCCTGCTACGCCGGCACGAGGGGTATCGACATCGCCACTAAATTGGAGGAAGAACTATTCCAGTTTGAGAACATCCAGGTTTGGCTCAACACGACCGCGGTGGCGGTCTTTTCTGATCGCAAAGTGGGCGTCCTGCGGGAGGGACACTATGTCGTCGTCCAACCCCACGCGCTGCTGGTGGCCACAGGGGCGCGGGAAAAGTCGCTGGCGTTCAAAGGAAACTCGCTGCCGGGGGTCTATGGGGCGGGGGCTTTCCAGACGCTGCTGAATCGGGATCTGGTGCAGCCCACAGAACGGTTGTTCATCTTGGGGGGCGGCAACGTGGGGCTGATTGCCGGCTATCACGCACTCCAGGCAGGAATCCAGGTGGTTGGGTTGTGCGAGGCGCTGCCCGATTGTACCGGTTACAAGGTGCACAAAGACAAGCTGGCCCGGATGGGGGTGCCCATATACGTCTCCCATACCGTGCTAAGCGCAAATGGCGAGCACGAGGTAGAATCGGTGACCATCGCCCAGATCGACGAGAACTGGCGCCCCATCGCCGGCACAGAACGAACGTTTGCCTGCGACACCGTGCTGATCGCCGTTGGCCTGGACCCGGTGGACGAGTTCTTGCACAAGGCGCAAGAGTTCGGTCTGCCAGTCTATGCGGCGGGGGACGCGGAGGAGATCGCTGAGGCATCGGCGGCGATGTTCACCGGACGCATCCGAGGGCTAGAAATCGCCCGCAGCCTGGGGCGAGACGTGGGGGATATCCCGCCAGAGTGGCACCGCACCGCCGAGATCCTCAAATCCCGTCCCGGAGCCGTTGTCACCGAGGATATACCGGAAGGGGAAGATGGCATCTTCCCGGTGCTCCACTGTGCCCAAGAGATTCCCTGCAACCCTTGCACCTCCGTCTGCCCGCAGGGGTGCATCGTGATGGAGGGAGCGGACCTGGGGCAATCCATAGACATTCGAGCATTGCCAGAGTACGTGGGAGAGGGCTGCACCGGGTGTGCCCAGTGTGTCGCGATCTGTCCCGGGCTGGCCATCACGCTGGTGGATTTCCGCAAACACGCCGAGTACCCGACAGTGACGATCCCTTACGAGTTCACACGGACCACAATTCACGAGGGAGACATTGTAACGGTGCTGGACACAGAAGGAACCATGCTGGGCAACGTGGAGGTAACGAGGGTACGCGCCCCAAAGTTCGCCGACCAGGCGTTGCTGGTGCAGGTGCGGGCCCCGCGCGAGATCGCCAAATACATTGCAGGCATCCGAGTGCAGGAGCCAGCGGTGACGGAGCCGATGGAAAGATACGTCGAACGTATGACGGATGACGAGGTCATTTGCCGCTGCGAGCGGGTGACGGTGGGGGAGATTCGGGCACTGATCCGAGCCGGAATCCGAGACATGAACCACATCAAGGGCGTGACGCGAGCCGGGATGGGGGCGTGTGGCGGCAAGACGTGCACCAACCTGATCAAGCGGCTGTTCCGAGAAGAGGGGATTCCACTGCAAGAGATGACCGAGAGCACCCAACGGCCACTGTTCGTGGAGGTGCCGATGGGAGCCTTTGTCGGCGTCACCGCCGGTGAGAGGCCGTCTGAGGAAACCCCGGCAGGCCACGCCACAGACGCGCACGAGGGGGGTCTGTAGAAGAAGGTGGTGGTCGGCGGTTGAGGGAGAACCGAGTCTTTGCGATAGGAATAACGGTCACAGGATTGATTCTGGCATTCACCATGAACGGTTGCGGAGCAGGCGCCACCTATACAGAGAGCTACCGGCCACAGTTCCATTTCACCCCCGAAAAGGGGTGGATGAACGATCCCAACGGCCTGGTGACCTATGATGGAGAGTATCACCTATTTTATCAGTACCTGCCTGAGACGATTGATCACCATGGAGCAAAGCACTGGGGACACGCCGTAAGCCCTGATCTGGTTCATTGGGAGCACCTTCCCATCGCGCTATACCCCGATCAGTTGGGGGCCATCTGGTCAGGGAGTGCTGTAGTAGACTGGAACAACAGCAGTGGGCTCCAGACCGGCGACGAAAAGGTGCTGATGGCCATCTTTACCCAAGAACACAAAGGCCATCAACAACAGGGGATAGCCTACAGCAACGATCGAGGAAGAAACTGGATCATGTATCCAGACAACCCGGTGATACCCAACCCCGGCATTCAGGATTTCCGCGACCCCAAGGTGTTCTGGCACGATGAGTCGAACCGCTGGGTGATGGTCATCGCCACCAGCGACCGAGTGATGATCTACACATCCCCGGACCTGCGGAGATGGACGTATGCGAGCGAGTTTGGAGAACTTGAGGGTGCTCATGGCGGTGTCTGGGAGTGTCCCGACCTGTTTGAGTTGCCCGTCGACCACAACGTTGAGAACAAGAGATGGGTCATGCTGGTATCCACCGGCGACGGCTCTCCGAATGGTGGTTCCGGCACGCAGTACTTTGTTGGCGATTTTGATGGCACAAGGTTTATCAACAGCAATCCCCACACAACTACCCTTTGGCTCGACTATGGCAGGGACAATTACGCAGGCATAACCTTCTCGGATGTCCCAGAACAGGATGGGCGCCGCATATTCCTTGGCTGGATGAGCAACTGGCGATATGCAGAGGATATCCCTACATCGCCTTGGCGGGGAACAATGACCATTCCGCGCGAACTCGTTCTGAAGACGACACAGTCGAAAAAAGTCCGCCTTGCATCGATACCGGTCATCGAACTGCTGGCTTTGAGGGGAAAGAGCCTCAAAGTGGAGGACAGGGCTATTTCTGAAACGATGGGCCTCACGATAGCAGATTGTTTGACGAACGGGGCATTTGAGGTTCTAGTCGAGTATGAACCAGGAACAGCATCCGAGTTCGGACTCGTCGTAGGAAACACAAATGGTGAAAAAACAACCGTCGGCTATGAGGCTCTGACCCAAAGACTGTTCGTCGACCGTCGAGATTCAGGTGTGACCGACTTTAATCCAGACTTTGCAGGTTTCCGGCACGAGGTTATGGGAATCCCGGAATCGAACAGGATGAGGCTAGACATCTTTGTGGACCGGTCTTCGATAGAAGTCTTGGCGAACGACGGAAGCGTTTCGATAACCGATCTGGTTTTTCCCCGCAGCCCATACAACAGGCTCGAGTTGTATGCCAAAGGTGGCGATGGCCATCTCTGGCAAACGGATGTGTGGGAAATGGAATCGATCTGGAGAGAATAGAGCCCACCACCAGTGGAGAATCAACGTTACAGATGAGGAAATCCTGGCTAAAGTTGCTGATTGTGAGTGCGCTGATCCTACTGGTTGTGCTGAGCGCTGTTTGGCTGGTCGGTCCTCGCCGTCTACAGACCTTGCTGCACAAGGAGCTCCCCGACCCCCCTGCACCGACGACGGTTCCGCTGCCTACCTCAGGAACTGCCGATGAGCCCATCCCCACTCTGACGACTGGCGCGGAACCTACCCTCACCTCCACGCCTACCCCCTCTCAACCCCACACACCCACACCCACTGTGCAGGTCATCGCTACGCGCGTGCTCCCGCCGGTGGAGCCGATCAACCTCCCGTCTGGCTTTGGCATCTCGATCTTTTCGGCGGCGATGGGCAGCCCACGTATGATGACGCTCGGCCCAGACGGCCAGCTCTACGTAGCCGATCGAGGCGCCGGGCGTATCGTACGGCTTCCCGATCGGGACGGCGATGGCGTGGCAGACGGCGTGGAAGTCATCGCCGAGGGTCTGCGCGCCCCCAGCAGCATTGCCTTCTACACGGACGGCTCCCTCTACGTCGGAGAAACGACCCAGATCTTGCGCTTGAGCGCACCGGACGAAGCCGGTGTGTTTCAGAAGCGCGAGGTGATCGTGGGAGGGCTGCCGGACGGCGGCCACTCCACCCGTACTGTACTCTTTAGCCCTGATTGGTCCACACTTTTCATCTCCATCGGTTCCTCGTGCAACGTGTGCGTCGAAGAGAACGAGAGACGAGCGACCATCGTGCGCTACAACCCGGACGGCAGCGGCGAGGAGATCTATGCACGAGGGCTGCGCAACGCTGTCGGCATCACCTTTCGGCCCGGCACCAACGAGCTCTGGGCTACCAACAACGGGCGTGACTGGCTGGGCGACGACCTGCCGCCTGAGACGATCTACGTCATCCAGGGAGAGAACGACGCGGGATGGCCTTACTGCCATAGTGGACGCATCGTGGACCCGGATTTCGGAGGCCCAAACGCCTGCGATGGCATACTGGCACCTGTGGTTGAAATGCAGGCGCACTCGGCCCCATTGGGATTGGCATTTTACGGAGGACAGCAGTTTCCTGATGAATACCACCGAGACCTGTTCGTCGCCTTCCACGGCTCGTGGAACCGCACGGCGCCTACAGGCTACAAGGTGGTGCGCATCCCGATGCGCAACGGGGCGACTGGCCCAGTGCAGGACTTTGCCACCGGCTGGCTACGGGAGGACGGATCCAACTGGGGTCGTCCGGTGGACGTGATCACCGCTACAGATGGCAGTCTATTCGTGTCCGATGACAGCGGTGGCGTCATCTATCGCATATTCTATTCCGGTGAGTAGGAGAACAAGGAGGCACATATGACGACCAAGGTTTACGACGCCATCATCGTCGGGGCAGGGAGCGTAGGGTTGCCGGCAGCCTTCTTTTTGGCCAAAGCAGGGCTCAAACCGCTGGTCATCGACCAATTCGCTAGTCCAGGCCAGGGATCGAACAAGGCCGCTATCGGCGGCATCCGCGCCACCCACTCCACCCCCTCAAAGATCCGTCTCTGTCTCAAGTCTATCGAGGTGTTCTCAACCTGGCAGGATATGTATGGGGACAACATCGAATGGTACCAGGGGGGCTACTCCTTCGTCGCCTACCGGGAGCGGGAGGAGCTTGTTCTGAACGATCTCCTCAAGATCCAACAAGCCCACGGGCTCAACATCGACTGGCTGGACAAGGAGAGCCTCCTGGAGGTGATCCCATCCCTGAATCCCGATGGCCTCATCGGGGGGACCTACTCGCCGGGCGATGGATCCGCTTCTCCTTTGCTCACCGCCCATGCGTTCTACATCCGGGCGCGGGAACGCGGGGTCGAATTCTGCCTCCGGGAGCGGGTCACGGGCATCATCCGCCGGAGAGGACAGGTGGTGGGAGTACGTACCGACAAGGGGGGATATGCGACCGGCACGGTCATCAACGCCGCTGGCCCGTGGGCGCGAGCGGTAGCCCAAATGGCCGGGCTCAACGTGCCGGTGATGCCCGACAGTCACGAAGCAGGCATCACCGAGCCGGTGGCGCGCTTCCTGGAGCCGATGGTGGTGGATATTCGACCGGCAGCAGGTTCCAAGAACTATTATTTCTACCAACACCTGCCCGGTCCTATCGTCTTTTGCATCACACCAGAACCACCGATCGTGGGGACCGATCGACGGGAGACCTCGGTGTTCCTGCCAATGATTGCGCAGCGTATGGTAGACCTGATGCCAAAACTGGCCAACGTCAAAGTCCGTCGGACCTGGCGGGGTCTCTATCCGATGACGCCTGACGGCTTCCCCATCATTGGGCGAGCCCAGGAGGTGGATGGCTATATCTGCGCCGTCGGTATGTGTGGCCAGGGATACATGCTGGGGCCGGGCGTCGGCGCGTTGTTGGCCCGGATGGTGGCAGACACGCTCACACCAGAGGACGAGGAGGTCCTGGAGGACCTGAGCCTGTATCGGGAGTTTGGTACAGGAGAAAAACTAAAATAGTCAAAGGAAATCAATGACCGACAACCACAGTAACCACACAGCAGAAGACATGACAGTCGACAAGCTCTTGGGCGATTCGACACTGGCGTTCATCGGCAGTGGCACGATGGCCGAGGCGATGATTAAGGCCTTGGTAAAGGTGGGCAACCTGAATCCGGACAGGATCGTCGCCAGTGGCCCGCGGGCCGCCCGGGGCGAGGAATTGAGAGCCCGCTATACCATCCGCGTCACCACTGACAATACCACAGCAGCCAAGGAAGCCGACGTCCTGGTTCTGGCGGTCAAACCCCAGGTGATGCCCACCGTGCTGGCCGAGTTGTGCCACCAAGTGCGTCCCAGCGCACTTGTTTTTTCTATCGTGGCCGGCATACCGATCGCCACCATCTGCGATGGCCTCGACCACGCCGCTGTCGTGCGGAGTATGCCCAATACCCCAGCCCAGATTGCAGAGGGAATGACTGTGTGGACGGCAGCTCCGGCGGTAACGGAGGTGCAGCGGGCCCAGGCACAGACCATTTTGCGGACAATGGGCCAGGAGATGTACGTCGGCCAAGAGGATGCGCTGGATATGGCCACGGCTGTCAGCGGCACCGGACCCACTTTTGTGTTTCTATTGATGGAGGCGATGGTGGACGCAGCGGTACACCTGGGCTTTTCCCGGCGGCAGGCACGATTGCTGATCCTCCAGACAGTACTCGGCTCTGCCAAGTTCGCCCAACAGTCGGAGCTGCACCTGGCCCAACTGCGAAATCAGGTCACATCGCCCGGGGGCACCAGCGCCGAGGCGGTCTATCAGTTGGAGAAGGGAGGGCTGCGCACGATCCTCTCCAAGGCTATCTGGGCAGCCTACAAAAAATCGCGCTTGCTCGGGGAGCGGGCACAGCAGCCAGCTAACGGACCACTGCAGATCGGCGAGAATGAAAACTGAGCAAGCCGCGAGGACAGATCACTGCCAAGAACCCCGGTCTTGACCGACCGGGGTTCAATTCCTCTCTTGAATCGCCAGCCAGTTTGAACGCTATTGCTCAGGGGATTGGTAGTCGGCTCCCAGAATGAGCGCGATGTCGTATGTGGCGTTAGGGTCGGGGCCGTGCACAACCGCCGTCAGAGGAAGACCAAGAAGGCGGGTCAAATACTCGGCGGTATAGGTCTTGCCGGTGTAGACGATGACCAACGACTCTGCATAGTCAGATCGATCGGCATTTTCGGGATCCGTAGTTTGCAGCCCCTGCTGAACGAGATAGTCGGTCGTAACTCCGGCCAATCCCTCCGTCGTGGTACCATTCATAACCTTGATCAAGGCCGCCTCCTCCGCCAAGCGGGTAGCCGGATCTTCGCCATATTCAGGCGAGACAGCCTCGGTGGTAAAGATGTACTCCCTCATCTCCCGCATACGGTCGCGCAGGGGAATCAAGACCTGTTGTTCATCCGGTGTCGTCCAGAATTGGGTATAGTGCTCGTCAATGACACCGTAGCGAATATCCTCGGTCTCTACCTCACCCGCCAATTGTGCTAGCGCAATGATCTCATCCAACGTCAGATCAGTCTCCACCGCTCCCTGCAACGTACGCCACAGCTCAGGTGCGCGAGGCGCCAACTGGGGCAGCAGGTCAAGTCGGGTGACCTGTTCAAGTATCGCCATCAGGACCTGTTGCTGGCGTTCGGCTCGGTCAAAGTCACCACCAGCGGAATGGCGAGTCCGGGCATATTTGAGCGCCAATTCACCGTTGAGATGCTGCCAGCCAGCCGGGATGTGCAACGGATCGTACCCGTACGCTTCATCAGGATACAGAGGATCATCGATCTCCTCTTCGACATAGACGTCGATCCCACCGATGAGCTCTACCATCTCCTCAAAGGCAGGGAAGTTAAAACGAGCATAGTAGTGGATGGGAACGCCGATGTTGTACTGCACCGTTTTGACCGCCAGCGCTGGGCCGCCACCGGGATAGTCGTACAGTTCGCCCAGATAGTGAGCGGTATTGATGCGCGCTGCCTCGTAGCCGGGAATCGGCACCCACAAGTCCCGTGGGATAGAGAGCATCCCGCCGCTTTTGGTGACGGGGTCGAGCGTCAGCACCAGCATCGTATCGGTGCGCCAAGGGCCCTGTTCGTTCTGGCGCTGGTCAATGCCCATTACCAGAACGTTGATCCGCTCGGTGCCCTCCCATCGAGGCAATGGTTTGCCGGGATCATACACCACATCACTAGGATCACTGCTGGTGCTCTCTATGGTAAAGTCCGGCAACATGTCGGAGGCAAAAGTCAAGTCGTACACCTGGCCAAAAACAGTCAGCCCCACTGCGCCGGCAAGGACCAAAAGCAAGAGGAACATAAGCAATGTCAAAAGTGCTCGAGCTAGGTCGCGCCCTCGAGGCTTCCGTTTCAATTGACGTCGCACCAACCACCCTCCTGACAGAACACCCCCGCTCGAACGCAGATAACGGCGGTGTT
>CAYUIS010000173.1:0-9105 GCA_964444825.1 uncultured Anaerolineales bacterium | reverse complement strand
ATGGGCAGCGACGTAGGCACAGCTTGGATCCGCCCCACACTTCCGGCACACCAGGTCGTAGGCCGAGTTCAGAGCGCCACATTCGGAACAGGCGTAGTGGGCCACCATATCCTCAAACCAACGCTCATAGCCCACCTCCTGGATGCGCTCCTGCGCCTGCCACAGCTCGATCCGGTGAACCCTCGCCGCCTGGAAGGCATCCAACTCCTGGCAGGGATACACATCACACGCACCACAAAAGTCGAGCCCCTTTTCGGCAGCACAGGCCGCCATCTTGCACTGGGCACAGTAAGGCAGCCGCTTCTCCGCGCGACAGCCGAAACACTTGACCTCCTCCACGGTCGCACCAAAACGCTGGGCCACGGTCTCCAGCCGTTGGGGGTCCTCCGTCGTCCCAATGTAGATGGTGCAGCTAGGACAAAACAGGCCACACACAGCAGCCAGGCGCAGTTCCGGCTCGATCTGGCTCTTGTCAGTCATTGTAGCGTCCCTCCTTGTCTCTCCCCTTGATTCGCTGCCCTTTGCTATTTACGCCCTTCGCTGCGACAGCTCGCCCCAAACGAGCCTACCAGTAGTGATGCACCAACTCGCGAATGTGACGCTCGTAAATAGACCGCACCTGGCTCATCGTCTCTTCGGACAGGGGCGGCAACTCGGCGGCAGAGATGTTCTCCTCAGCCTGTGATGGACGCTTTGCCCCCGGGATCGCGCAGCTCACAGCCTTAAACATCAGAATCCAGCGCAACGCAAACTGCACCATACTCATTCCCGGCGGGCATATGGCCTTCAGTTCGGCGACGGCCTGCAGCCCGACGTCATAGTCAACCCCGGAGAAGGTCTCACCCCGGTCGAAGGACTCACCCTGGCGGTTGAAGGCGCGATGGTCATCGCGGTCGAAAGCCGTATCCGGCCTCAGCTTGCCCGTAAGCATCCCAGACGCCAGCGGCACGCGCGCCAGGACGCCGACTCGCCGCTTCTGTGCCTGCTCAAAGAACAGCTCGGAGGGACGGTGACGGAACATATTGAAGATGATCTGGACCGTGTGCACGTTCGGATACTCGATCGCCTTGAGCGCCTCTTCCACCCTCTCGACGCTCACACCATAGGTGCGGACTTTGCCCGCCTCCACCAGGTCATCCAGGAAACCAAAGACCTCCGGCATATAGTAGACCGCGGGTGGCGGACAATGGAGCTGAAGCAGATCAAGGGCCTCCATCCTCAGGTTCTTGAGGCTGCGCTCGACGAACGCACTCAGGTTCTCGCGGTTGTACCCTGCCGCGACGTGGGGATTGAGCCGCCGTCCCGCTTTGGTTCCGATGATGATGATCTCCCGGTGATCGCGGCGCAGTTGGCCTAGCAGGCGCTCGCTGCGCCCATCGCCATAGACATCGGCAGTGTCGAAAAAGTTGACCCCCAGCTCCACGGCACGATGTAGCGCCGCCAAAGAGTCAGAGTCTTGCACCGGGCCCCAGGTCCCGCCGATCGCCCATCCTCCAAAGCTCACGGCAGAGACCTGCCACCCGGTGCGTCCCAGTTCCCGGTATTCCATATTCGCCCTCCTGTTCAATAGGGTGCTTTCTCACTCGCCCAGGCGAGTGAACGTGAACGTGCCGAGGGGACGCACGGTCCCATCGACCAGCAACGGCTCTGTCTCGATCCGGACTATCAACTCCGGACTGGCCGTGGGTGCGTTCGGAGAGGTATAGTTGCCGCCGCTGTCCGTTCCGGCATCGTAGGGGTACAGGGCCACAACCTCCTGCTCAATCCACGCACCATTGACGAGCAGGCTCAGGCCAGATACACCCAGGAACCAATCCGGGCTGGGGGCGATCATCGTCACCGCCGAGACCAGCGGGCAATCCAGGCTGGCGACAAACTCTACCGTCACCGCGCCGGGCGACGGGTTGACGCCTCCCCCCGAGATCAGGACGCAGGCGCTGCCGACGCCGGTCAACCCGTCGATCTCAGCATCGAGCGGGCTCTTGGCCCCCGTCTCGGCCATATTCTTGATCCCGGGAGTCGCTGCTCCCCCTTCCTCCCACAGGCTGGCGCCCGGGCCGTGCGCGGCCCCGATCAGACCCGAAAAGTGGGGGTTAGGGGGAAAATCTGTTGGATGGGTCTCGGCGCTCCAGATCGCCTCGAAGGTGAGCTGGTAGCGAGCGGAAGCTACCGGCGTCTCGGTGAGCACCGGCGTCGTTGGAGGCTCCGTGGGCGAGGCGAGCGTGTCGGTCGGCGCCGCCGTGGGCGTCTCTGTCGGCGCGAGAGGTGTTAGGCTTGGAGCCGGCTCCGATGTGGGCGTAAAAGCGACGGTCGGCACGGACGTCGCCGTGGGCGAGGCCGGCGGAGTTGCACACCCACTCCCCACGGCCAGGACCAGGAGGACAACCAGGGTAATGCCTGGCGTTGTCCGGCACGTTCCGTTGGGTAGTTGATGCATACTGTCCTCCTTGATTACGACCCATAGGCCGGGAAAAGTATACCTCACTCACGAAGCGACTGCAAACACACGACTAGGCAAACAGGCAAAGCGTAGCAGACTCAATAGACGGCCAGGTCTCTCCCGGAAACCACTTTGCCCCCGTATCCCTCCTCAACCTCCCGTAGCAACTCGGCTTCTGTCACACCGTTGAAAAGCTGATGATACAGGACCAACAAGCCTGGTCTGGCCTGCGTCGCAATCTCTGCCAATTCCCGTGACGACGTATGCACGCTCGAATAGTACTCTTGCCACTTTTTCGCTCGACCCTCCAACCCCACCCAGGAATAGACCTCGTGAATGACCACATCGCAACCTCGATACACCTCTGCCAATCCCTCTCGCGGTGCTGTATCACCCGATATGGCGATCACCCGGTCTGGCGCATAGAACTTGTAGCCATATGCCGCCCACGACCCGTGCTTCGCCTCAAAGACCTCCACACTCACATTCCCATCCTCGTACACCCATCCCGGCTCCACCTCCTTGACCCGAACCTTGTATCCTTGATCGTTCGCCGGTTCCAGCCCCTGCAGCCGCTCTTGAATATCCGCCTCGTATGCCGCCAGAATGTGGTCGGTCATTGCTTCAAGGCCCGCAGGACCGTACACCTCTAGAGGCTGCCGCCGGCCTAGCACCCACGGGGTCAGAATCAGATCAGGATACCCGGCTGTGTGATCCGAGTGCAGATGGGTCACAAAGGCTCGGCTCAGCTTTGGAATCTCAAGAGCTTTTACCCCTTGCTCGTATGCTGCGGCAGCTCTGCGCACAAGGCCCGGGCCGAAATCAACAAGGTAAGGGGTTTGGTTCACGATCACGGCCACGGCGGGCCCTGAGCGCTCAGGATCTGCGTTGGGGGTTCCTGTTCCCAGCAGGACAACTTGTGAATTCCGTTTCTCTTGCAAGGCAGCATAGATCCTGCGAAACACGTCTCGCTTGTCATCATCAGCCAGATGATGAATGGACAAGCTGGATATAGGGTATCAGTTCCTTGGCCACGGCAAAGATCTCGTCATAATTGGGCAATGCTGCTCTGACCCACTGATCGTAGCACGCTACAGACTCATTCAATGCCTACCCGATAGTCACAAAAGACCTCCAGCCTGCCCCTCATTCAAGAACAGCCTCCACCTGGTCAATCATAAAGTACACAAACCGCTCCGTCTCTGCGAATGTCGCCTCGTGATCGATCTCGTCATCATCCTCCGCCGTACGCCATTCAAGCGCCCGATCGATCAACCCTGCCTGCTCCGGCAAGACCTCCCGCGCCCATAACGCCGCCTGTTTCTTGGACACCTGCTCGCCGTGCTTGGCTGCATACAACGCTCGGCACATCGTCAATATGGTATAAGCCTGCGCTTTTCTGTGGCGCGAATCCTTCACCCACTCACGCCAAAGCTGGGTGTGCTCCCATACGACGTCAAGGAATTCCTCTCTGGAGATCGGGGCGATCAGTGTCTTGGGATCAGGACCGTAAAGCGTGCGCCCGCGCTCCCGTACCAGCCACCAGTTGATCAACCAGTCTCTTCCCGCCTGCTTGATGTTGAACGGTTCGCCGGGGCTGATGACGGCGATCTGGCTCGCTTTTGTCTTAAAGGTCTCGAGTCCAGCCACCGACAAATAGGCTACTTCGACCCGATTGTCCCACTCGGGGTGGCTGTCGACAAAGTCAAGATGCAGCCTCTGTAGCCGGTCGAATTCCGTGTCATCAATATCGGTCGCCGTAGCCGCCAAAAGATCAAAGTCACTGACACCCTCGTCAAAGTCACCGCTGACCAAAGAGCCATATAGATACAGACCAACCAGTTTATCGTCGAGTATCTGCCGGATTCGCTGCAGCAGATCAATCAACAGCTTGTCGACGTCAGGATAAGATGTCAGTTGCATTGGGCAAGTCACCCATCTAGACTTCCTTGACAAAAACGACTTCCGTCACGCTTTGCAGTGGCCTCAAGTCCACCAGGGCCCCGGCGTCTCGGAAGCCAATCCTCCGATGGAAGGCCTGGGCCCCCGGCTCATCCGCCTGAGATGAACTCATAATCAGTTTTTGCCCGCGAGCGCGCGCATGATCTTCCAGAAAACGGACCATCGCCCGACCGATTCCCCTACGCTGGAAACGATCCTCGACCCAGATGACCTCAATATACGGAATCGTTGACCAAAAGTACCCGAACCGTAGACAACCGGCCGGCTCATCTGCGACCTTGGCAATGATGTACTCTCCTGCTCTGACCTTGTTTTCTATCGTTTGTTTGGGAATGTGGGTGTCATTTCGCTCAATCCAATCGAGCTCAGCCGCAGAAGCGTACGACACGTTGAGTTTGGCTTCCATCATCTCACCGATTGTTGCGCCGGTTATCACTCACGCCGTAAGGGCCACAAAACGTTTCATTTTCTCCCCATACCCCGCAAATGCATCCTGGCCCTGATCGGTTAAGCGGCAGAGGGTTAAGGTTCCGCTATCTTCGACGAGGTCGAGGGATCAACACAGGCGTGCGCTCTTTGTAGGCCTCATAGTCCTCCTGACCGCCCCACTTTTCATCCGCCCGCTTCTCCAGGATGGGCACGCCGCTGACTCGCGTGAGCAGCAGGGTGACAAACACCGGGGATATCAAGGTGACCCACTGCCAGCCCCGCAGGACGGGCAAGGCGATGATCGCCACGCCGATCCACAGCACGATCTCACCAAAATAGTTGGGGTGGCGGGACGTGGCCCACAGACCGGTGTTGATGAATTTGCCCTTGTTCTGCGGATCCGCCCGGAAGCGGCTCTTCTGAGCGTCGGCCAGGGCTTCGAAAGCGAACCCGAAAGCCCAAACAAGGAATCCGATCAGGGCGAACAGGTCCAGTTCCTTCCGGGTGGTCGTGGTAATGGCAGCCAGCGCAGCAGCCAGCGTGAAGGTCACCCACAACCCCTGTAACGTCCAGGTGTTGAGAAAGCGGATGAAGGAGACTTTGATCTCGTCAAAGCGGGCGTCCTTCCCCGCCTTCTGGATGCGTCGGAACAGGAAGGTGCCCAGGCGTCCCGCCCAGATCACCACCAGAACCAGCAACAGGATCGACCGTCCATCGACCGCGGGGCTGAGCAGCACCGCCATAATCGTCACGGAGATGTAGGTGAAACTGCCCGTGAGATCATAGAACTTTTCGGTCTGCAGCAGGTAGGCCGCGATGAAGGCCAGCCACTGGATCAGGAAGGCCAGCCCAACCGCGAGGGCGAAAATCGGGATCCCACCGACCGGGGCTCCGTCCTGGCTGCCGGCCCAAGCGACCCCAAGCGCCAACAGTATCACGACGGGAAGGGCAATAAGCGCACTACGATCTGCTTTCTCCATACCATTGTCTCCTTTCTACATCAAAATCGTTACACTACCTCTTCCGTCCAGCGTACACTCCATAGCCCGTGATCTCAAGCAACCCTTTGGCCACTCCCCCCGTCCCGTCCTTCAGGTACTCGCGTGATCCCGGATCCCTCAAAACCAGCGCCAGCGTCTTTAGCATAATTCTCATAATCCCCCAACAACCGTATCGCTCAAACCGACCTTTGCTCTCCGACGGGATATCGACCGGGTGAGCGGCGCCAACTACCTCCTTCAATCCTGCCTGCTCCAACAATTCTGTCCAGCCACCAGCTTCCAGCGCCTCGATATAGGCCACCCGCTTGTAGTATTCCTGCGCCTCTGGTGTCGGCGGCCTGAGCCACGTCATCTCAGTAATGCTCACGTATCCCCCAGGCCTGGTCACCCGCACATATTCGCCCATCGCCTCCCGCCTATCGTCGAAAAAGACGTTCACCGATTCCGTTATAACCGCGTCGAAAAGGTTATCTTCAAACGGCAGCTTCCGTGCATCGGCGGCTGTGAACTCGACGCGACCAAGCACACCCTGCACCTTTGCCCTCTCTCGCGATTGTTCGATCATCCGTTCCAACAGGTCCACACCGACCACCTGGCAGTTCGCCGCTTTCGCCAGGTAGCAGGGCGTGGCTCCTACACCGCAACCGACATCCAACACAAAGTGTCCCCTTCCGATGTGACACAGCTCGGCCAGTTCACGTGTGGCCTCCATGCTTCCAAAGTGCTTGGTCATCCCAAGGTTGGCTATGAATTCAAAATAGTCCCTCGCTTTTTCCGACGACATTCAATTCTCCCATCCCAACCCTTTGCTAGCCGCGCCTTTTCCTTATCCATCAAAATGCGCGATAAACTCGCAGCACTCATCACCCAAGCCAATCGCCTTGACAATCTCCGTTCTGACAGTACCCCGGCAAAATGGTGCGAATAGGTTCTCAAACATGCCTGATGAACAAAGGCAGAAAACAGGGTTCGGCTCAGCCAGACCAGCCTCCACCAAATCACACCCACATTGGTCTAGCCTGAAATACGCCTTGTTCCCCTCCCTTTCCCACAGATTGAATGCCTTTAGGATCTCTTTCCTGCGCTTGTTGATGGCCTCAATAAGCTCATCAACTGACTGAGGTTCACGGCCATAATGGGCAACGATTTTGGCCAGAAGCTGAGTCGCACACCTCTTTCCTGCATTTCTCATAGCCAGCCGGGAAAGCTCTGACTCCCCACTCTCTTTCAGGGTGCGGGTAACGGCCTCGATCCAGGCCTTGTTTCGTTCAACAGCAGCGACTGGGATCTCTACCATTGGTGTGATTCCCCATTTGCTTGATTCACCTGACGGCACGCGTGCGAGCCGCCAGGGCGGGCTGGATGATGTCTTTCGCTCGCGCGACCAACCTCCCCTACCAATCGACTGCAAAGCGCCGCGCCCAGCACCGGCCGGCTCCGCGCGCTTGTCAGACGCCCACTATTCCAGCTTCACCACCAGATCAAAAGAGCTTTTCGGCCTCACTTGCGTGAAATAGTAGCTCTCAACCGGATCCCACCTCCTATGCCATTCCTCCAGAAAGGCTGCATCCTCACGCACCTTTTGTCGCGCGTGCCGCTCTTCAACCGGCACATCGACCAAGATAGCCAAGTCTACCAGGTCAGTAAGTTCCGGGCAAGCAGCGTAAGCGCCTTCAAGCAGTATCACGGCGGCAGGTTCTCGTTCAGCGGGATCGGCCTGTCTCCCATAAGTGCCATCCGGACGCAAACCTGACTCGAAATCGAAAGCATACCACTTTGCAGGCTCACCGGCAAGAAGAGGCTCTATAGCGCTTTCCCGCAAGCAGCGCCAATCGAACACATACCTCAGTCTTTCTTCAACGGAAAACTCGTCCCAATGGCTGTCAGGAATGTCGGCAGCAAAGAAATCATCGATTGGAATCAACGCCGTTTCCACTTGATCCTGGATCAATCGAGCCAGGGTAGGCTTGCCAGCGCCGCTGCCTCCGTCCAGGGCAACAACAATGGGACCTGGGCGGTTAGACAGCAATCGTCGTACAGCCGCAATTACCTTTGTGGCTGCTTCAACCAGGTTGTTATTGGGTTCCTTCATAGCTACTTCTGCCGTGTGATCAGCCACAGTATACGATCGTATGAGGCGACGTAGTGAACGGCTACAACAATGCCCAGAGCCCAACACAACCGTGCAGCTCCCAGATCATAGAGTGCCCAGGTAGCGAATGCGAATATCGCCAACTCTATCACCAGACGCAAAAGTCCAGGCACTGGGACTGTGGAGCTGCTCCCGAACGGCTAGGATCATCGGGAACAGCAAACACACCCCACACAACAGCAGCCATTATCGGGATGCCCGACGCCAGAAGGAACTGAACCCAGCCTTCACTCTGCCGCCAGCCCCAGATGCCCATTGCTAGTGGGGCATTTGACACAGGTATCGCCATTGTTTGCGCCTGAGAAATGGCTGCGGGCGTGACAAGTGACCCACTAGCAGAGCCGATAATTCAAGTAGAAATCGAATGGCGAGATTGATTGGATGCGATCCCATAGCTTGTCCTTAAAGTAGGGTCGTCACTGATAACGCAGCACCAGCGGCAGGAAGATGTGGTTGTTCAACACGATACCGGTACAGCGCAACGGATAGACGGCCGGGCTGCCGGGCGCGTTGTGCGCCACGGTGAGCGTCGACGTACACCCAGGACACACCCCGCCGCCATCGTCGGAGGCCGAGTTGTTGGCAAGGTCCCCCCGCTCACGTTCAGCGTCGCGTCGCTATTCCAGACATATATCCCGCCGCCATATTCAGCCGAGTTGCTGATCACCTGTGTCCCGTTCAGCGCCGCGCTGTCCCCGTAGACGTACACGCCGCCGCCATAGTTCGCCTTGCCGTCTCGCACAGTTAGCCCGGTAATGGTCACGGCGATGGTGCCGTTGATGGTGAACATCCGGGTTCTTCTTCTTTACATTGACTGCTGGCTCGCCAGGTTTTGAGCGGATCGGGACATCCCGGCCAATCTGCCTGGGTCGCTGGACTGGTTCGGGTCAGCACTGCACTCCCTGAAGGTTGACTTATGCGGGTCGCGGCGATGATACCCGGAGCCTTGGCGGGCAATGTGGTTGCGGTGCAGGGCCGACGACACCCATATTGTGCACGCGAATTCCTTGTTTGTCAAACGGAGGAGGATCAGGTGCAGCGCACGCAGAACGTGCACCGCACCTGGAGGGCAAAGTGCCCGGTGCTTGCTGGAAGCACCGGGCACCAAAAGGCCGTCAGTT